>JAYUHW010000236.1:0-2641 GCA_043766615.1 Fibrobacteria bacterium | reverse complement strand
GTTTGTGCGGAAGGTAGGTCAGGTAATAGGGATGTTACCTTGGCAGAATTGGAACTTGGCGCTTTTGAAGATTCGGGAAGCAATATCCGGCCGCCGGATTGGGCCGCTGCTTCAGCCAATGCCGATTCATCAAAACCTATATGTGCTAGCTCCAATGCGATTCTGGAAGCCACATCAATAGAGTCTTTCCACAAAACAGTTTCTCCATTTGTCAATTCTAAAGAGTACTGCCCCTCTGGCAAACTGAGACCGCGCCAATTCAGGTTTCGACTATTTCCTGTGGTCGTCAACGGAAGCGCCCGTCTCGAGGTGGTAGTTACCACGTTCAACTTAAGTGTCCTTATCGCATCTTCTACCGAAATCGACACTGAAGGCCAAGATTCTGGCATTTGAAATTCGAGATCAAAAGGCACCATATGGAAAGCTCTGCTGGGACATACCGCTCTTATAATCCCCTCATCCAGATTAGCCAAAGCCCTAACAGCGTGAATATACGCGGAAATATTTGCACGGATAGCAAAGTCAACCTGAGGATTAAATATCTCCTCCCAAATTTTCGGGAGAGGGAAAACCAATGCCCGTTTCCCATTCGAAAGTGATGTTCGCCCTATCAGCACACCCTGTTTCCCAGCCTCCCGCAAGCCCACCACAGCCTGTAATTGTCCTGAAGCGATAGGGGCCACTAGGCTCCTGCCGGTCAAATCCTTTAGGTGCACAATTGCGTCCGGAAAATCTTCCGCGACCTGTTGCGATACCTGAATTTCAGCAGCGGGAGAAAAATTTTGCCATGTTCCAACAGGCCAAGGAGAGCTTCGGCGCACATCCGTCCCTGGGCGTGCGTATAGCACCACTTTGGCTGGACTAGATTCCAAAAGTTTTATTAGACCGCTCCCTTGTACCAACGCTTCTGATTCAACCCACACTTGATCCCTGCCATTAACCTTTAAACTTGCCCATTCATCGCTACCAAAAAATCCGATCGGCAGTGAATCCGAATTCGATAAAATATCCAACATCCCCTTTTCATCCAAGCTGCGAATCGGTTTGTAGATATAAAGGCGAGATTGGTTCTGGCTATTGGAAACACTAAATGCCATTGTATCGTTATAAAGATCAAAATTAGCTCTCGTATTACCAGGCTGAACAACAGCCTGCATCCCAGCAGTAGCACTTGTGATGGTATTGTCGAACGGCATGTTGAAACGATAGACCTGCAAACCAGCCGCCGACGGTAACTTCATATGAAAAAGGGGTTTTCCAAACTGAACCAGGTCCAATGTCGGCGCATCGGATCTGCTTCCCACACTCCGGTACTGCAAAACACCGTCAGCCGACTTACCATTCGGATGAAGAGTAATACTCATCTTTTCTACTTGAACCTCCTCGATCGAGTCCACGTCGAATACCACCGGAAACAAAGGCGCTGCCCAAGGCTGTGAAACTTTTTCTGAATTGAAATTGTAACGCCCATCTGAAAAAAGAAAAACCCCTTGTAGGTTTGGAATGGCGGAGGAGTCCACAAATTCGGCTGCAGCAGAGAGGCTGTCAGGACTCCAGTTAAGGAGCTTTCCGGAATGATACCCGAATCTGATGTGCCTGTAGTTGAGGTCGCCACTGGCCATGCCCATTCATGGAAGTCAACCACTCGGACATCAAACTTCCGATTTCGGTAAGTTTCCAACAAAGTCCTTTCAAACCGATCGTATTTTTTGCCCAAGCCCAAAACCTGGCCGTTACGGAAGCTGGCACTTTGATCCCTCAGTATTAGTATGGTTGGATTATGAAATTGTACCTGCGTTTGATGCAATTCCGGCGCAGTCAAAGCCAGGGTAAGTAACGCCAACGCCAACAATTGAAGCCAGAATAGCATCTGCTTTCCATACCAAGGTGCACTAGCCAGCCTTGGACTTATCAGGTATTGCCTAACGAGAATAAAAAGCCCTGGCAGAAGTAAAAGCAAATACCAGGGGCTACTGGTTAGATGTAGCGAAAGCATACCGGACCGGCGAACCCGTCCCTACTCCCTTGGGGTGCGGAGCGTGGTATGCTTCGCCTTAGGCAAGGTCTGTGGATAGTTCAAATTAAAATGCAATCCCCGACTTTCCTTACGACGGCGCGCGCTGCGAATGATCAATTCCGCACATAAAGTTAGATTGCGCAATTCGATGAGTTCCGGAACCATGGAAAAAGACCAATAATCCTTGTGGATTTGATTGCTGATGACCCGTAAAAATTCTTCCGCTCGGGCGAGGCGAAAATCGCTTCGGACAATGCCTACATAATGCCACATTGTGGAGCGGATGGTCTCCAGTGAGTGCGAATAGATTATGGTTTCGGGTGCAGGTTTCAATGCAAAGGATTTCCAATTTTGAAAACGACGGCGCACAGGCCGTGGATGCGGCGAAGTGAGAATATGTGCCAAAGCCCGCTCTGCAAACACAACGCCCTCCAGCAAAGAATTACTGGCCAGTCGATTAGCGCCGTGCACGCCGGTACACGCGGTCTCACCCACCGCATAAAGCCCTGGAAGCTCGGTGGCGGAATTGACGTCTACTTTGACTCCACCGCAAATAAAATGAGCGGCCGGTACCACCGGAATCCATTGTTCGGAAATATCCAAACCCATGTCCAGGCAATGCTG
>JAYUHW010000235.1:0-3776 GCA_043766615.1 Fibrobacteria bacterium | reverse complement strand
ATCCAGGGCAATATTTATAGGCCACCCCCTCTGGCGAATATCGGTCGCAAATCGAAACTCAGTTTCATCTGTTAAGGGATACGTTGCCCACTCTTTACTCAAAAACTTTATCCCAGCCCCAAAATTAACATTGCCTGTCCAACCCCAACTCTTTTCACTCACCGGCTCTTCCTTGACAGCCACATAGCCGCCATCGATACCAGCCTTGATGCCACCCTTCACGCCGCTAAGCCCATCCTTGACCACATCAGCCAAGGGCGACACCCAATTGTCCCCTTTCAGCACCACCGTATCCCGATGGACGATGGTATCCCGCTTCCCCGGTTCTTGATTGGCCTGAATAGATTGGTTTAGCTTGGTATCGTTGATGCCCTTATAATTCCGGCGTACGATGAACTCCTGCCGCACTTTATCAAAGGTATTCTGCACCTCTTCCCCTACATACAGGTCGACCAAATCTTCATTCGGATCCATCTGCAACATCCGGTACAGCCAATACTTGCCCTTCTCCCGCGAGTTGGGGTTGGAGGCAAAGACAACACCCAAAAATTTTGCAACTAGGACACTATCGCGCGGGCGAGAATTCTTCTGCTTGGTGCGAAAATCTTCCAGGATTTGCACCACGGTTTCAAAGTTCCCGTCGCCATATTCGGCCTGCACCCGTTTGATATCGAGCGTGTCTACAGGAGCAACTGTTGTGGTTTTGGAGGCTGGGGGTGGACCGCCCACGGCAGGTGATGCGGCATTTACACATGAAAATCCGAAAATCAGGAGGACTGCTAGAGTTTGAAATGGCATGGGCATGGCGAGCTGATTATCACCATTCTCCCCCTCGATTTCAAGGGAACATAGGCAAAACCCACTAAATCTTATCCCAATCGGGGACCTTTCTCTTGCCAATCTTTTTCACCACCTCATCAAAATTGCCGAGAATTTCCTTCTTGGACTTATTCTTCCAAATGTTTTGGAAATAGCTCTGAGTTTCGGTCTGAATGACTTCCTTGGTAAAGGCATAAAGCGCAAATTGGTTAAGCGAAACGCATTTGTTAGAAATTCCAAAAATTACTGGATTCTATGTAGTAAATAGGCTACATTTGAGGAATAAGATGGAAATCAAGCCGATTAAAGTTGAAGTTTATTCGACTGTGAAGGGCATCACGCCTTTAACCATATGGCTTCATCCACTTAAGGATCTCAAAGCCCAAGCAGCCGTATTTAAACGAATACGGCGGTTAGAGTTGGGGCTTTTAGGCGACTTCAAGTATTTCGACCATATTTTAGAATTGAGGATTGATTATGGCCCAGGCTACCGGATCTACTGCGGGAAAAAGGAAAATACATGGATCATCCTCCTCCTTGGTGGGACCAAAAGGACACAGGACGAGGACATCCGAACGGCGCAAGAATATTGGAAAGACTGGCAAAAGCGCAATTCCACCAAGCGTTCCGTTTGAACCGCTCTATCATGAACGGCTCCGGGACAGGAAGTTTGCCGCTGTCTATCTTACGGAATGTATTGCGGATGAAGACCCCAAAATGTTCCTTCTTGGTTTGCGGGATGTAATTGCCGCTCATGGTGGCATGGCACACATTGCCGAATCCGCTGGAGTGAATCGGGAAAGCCTTTACAAGGCAGTTTCTGTAAATGGAAACCCAAGCATAGGCTACTTAAAACGGATTCTCGAAGTATTGAATATCCGGCTCAAGCTCATTTAGATCGTCACCCTTTTCCAGCGATCCTTCCAGCTTCGCCCCGACCAGGCCGGAAGGGACACCCCTGGTCCTTGGTCAATTGGGTAAAAAAGGGCAATCTTAAATCTTATCCCAATCGGGGACCTTTCTCTTGCCAATCTTTTTCACCACCTCATCAAAATTGCTGAGAATTTCCTTCTTGGACTTACTCTTCCAAATGTTTTGGAAATAGCTCTGAGTATCAGTCTGAATGACTTCCTTGGTAAAGGCATAAAGCGCAAATTGGTTAAGCGAAACGCCTTGTTCCTCAGCCATGAGCTCAACCTTGTGTTTAAGTTCGTTTGGAAGTCGAATAACGTAGTTGCGAATTATTGGTAAAGTCCCGGATATTATTTGTGACCACGAATTTAGCCCCGCTTGCGACTGCTAATTCGACAAAGATGTTATCGCTCTCGTCCTTTAGGTTGGGCCTGAAGAGAAAATGCGTATCAAATGGTCTTCCAATATAGGCGATTAAGGATAGGACATACGCTATCATAAGTCAATGAGCCGGTGGATTTACTCCAGATTATAGGGTTTTTCCCTCTCAAATGCCCCTTTAGCAAAAACCATCATTCAATATGTCATGCGTAGCGATCCGGTACTTTCCCGACCTACGCATATAAGGCATTGTGCCAACTGGAGGAGGAGTCACGTTCAGGATTGAAGCTGGATTTAACGCTTTACTTAGTTCAAAATGTGAACTATAATGTAACTATGGCCAATATAACCGTTCGAAATATCCCGGATTCAGTTTTCGAAAAATTAAAACTCCTCTCCGAAATTGATAGGCGCAGCCTAAATAATGAACTTCTAATCGCAATTGAAAAGGGCGCAAAAGAAATGGAATCGCAGATTTCCAAAACTAGGCATAAAATCAGTACGGAAACCCAGGTGTCCCTTTGGAGTGAATTATGCGGCCAGTGGAAAGACAAAAAATCAAAGGAGAAAACGATAAAAGATATTTATGCCGCTAGAACTTTAGGGCGCGAAGTATCGCTATGATCCTTCTCGATACTGATGTGTGTGTAGAAATATTGCGAGGTAATAAAAAGGTTGTCCAAAAAAGGGCGGAATATCCTGGGGAAGTTGCAATCAGTTTTATGACCGTCGCCGAATTGTACTACGGTGCCGAATATTCTGAGTATCCGATTGAAAATAAAATCCTGGTCGAAAAATTCACCATGACTGTCAGCGTAATCCATTCCGATGTTCCCATATTAAAGCGATTTGGCGAATTGAAATCTGGATTAAAAAAGAAAAAAATTCTCATTCCGGACGCAGATCTATTTATTGGGGCGACTGCATTAGAAAAATCCGAAGCCCTGGTTACCGGAAACTCAAAGCATTTTGAGAGAATAGCCGGCCTTAAAATTGATAACTGGATTCGATAAAAAGAATACCGGGAACCTCTAAGAATATCGTTTTCGGATCCAAATTTTATGTCTTTACCCCGATGTGACCTTTAAAATCGATTTTTGGATCGGTTCACGACTAGCGAAGGGGGATCTGAGTTTTTGGCGTTTGGTCATGTGAGGGGGAACCCTTTTGAGCTTGGTACCAATCTTTTTCATCACCTCATCAAAATTGCCGAGGATTTCCTTCTTGGTTTTACTCTTCCAAATGTTTTGGAAATAGCCCTGAGTTTCAGTCTGAATGACTTCCTTGGTAAAGTCCCGAATATTATTTGTGACCACAAATTTAGCCTGGGCCATCGTTCAAACTGCTTCCGAACATGCTCCTGAACCGGTCCAGCGCTATTGGACTTCGCTCCGTGTCTTCATATGCATCTAGGTGCGCATGTAAGGCCGCTCTGAAATCAACTTCGTCCAGTCTCGGTAGCCAAAAACTCCTCATTTCATTGTTAACGGATGGGCCTGCCCCGATCATTTCTTCAACGATTGTCTGGCGTCCATTGACTAAGGATACAATGTCCTCAAAATCATGGCTGGTAAAATAATCACCTTTGCCTCTTCCCTGAAAGGCTTCTGTCTTGGTTGCAAAATAGAATACGGGATGAATGATCTTTACAATTTTCCCGCTGG
>JAYUHW010000234.1:0-8794 GCA_043766615.1 Fibrobacteria bacterium | reverse complement strand
CCGAAAAATACATAGAACGCACCTTGCGGTTCCAAAACTTGCAAGCCGGGGATTGACCGCAATCTGTCCAAAGCGACGGCACGGCATTCAGTCAAGTGGCTTCGCAAAACCTCAACGAAGCCCATACCGTCTTTGAGGCTGGCCAAGGCAGCAAATTGTGAGGCGTTGGCGGGATGGTGTGTTCCGTGACTTTGTATGGCGCTGATAGCTGCGGCCAGCGCCGGTGGCGCGCCCAAGTACCCGATACGCCAACCCGTCATCGCAAAGGCTTTGGACATCCCGTTGATGGTGATGCTACGGGAAAAAATTTCAGGGCCCAGGGAGGCAATGCTGACATGTTTGGATTCGCTGTATACTAGGAATTCGTAAATTTCATCGGAGAGAACGTACAGATCCTTTTCAACAATAACCTGCGCCAGGGCTTGTAGTTCTGAGTGCGAGTACACCGCCCCAGTGGGATTTCCGGGTGAGTTCAGAATGATCAATTTGGAACGGTCAGTGACCGCCGCGGCAAGTTCCGCTGCTGTGAGCTTGAATCCATTGGTCAGCGCAGTAGGCAGTAACACCGCGGTACCTCCCAGTAACCGCACCAGTTCCGGGTAGGTCGTCCAGCATGGAGTGGGAATTAAAACCTCATCCCCTTCTTCGACCAAGGCCAGCAATGCATTGAAGACGCAGTGTTTGGCGCCACTGGAAACAATGATGTCTCCCGGCGGATACGCCACATGATTATCCCTGGAAAATTTGACGCTAATGGCTTCGCGCAAGGCGGGAAGTCCCGTTACAATGGAATATTTTGTGTAACCATTTTGAATGGAAAGGATGGCGGCATCCTTAGCAAGCTGGGGCGTGTCCAGGTCCGGTTCACCGGCGCCAAGGCTGAGTACGTCTTTGCCTTCCGCTTTTAAGCGCTTATATTTGGCATCGATGGCGACGGTTTGCGAAGGAGAAATGCGCCCGGTTCTAGATGCCAGGGGTTTCATAAGCGACCGACAATCATTCGTCGGTGACGCAGCCTTCGCTGGCAGTGCTCACGGTCTTGATGTACTTGTAGAGGGTTCCTTTGGTGATCTTATACGGCGGTGCCGTCCAACCCTGGAAACGTCCAGCGATTTCAGCATCCGTGAGGTCGACCTCGAGAATGTTCTTTTCGGCATCAATAGTGATAACGTCTCCGTTTTTCAATATGGCGAGAACGCCGCCGGTTTGCGCTTCGGGGGTAATATGCCCGACTACAAAACCATGCGTTCCGCCCGAGAAGCGGCCGTCGGTAATCAAGGCAACGCTTTTGCCTAGGCCAGCGCCCATAATGGCAGACGTTACCGTTAGCATTTCGCTCATACCGGGACCGCCTTTGGGTCCTTCATACCGGATGACCACGACATCACCAGCGACAATCTCTTTTTTTTCCAATGCCAAAAGGGTTTCTTCTTCGCTTTCATAAACCTTAGCGGGTCCCGTAAAGGAAAGCCCTTCCTTACCCGTAATTTTGGCAACCGCACCTTCGCGCGCCAAGTTGCCGTAGAGAATGCGAATGTGGCCGGTGGCTTTGAGTGGTTTGGATACAGGATAGATTACATCCTGACCCTCCTTGAGTCCGGGTAAAGATTCCACATTTTCGGCCAAGGTCTTTCCTGTTACGGTCAGGCAATCGCCATGTAAAAACCCTTCTTTGAGTAACAATTTTTGAACTGCAGGAATGCCGCCGACGCGATGCAAATCCTCCATCACATATTTTCCACTGGGTTTTAGGTCGGCCAGGAATGGCGTTTTGTCGCTGACGCGTTGGAAGTCGTCAATAGTCAGCTTCACATCCGCCGCCTTGGCCATGGCTACCAAATGGAGCACCGCGTTGGTGGAGCCACCCAAAGCGATAACCATGGTCATGGCATTTTCAAAAGCTTTGCGCGTCATGATGTCACGGGGCTTGATGTCTTTTTCCAGAATCAAGCGGATGGCTTTACCCAGCTGTAGGCATTCGCGGAACTTCTCATCACTGATGGCGGGAGAGGAGGAATCATAGGGCAAGGTCATACCCAAGGTTTCAATTGCCGAGGCCATGGTGTTGGCCGTGTACATGCCACCGCAAGCACCTTGTCCCGGGCAGGCATGTTTCAAAATTTCGTTCATCCTCTTTTCGTCGATTTTACCGGATACAAACTCCCCATAGGCTTCAAAGGCGGATACCAGGTTCAGGGGCTTTCCTTCATGATAACCAGGTAAAATGGTGCCGCCATAAACCATAATGCTCGGCCGGTTGAAACGAGCCATAGCCATGATGGAACCGGGCATATTTTTATCGCAACCCACCACGGATATATTCGCGTCATACCACTGTGCGCAGGTAACAGTTTCAATGGAGTCGGCAATGATGTCGCGGCTCTGTAGGGAATAGTTCATTCCTTCCGTACCCATGGAAATGCCGTCGCTTACACCTATGGTGTGGAACATCAATCCCACCAGGCCTTCCGCCTTCACACTTTTTTTGATATGCTGGGCCAGATCATTGAGATGCATATTACAGGGGTTGCCGTCCCAGCCGGTACTGGCAATTCCCACTTGGGCTTTGTCCATATCCTCATCGGTCATGCCAGTGGCATAAAGCATGGCTTTGGAGCCAGGTTGGGAAACACTTTGGGTGAGACGGGAGCTGTATTTATTGAGCTTTTGCATGCTTCGCTTTCGTAAAACTTGAAATATTCAATTTAGTAAAAAGGGATAAAATTCGGGTTAGGGCTGTTTCTCAGCTTCACCTGGAAATTGCTTCAAAACAGTCAACTTGAGGCCGGAGCTCGAAAGGATCGGATCCCATTCCCCTTGGATTTTGAAATATTCTTCCGGCATGGCCACAAAGGGTTCGATACGCCATTGCTGGGTTATGGTCATTGAGTGGGAATCCCTTTCATTAACGGATAGCATCCAGTGCAAGTAATGTTCGCTCAATTCACGGTCCAGACTCAGGGGTTTCCACGTGTACTCATTCGGCAGTTCATATTGCCATTGGGATTGAATTTGGATTTCGTGTGGAAAATAAACCGGAGCCTTTCGATTGTCGGCTTTGGGAAAACGGAGAAAGCTCAATTCCAACATTGGAAAATGTTCGAATTCCTGTGGGCTGGAATGCATTTGGAATTTGCGTCGATATTTAAATACCATGACTAGTGGGGCGTCTGCATCGTCCTCATTCATCACCCTGAACCGTTCATCGGCAAAGCTTGGGTAACTTTGCGCCAACCAGCTGAGAAGATTTTCATACTTGGTGGCCTTATTCCAGGTTCGCATGTGGGTGCGGAATTCACCGGCCACTTTGCCTGTCATCACCAAGCTATCCTCGCCAAATGCGGATTGGGCTGTTTCAACTTTTACATGGTGGAAGACTTGCACCCGGTGTTCACCCGCGCTGTCCAATTCGGGAATAGTGGCAATGTGAGAGTTTTCCGCATTCAGAATCAAAACGTTTTTGCCTTCCAAAGCCAGCGGCGTGCGTCTAAAAGCGTATTGTTTGTCCGTGGGGTCTAGAAAATATTCCGGCCTGCCTTTTTGTGCCGGAACTTGAACAATCATATGGTTGAATTGGTGCAGGCTTGGCTGTTCCAAATCTCCCACATGGTTCAGGCTCACCAGGCAAAGATGCGCTTCCAGCGATTGCGCGTTCAACAATTGCATCAGCAGCAAGGCGTGGCCCTTGCAATCGGAATATCCATTAGTCAAAACGGTTTCACTCTTATCTGGCACCAAGGCCTGCAAGCTGAATTCAAAATTGTTGTAGCGCACGGAATCGCGTACAAACCGAAACAAGGCCCGAACGGGGTTTCCATTTCGGTTCTGTTCTATGATTTCTAAAGCCCGCTCCCTCACGGGAACCGGCAAGGAATCAAAGCGGATCCCCGCTTTTTTTAACATTTGCTGGTAGCTTTTGCCTACCTCCGGCCAGGTTGTAAAAGGAGCTGCGGAGAACCCTGTCCCAAACTCATCATTGGCCGGGCGGAAATTGTCTTCAAAACCGGCTAAAGGTTCATTCATATGAATGGTAATCCGGTCGGAAAGGCTGTCGATTTTGGCTTCGCCAAAGGTGCTTACGATGAGATGTTTGGGGGGATGCAAGATTTCATAGCGACATTGCAGGATTGGAAATGGGTAGGCATTGTCATATCGAAGGTAAGGGAATTCCACGACAGGTAGCTGCGCTTCCTCTGTGGTCATGATCTCTAAGTATTGCACTCCCGGCCTGGTCTTGATGGGCAGGTGCACGAGCAGATTTTCAGGATGTAAAGTGGAGTTATGACTTTTAGTTACATAAAAGTCGCCGAAATGTTCTTCATCCATTAGCCTTAGATTTGCGTTGTATAGGCGGAATTGATTGACGAAGAACCGTGAATAGTTTGGATTGATTTCATAGGTCAGTTCAGACAGCCGGATGAGTTTGCGGGCATCGTGTATGTAATAGAATTGATGCCGTGTCTTTTTCCATCGGCTCTTGGGGGCCCAAGTATAGACGATGTTTTGGCTGAGTAATGTCAAAGGAAATTGACCCGCAAGTTTTTGGTTTTCTGGGACACTGAGCAAGGCTTTGGCCGCTGCCAGGGAGCCCTTGGTTTTTAAAGGGGATAAGGGAGCCCGCAGAATGAGGTTGCTGCGGTTTCCCATCAAGGCCGAAATTTGCGTCGACAATTGTTGGGCGTCTCGATTGGTAGGATCTATTGCAAGTGAGGCTTTGACCGAAGTTGCGGCCAATTGGTATAGCTTCAAATTGAACTCGCAAATACTTTTGAACAAATAATTGTTGGAGGTGGGTGGGAAGTTTTCGCCTAGACTCCGCTGATATTCCAAAGCAGTTTCGTACTCCTTGAGGCCGGCTAAAGCTCGCATGTAGTATTCAACAGATTTTGCGCTTGGTGGTGCAGTCAAATGCGCCTGGACCAGAACCAGCCGGGCATTTTCATATTCTTCCAATCCGAGCAAAGTAGAAGCGAGATATATGGATAGACGAAAATCCGGTTTCTCTTCGTATCGGCGTAACAAAACATTTTTCGAGTGGACACGCTCACCCAACCCCCACAATGCATCCGAAAGGTTAATGAGCCATTCTGTATTCGTCGGGTCCAGTTCCAAAGCTTGGATGGCCCATGATTTGGCTTCCTGATAACGGCTGAGTTCCTCGTACATTGCTCCCATGGTGCCTGCCAGTTGCGAAGACTTGGCAAGAAGAGCAGGGTAATTGGAGAGATAGTCGATGCCGCCGAGATTGTCCTTGCGCAGTTGAAAAATGGCGGCGCAATTAACCAGGTAAACGGCGCTGGACGTATCTAATGCCAGTGCCGTTTGAAAATGTTTTAGCGCTGATTGCCAATTTGAATCCTCGAGGGCTTTGAGTCCCCAGGTATTTTCCAGGCTGGCTTTAAAGGACCGGCGTGAAAGTTCTGAAGCATCATTAGCACGCGCTAGCCGACTGCTCATGTCAATATCCGGCAGGATTCCGATTTGACTTGGCTCCATAGGATTTTTGGATTCAATATGGATGAAGAGTATAGACGTATCGCTTTGGACTAAAATACCCCAATGCCGGATTGTGTCCTGAGCAGGTTTGAAAAGTACCATTCCTTTTGGAAGTGATAGTAGGCTCACCGGGGCGGACACGGGATCGGCTTTGAATAAATAGGCCAAGGCAGGTGAAAGGGAATCCGGTTTTAAAAAGTCAAGCGACCCAGTTGTTTCATAAAAAGTGATGCGTACCTTGCGATCCGTATTATTGACTAGGGTCTTGGTGGGAATACCTTTATCCGTACCCACATTCGGGACTTCCAACCAGCCTGGTGTGGTAGCGGAAAAAATCCAACCGGTTCCGCTTTGGTACCTTTGAAAAATATGCTTGGCAATGCGCTTGTCGCCATTTACTGGCGAGACCTCAAATACGGTGGAATCGATCTCTTTCTCAGATTTAACCTGGGCCTGAGTCAAAATTGGGGATGCGCAACTCGCCAGCCAAAGTGCCGTGGCACCTGCAAGCAATTGTAGGCCAAGAAAGGTACCAGCTCGCATTATCGTAAATTTACGAAACGACAATAGGTACAGACTTCCTTGGACGAATTATATTTGCTCCCATGACAGGTAAAATAGGTGACTTCAGCGTATCGGCGGGCAAGGATGTGTCTGGAACGGAATTTAGCCGGGAATCCGGCCGGGGTTCGGGTAAAGGCAACCTTCATTACATCATCCTGCTCAAAAAAAGCTGGCAGCAGGAAGCGCCGCTTCGATTTCACAGCGGATTGCTTGAGGATCTTCGCAACCGATTGAAGTTAAGCGCCAAGGTTCCATTGCCTGAAATGCCTAACTTCTTTCCCATGGGAGCGGAAGGAGACATCACTTTCGCGGGTCGCCATATTTTGCATGTCGACTCCGCTCTAAGGGAACAAACACTGTTCTCGCATTTGGAAACACTACGACTGCTGGTTCAGAAATGCGCTGAACGTAAAACCATTTTCCCTGAATTCGTCGCCAACCTAAATAAAATTCCAATTCCCGCCTCCTGGCGCAATGAAATAGTGAACGGCCTTTTTCAAAACGCCCAAGTGAATGAGCCCGTCCAATCGACACCTAAGCCTCCCGGGCTGTCGCAGGATATCGATAAACTCATGGGGCTTTTACAAGAAAAAGATACCGGCGGGTCCCGTCTTAGTCCGCATTTAGGACACTTTTTGGACGAAGTCGGCCGGGATAGCACTGGTTTTATTCTCCGAGACGGTGCCGCTAAACAGCTCTTTCAGGATTTGACGCAAACCCTCGACGCCCTCCGGACCAGTTTGCTGCGTCAGCCTTCGTTAGCGGAAACATTGAGGTTTATCTGCTCTCTGCAAAGGCTTGCTCGCTGCGCCAAAGGTCGGGACCGTCAGCTTGTCCACCTCTGGTCGGACATCCCGGAACAACCAGAGGCATTATTGGTCGGTGAAAATGTCGACGAGGCAGGGGATAAGGCCGTAGCTATTGTGTTGCTCGATCCCTGGGAACGGGATTCGGAATTCCTTCGTAAAGTGGCTCATTTGTCTGCCACGCTCAAATGTTCTGTTCTCATGCAATTGCCTGGTGACGGATTGCCGCAAGGAGAAGCCTTGACAACGCTTTTCGAAAGCCTGCGCCTTTCCCAAGCCTACTTTTTTGCCGGCGGTGTTGCGTCGCGTGTGGATGAAGAAGCTTGTGTATTTCGTCCTGCAGCTTTAGCCTTCTTGGAAGGTCTGGTAACTGCCAAGGAAGAGGTGGACTATTATGTGCACCGCGCCATGGTGCTGGAAGATCAGGATTTGATAACTGAAAAAGGCCAAGCGCGATCTTCGGATAGACTCATGGATCAAGCCCAAGTGAATACCTTTAGCGAAAAGAAAATTAATCGGGTCAATGGAGCCAAGAACCAAAGTAAAGTTACCTTCCCTCTTTTGACTTCTTGGGGGGATGTATGATATCAGTTTTCATCCAGTTGTCTTGCCAGGCCGCAGGAACTTAAAATGGCGGATATTTTTCTCCAAGTCATTTCCGGCGTTCAGGTTGGCCGAAAGATTAGGGTAGGGGATGGACTCACCTTGGGACGGAATGCGGAAAATTCCATTTGCTTTTCCGGTCCGGACGGAACGTTGGTTTCCGGCAAACATGCCATTATTGAAAAGCGCAACCAAGTGCTGTTGCTTCGTGATTTAGGCAGTACAAACGGCACATTTATAAACGGTGAACAAGTAGCCGAACATGAAATCGAAGTGGATGAAATCATCAGTTTGGGTGTCAGTGGACCAAAACTACGAGTCATTGATCGCATAGCCGGAGCAACCGATTCTACCACCATTAAACCTGTTTCTGGCCTGGCCCCAGCCGTTTCTACCCAGGAAGCCAAACAACTTCGTACTGATTTCGAGAACAAACGAACGCCTCCCAAGGCAGTGGCGCCACCCGGGTTCATGAAATCCAAGAAAAAAGGCGGGCGTGGCGGCCAGTCTTCAGGCCATATGGGAGACTTTGGCGGGGAATATGCCGAAGGGGATGATGTCGGTAATTACACAATGGGTTTGGCGCAAAGACTAAAAGACGATGAAGCCGGCCATGATGAGCTCAAGGACTTGATCAAAGACAAGGGCCGCGCGGAACGCATTTTGAAAAGCGGCGTTTTGAGTAAACGGGATGCAATGATGATTCATTCCGCTGCCTCTACTTTTTCTTCACATAAAAAACGAGCATGGTGGATACTGGGTTCCGTCTCCACCGTTGCCTTAATTATTGTGGCAGTGTTGTTATACCAGAATATGGGCTATCGCGGTAAGGTCAAGCAACAGGAAAATCTGCTATCCACAGCACGGACATTAGAATCAGAGCTCGCACAAGCCAAGCAGGCCGGTCCCGCCGAAAGCGATGAAGAAAAGGCGATCCTGGTATCAAAACTCCGTGCCGCCGAGCGACAATTGATGAGTGTGCGTTCTAATTTGAAATCCTCCGATGTCATTAACACCTATAAAAATCCTTTGGGCCGGGAAATCCACACCATATTGGAAGGGTTTGGAAAACGGGATTATATCGTGCCGGATATCTTCATCAATCAGGTTGAAAAGCATATTTATTCGTTCACGAAAACGTCTTCCCGTAACATCATGGAACGCTCTTTCGCCAACAGCCACAAATACAAGCAAATCATTGAAAACGAATTGTTGAAGCAAGGAATGCCTATGGCTTTCTTCTATCTATCCATGCATGAAAGTTTACTGGACAGCGGCATTATCAGCAAGGCAGGCGCGCGGGGTCTATGGCAGTTTATGCCACA
>JAYUHW010000233.1:0-2049 GCA_043766615.1 Fibrobacteria bacterium | reverse complement strand
CCCGCGGGAATATAGCGGAAGGCGATGCGGCGGATCAAATGAGTGGGAAAGGAAGATGGCAACAAATTATTCTGGATGATTCGGGCTCGATCCAAATCTTCGTCGATCATCTTTTGGGCTTTACTTAAGGCGACGTACGCTTCATTGAGCTTGGTGTTGATGGTTTTGAGCTCAACATTGGCCGTAGCCAGTTCCCGCTGGGCACGGAAGGTTTCCATGATCAAACCAGCCTGTTGCGTCAGGCCGGAAAGGTGGGATATGGTTTGTCCGGTAAGTTCCGGTCCTGGCGGCGTGGTATCCATCCATAGAATTCCCAGTGAACGAATATGCGAATGCCTTTCCGGCTCGGATTCCGCCAAGCGCGCGGTGACGGGCATCAAGAGGTAGCTGTTTGCTTCAGTACATTTAAAAGGATCGTGTTCGGGTAGGGCATCGACAAGGATATGTCTTAAGGAGGACAGGCAGTCCTGAATTGGACCGGCTTTCGGCAGGGGATTGAGGCGCTCTAATTCGGCCTCCGTCAACCCTAAGGAATGGGTGGAAACGAGATCGGATTGTCCTTCCCGGACCACAAATAGGGCCATATTTTGTACCCCGGTCAATTCCATAATGCCCAAAAGAAAAGCATCCAATGCCTGATTCAAGGTGGCCGCAGAGCTGAGTACCCGTGTCACTTCATGCACCAGTGAACTCATCACCAATTCCTTGGAAAGCATGTCCTGGTTTTGGGCGTTTTCCGATTCTTCTTCAGTTTGCATGATTTCCTGTGGATGAAGCGTCCGAGTTGCTTGATTATACCACAGCCTCAAGGAAGCGTCCCGTCCAAAGGTGCGTTTTTTGAACAGTGATGGGCCTGAATAGCTTGACCGGTAGGGTCTGCTTAGTTAGCTTTCTGGGCCGTTTTTCAGGGCTGATCTGTCCGTAGGGCTTGTCGGTTCCTCGTCTTCACCTTTACCGTCACTAAGAGGATGGGATGAACCTTTCTAAGCAAGTACCCGTTACGGAAAAAGTCCAGGAAAAAGAAACCAGTCTGCTGGATTGGTTTATGATTGAGTTCTGGCCGCGTTTTGGAAAGTTGACATCCTACATTTTGGCTGGCATTGCTTTGGCCGTATCCGGAATAGTTTGGTTCAATAATGACCGAGTGGCCTCCCAGGCCAGGGAGAACAAGCTGCTTGGACCGGTTTATATCCTGTATAGCGAAGACAAATTGGATGCTGCCCAAACCTTCCTACTGGATTTTGTCAAAACCGGACACACCCGACTTGTTCAGGACAAAGCCAATCTCCTGTTGGGCCAGATTTACTACTCCAAGGGCAAATATGATGAAGCCGTGAAGGCGTTTGCTTCCGTGGACCAGTCCAGTTCCCACGCACTCATTTCATCCGGTGCCTTGCATGGCTTAGCCTCAAGCTACCTGCAAAAAAAGGATTATGCCCTCGCCGCTGAAAATCTTGAGAAATTCGTTTCAAAGTTTGCGCGTAAAACCGGTGCACCCACTGAAAATGTGGAAGGCAAAGAAGTGGTGGACTTGAGTCCAGCTGTTCCCAATGCTTTGTGGAAGCTGACGCTAGCTTACCGCGAATTAAAGAATTCGGAAAAGGAAAAGGCCACGGCAGAAAAACTGTCCCGCGTCTATCCGGAATCCAAAGAAGCCTTTGACGCAGCTCGTCTATTGGCGCAAATTCCTTAACCGCACTGATTTAAGCCTCTCCCTGCATTGTTTAAAAGGTAGGGGAGGCCATTTGCCCCTTTTCCTATATTTTGGGAATGGCCGAATTTAAACTCGAAGCTCCATTCGCCCCAAATGGCGATCAACCTGCTGCTATCCACCAGTTGGTTTCAGCCTGCCAATCCGGGGAAAAATTCCAAACCTTATTGGGCGTGACCGGTTCCGGTAAAACCTTCACCATAGCCAATGTGATACAGGCTTTGGATAAGCCCACATTAATCATTTCCCACAATAAAACCTTGGCAGCGCAACTCTATCAAGAGTTCAAATCCTTTTTTCCAAAAAATGCCGTGGAGTATTTCGTCAGCTATTACGAC
>JAYUHW010000232.1:0-21184 GCA_043766615.1 Fibrobacteria bacterium | reverse complement strand
AAAAGTTTAAACCGGAAGTTTTCCTTAATGCTATTTAGAAGCTGGGAGGACTCCTGAGGAGGAAGTTGCAGTCCCCGGGCGATGGAAAGGAAGCTTTCCCCCATTTTAACCTTGGCAGTTAAAGTATCAAACTGGATGATTAAAACGTGTTTTTCCGGAAATTGGGAGCGTCCGCCATCCCCCTTGTCCCAGCAGCCCATCAAAAAAACCAGGAACAACCAACCGCCTACATTAATGGCTTGGATTCCGTGATGGAAAAAAGGCCAATGGGACATACCAGTATTGTTCCGCCGCATGTGGACCTCTCCCATTAAAATCTAGGTCTTTACAAAAAGGCGGCCTGTTACGGGTTTTTTACCCACCCGTCAAGCATTGGTGTAGCAAATATTTAGTGCTACGATTGCAGCCAATATACACCAAGCGACACCTTTTCGCCAAACGAAAATGCTGCAATAGGTGCCCATTTGATCCTCTAAACGGGGTGAATCCTAAAATTTTACGAATTGAACCGCTTAATTTATGGAATTGCTTTGGACTTAAGGTATTCGGCTTGTACTGCTTCACATAAAATAGGTGCTTTTCCCAACAGAGCAGCAATTGGCTCGTCGAGCATTGTCACACAATTGGTCTTGAGCAGTTTGGAGTCTTGTTTACCGACAATAAAATGGAAGTGTTGAACTTGGTTCGCAAAACCACCTTCGGTTACCACCTTTAAAGTGGCAGAATAGTTCCCCTGTTCCCAGTAACATTTATGATTCAGTTCGGTGTAGGAATTCACACAGGATTCCTGACGCTTGAATTCACTGATTAAATCTTCATGGTCCGATGGTTCTTTGCCCGAAATTTTCTGGTCACGCCGTTCCATGATCTGGCGCTCGACGGAACGCCAATTGTGATAATATCCTTGCAAGATTTTTTTTACTTGCGGGAATACTTCGACGTCATGAAATACCACGTTATATTTGCAAGGTTCTCCCGGCGAAACCAAAAACGGCCTGGGCATTTCCCAAGCACGCGTGCTTGCCAAAGACACTAAAAAATTTGGTTTGAAAGCCGTCCACCGATACGCATGTTTGGTTTTATCCCGATCTGACGTTAAGGTCAACTCCATGGACTGAACGAAGATTTCACGGTTAAAGGATCGCAGAACACCAGCTAGTGCTAAGATAGGGCCATTGGCATCAAATCCGATTTCCACGGTACCGGATTCATATATTTCCAGTTTTTTCCCACGGCCCATTTGGCGATTCCACCTCCAAATCCAGAATTGCGCAAGCGCCAAAATTGATAGGACCCACGGCCCATATTGTTGCACCCAGGGCGTCACGGACGGCTCCTTCCTCTAAAGGTATTCATGATTTTCTAAGAATATTGCGAACCCGCGCCAGCATATCTAAAGGCGAGAAGGGCATGACCAAATAGTCGTCGGCGCCGAGTTGAAACCCGCGCGCAATGTCCTTTTCCTTTCCCAGCGACGTTAACAACAGAACAGGAAGGTTAGAACAAGCCGGCGTGGCCCTAAGCTTGGACAAAAGTTGCATGCCATCAAAACCCGGAAGCTTGGCATCCAATATGCATAAGGAATATCCACCTGACATCGCTGCTTCCAACGCAGTGGGTCCATCCGAGAAATGTTTGATGCTGAATCCTTCCCTGCCCAGCCGACTTTTTATGATGGCGGCAACGGTTTCTTCACCTTCAGCTAAAAGGATTACCCGTGCATGTGGCGTGGAATTGTCTTTGGAGGAAACGACGCAATTTCTCCCTTGAGCTTTGGCGATATAAAGAAAGCGATCCGCTTCGGCGATTGCCTCATCCAAGGTAAGGTTAGCGGCCACTTCCGCAACGCCAGCGGAAAAGGTCACATGAAAGTTACGATCCCCGGGCGCCTGAAATTTTTGCGCAGAGAGGGCCTCCAATGCTTTACGAACGGCATTGCCAGCCCCTTCCAAAGCTGTGTTGGGAAATAACACTACAAATTCCTCACCTCCCCAGCGCGCCAGAAGGTCGGATTTTCGCAAAGCACCTGTCAATATCGCGCCGGTACGGCGCAGCACTTCATCACCTGCGGCATGACCAAAGGTATCATTGATGTTCTTGAATCGATCCAAATCAAGAATGGCCACAGTCGTCGACTCCCCGCGCCGCACAGCCAAGCTGACGCCACGAAGATACGCTTCCCGAAATGCGGCCCGGTTGGGCAAACCCGTTAAATGGTCCCGACGAGATTCCCGCAGGTTGCCTTCACTGCGATAAAGCCAGGCGGACACGGCTGCGCAAATGGTCTCTACTTCAAAGGGTTTTTCGTAGTACGCGTCGGCTCCAAGGGCAAAACATTCGGTTTTAGGTTGGGCCCCGAGCTTGGCGGAAAGAACGATAACGGGAACATTCGCGGTGGCGGGCCGTTCTTTTAGGCGCACCAAAAAGTTTCTCCCATCCGTGTCGGGAAGAATGAGATCTAAAAGAATGAGCGAAACTTTTTTTTCCTCTAAAACCGCTTCGGCTTCTTTTGCGGTTGAGGCCGTCAAAATTTCTCTGCTGGAACTTTCCAAAACCGTCACCAAAAGGTCGGTGATGTAAGGATCGTCATCAATTAGGAGGATACCCGTTTTGTCCTCCATTTCAGTTACCTTACACACATCCTGAATTGTATCCAGAAGCTTTTCCAAATGAAGTGCAAATTCCGATGCGGTGGAATCCTCCAATTCAGCAGCAGCGGCGGTAATTTCTGGAAATCCATAGGTAGTGCCGGAGCCCCGCAAAGTGTGGGCGATGCGACGCACCGATTCGATTGGCTCGGGACTCCCATTCAATTCACGGCGTGCGGCTTTAAGCGCTTCTATTCTGGTCACCAATCCGGCCCGATACCACTTTTTAAGGTCTTCCAAGTGAAAAACCTGTTCGTTTGATAGGGTGGATCATCATATTCATGCAGGATTCCAATAGACGTTTAGAAACGGCAGCATCTTCACTACATTTTACATTAACCGCATAAGCGATGACCAGAACGACCACATCTATATTTTTGGGATTCGATTGCGGAAACAACTGTTTTTTAATAGAATTTACCCTTCCGTAATCGGGGTTTAACAGATTGCCGGATATGAATTCCAATCGACTAACATCGGGTTCGCCCTTGCCTCAGTGGGGTGCCATTTTCGACTGGGACGGAGTTCTCATCAATTCTTCAATGCATCATGAAGAAAGTTGGAATCGGCTGGCTCATGAAGAAAATCGCATTTTGCCAGTGGGCCACTTCCTCCAGGGCTTTGGAATGAAAAACGAAGCCATTATCCCAGGCATTCTCGGGTGGACCCGTGACTTTGCGGAAGTGCAACGACTTTCCCTCCGCAAAGAATTGCTCTATAGAGAAATCATTCAGGAATGGGGATTAGAACTCTTAACTGGAGCGCGATCCCTGCTAGATGCACTTTACAACGAAGGCATTCCTTGCGTCATTGGGTCGTCAACGCATCGCAAAAACATCACCATGTCCTTGGAAATTCTGGGAATTGAAAAATATTTTCGAACTCTTATTACTTCCGAAGACGTCCAACAGGGCAAGCCGAACCCGGAGGTTTTTCTGCTCGCTGCCAGGGCTTTGGAATTGAATCCCGATCGCTGCGTCGTATTTGAGGATGCACCCATGGGCATTGAAGCAGCGCTAGCGGGTGGAATGAAAGCGATTGGCGTTACTTCGACCCATCCAAAGAGCATATTGGGCAAAGCCCATCTAGTGGTTCGACGGCTGGATGAAATGGATATCGACAGGTTGGAAGGCCTGTTCGCCTAGACCGGAAATTTAAACTGTGGCAAATATTGGACTGCAGCTCAGCGTTGAGCAACGCGAACACGTAAAGCGGGAAGTCGTTCGGCGAACGATTGCAGAACAAAAGGACCTGTGCCTCAAAACCCCAAACCTGTCCCTGGAGATAATCATCAATGATGCCGTTTACCAGGAACTGGAACGGCTACGGGGCGAAAAGACTGGAAAAGCAAACCGTGAACAGGCTCGTTTCTGGAATAAGGTCGGGCATGAATTCCATCAAGTCACCGAAACGGAACGAGAGGCCATTCTTGGCCGAATAGTTGAAAGTTATGTGGACGAGATCATGGGGTATTTCAACCCGGTCATCCACGGCATAGTGGCCCGCATCATTCCGTGGGGACTCAAAGCATTGTTAAACAGTTTCTCTCCGGCTTCCTTACTTAAATTCCTTGGAACCAAACTCAGCTTGGAGGAAAACCTCACTATTACAGGTCCGGTAGACCAAATAAGGAAACTTGGAACCAAAGCCACCCTAATCATGGCACCCACTCACGTGAGCAACCTCGACAGTATCGCCATTGGGCTTGGATTATATATGCTCCGTCTGCCGCCCTTCACGTATGGCGCGGGTCTCAATCTATTCAGCAACCCTATCTTAGCCTTCTTCATGAACAACCTCGGCGCCTACAAGGTAGACCGTCGAAAAAAGAACGGCATTTATAAATCAGCATTGAAAGAATATGCGACCTTGTCCATGGAAATGGGACAGCATAATCTTTTTTTCCCAGGAGGAACACGCAGTCGCAGTGGGGAAATAGAACAACACCTTAAACTGGGACTCCTGGGCTGTGGAATCAAAGTGTACACGTCCAACCTTTTGGCAGGAAAACCAAATCCGGATCTTTTTGTCATTCCCTGCACACTATCTTACGGCTTGGTTCTAGAGGCACGTTCTTTAGTCGACGACCACTTGAAGGAAACAGGTAAAAGTCGATACATACGCATTCGCAATGATTTCAATCGCCCCATGCGGGTTCTCAATTTTTGGCGAAACCTGCAAAGCATGGAGTCGAAAATACACATGCATTTCGGCGAACCGCTGGACCTCTTCGGCAACCAGGTCGATGAGGAGGGAGTCAGCCGCGATGCTCATGGCCGCAAGGTCGACCGCAGTAAATACGTGGAGTCCGCAGGTATGGCCGCTCACAATGCGCAGCGCGATCAGGAATACACGCGTGAACTGGGCCGCAATCTACTTGCCTCATATCGTCGCAACAATGTGGTTCTCAGCACTCACATCACTGCCTTTACTGTTTTCACTCTAATGCAAAGACAGCATGTGCAATATGATCTCTACCGGCTGCTCCGTACGGAAGGTCCGGACCATCATGTTTCCAGGAGTGAAGTGGTGGAACAGATGCGGCTCTTTCTGGAAAAATTACGCACCATGGAAAGTCGTGGCGAAATCGTGCTGGCCCAGGAGCTGCAGGCAGAAGGCGCTGGAGAAATCTTTGCCAAAGCCATGCAACACTTTCGAAGCTTTCACGATGGAGAAGCTCTACGGGAGAATCGGGATGGCATCTATACAATGAATATGAAGTTGCTGTATTATTACCGCAACCGACTGGATCATTATGGCCTGGACGCCAGCCCATGAAAGGGATGGAATGGAAACCATAGGCGTACTGGGTGCCGGCAGTTTTGGAAGCGCACTCGCGGACATGATTGGCGTTAAAGGCCATAAAGTCTTGCATTGGCATCGTACCCAAGAATCAGCCGAAGCGTTCAATGCAACACACCAGAACCTGAAGTACCTGCCTGGCCGAACTTTGCATGCCAATATTACCGCCACGCACGATCTGGGAATTGTAGCTCGGTCCGCCCAGCTGCTTATTATTTCCATACCCAGCCTCTACTTCCGGGAAGTGTCGCATCAATTGGGCGATTGGGTTAATGGTGCGCATATCCTGGTTTCCACCACTAAAGGAATCGAAGCCAATTCCTTTAAACTGATGACTGAAATTCTACGCGAAGAAACCTGTTGCCTCAAGATTGGCGCTTTATCCGGCCCAAACTTGGCCAAAGAAATCGCAGCCCAAAAACCAAGTGGTACTGTTATTGCCAGCCGATACGACGAAGTAATTCTCAAGGTCCAGTCCGTGCTTTCCGGTCCCTATTTCCGGGTCTATAGCAATCACGATGTCTATGGCGTTGAACTCGGAGGCGTGCTCAAAAACGTGTATGCCATTGCCACTGGACTGATAACAGCTCTTAATATGGGGGACAATACTATGGGCATGCTCATCACCCGCGCCTTGGCGGAGATGAGCCGGTTTGCCGCCAAAATGGGCGCGAATCCCTTAACTTTTTTAGGCCTATCCGGCGTAGGCGACCTTGTAACCACTTGCACCTCACCATTAAGCCGCAATTTCCGAATTGGCCGCATGCTTGGAGAGGGCTTGTCTTTAGAATCCGCCGTGGCCCAAATTGGCGAAGTCGCCGAAGGCGTGAATACCATCCGCATCGTCAAACAAAAAGCCCAACAACTACAGATCCGTATGCATATTCTGGAAGGACTTCATGCCTTGCTTTTCGAGGGCTTTGACTTGCCCACGGTGCTCAAACAATTGATGAACGTGCCTCAAATGGAGGACGTTGAACTAATATATCGTCCTAAGGGCAATTCCAACCTTACTGCTTGACCCAAAAAATTTTTGATATCGTTTTTAAAATTCGATCAACGTTTGAGGAATCGCACCCACTGGGCCGATACGTCTTCTTCCTGATCAAGAACGTCAAAGGCGTTGGGAGTGATGTTGCGAAGCATTCGCGAAGTGAGGCTGTCCACTTTTTCCACCTGCCAATCTTCGGTATTGCAATCGTTGCGCTTCCGGACTTCCATCAGGTGAAATTCAATGGCATCGTGATCGGATTTCCATTCTCCACGATTCTCCAATAACAGGCACGGACCTTGAAATTTCTTTCGCGAAAAGGTTTTGTTCTGGTTCAAACTGAGTTTGGTGGCCATCCCCTTAGAATCCTGGCTTTGCGCACTGTAAACGCCGGGAGAGAGCAATTCTTCTGAGGTACCGAAAGTAGCGGTTCGGGTTCCATGTTTGGCGCATCCAAAAAAGGAACTTAACAGCAATGTACTGGATAAAACCGTACTAAAGACCAATAATCCAGGTGGAAACCGCATACCTACCTCCGTGAATATCGGAGAAAGTAGTAATTCAAATTCGGATTATCGTTTGGCACCTTTTCCCCGATTTTCACGACCTTGGCGCAGCATCATTTTAATGACTTGCCCAAGAGCGGAATAATCCGGCGCGGCTGGCTTGATCTCCTCCGAGCCCAATGATCCATTTTGCATCAATCTTGCAGCTTCCCGGGCTCCGGAAAGAAATCCCTGAGCAGCTTCTGAATGCGGAGCAACGGCCTCCATCATGGCCATGCCAAGTTGCCTTACCTGCGCATGAGTAGAGTCGGAAAATTTAATAGCCATTTTATAACTGAGGTCATGCGGCTGCACGCCAACCAGAATCTGGCCAGCTTCGCGAATATCCGCAATCGGGTATGGCGAGGACTCCAAGCGGCGGACGAGCTCCTCAATATCCTGGTTTGAGGGCAATTCAGTCATGTTATGGAGTATACCAACTTGGGCTTGGTCGATGCAATCGCCTCCGTTGGGCCAAGCCGGCCCAGCATGGGACTTAACCCCAGCTAACTATATTCTGATCGGCTACGTAACCGCACTTCTCGCATTGAGGGTTATGCAGTGAAATTGGGCTGTTTTCGCAGTGCGGACAAACATTTGTGTCCAAAAGCAATTTAATTTCCTTGCCCATACGATAGCCGCATTCACGACACTCCCTGACCCGGGATTTAAAACTCCACAATGACCAGCAATTGGGACAATGGTCATGGGGAACTTTCATCATCACCCCATCCACAATATATTTGGCAGGCGAGGATTCATTTGAGCTGAGATAGGGACGCGAGCCATCCATGCAAGTGATACCCGTATCGGTAGTCTTCAAAGATTTTTCGCGATTCTCGTCGAAGACTTCCACGGAGAAATTTACGGTGAGGGAATACCCTTTGGGAAGATTAGCGGAAATCTCTTTCAGTTTCTCCTCAAACTGGTTGAGCTTCTGATCCCGGTAAAGGGTTTGCAACTCGGTGTATAACATGTCGGCCAGTTCATGCGTCTGATCGTAAGTATTTACATCCATCAATTACCTCACTCGTAAAACAATTCCGATTGTGTGTAAGAATGCCCTCAAGTCATGATGAAGTTAAGATAAATAAAATCTGTTGGCAGGGATGTAAGTGCAAAGTTCATCCACGAATACCATGAAAAGCATCAAGGATGACGGAACGTTCCTTAAGTCATTTGCGATTCTTTAATTTTATGTGGTTTGAAAACTCAAAATGCTTTACCTAATGAAAGAAAACTTTAGCGATAGAATAAAAAAGCAAGTCGAAGACTCAGCAGTTTCCTTCAACACCAATGCAGCAAACGTCGGCCGGTTTGTGCTGTGGCCAAAGCGGCTTCTAATGAATCCCCCGTTACGGTAAAGTGACCCATTTTCCGCTTGGGTAACGCCTGCGTTTTTCCATAAAGATGTAAGGTGAGATTGTCCAGTTGCAGCGCTGCATCAACGCCCTGTAAAGTGTTCCCTTGTCCATCGCCGATGAGGTTCACCATCACAGATGGTTCTCGGGCTTGAGTGGACCCAAGGGGAAGCCCACAAATGGCGCGCACTTGTTGTTCAAATTGCGAACAGTTGCAGGCATCCAATGTATAGTGACCGGAATTATGCGGACGAGGCGCGATTTCATTTACGAGAAGGCCTTCATCCTTTGTCAAGAAAAGTTCGACACAATACGTGCCGATGATCCCCAAAGTTTCACCCACTTTCTCTGCCATGGCCTGGGCCTTGGCCATAGCTGTCGGCGAAATGCGTGCAGGAACCAGTGACATATCCAAAATGTTTTCGACATGGATGTTTTCGGAAACGGGATAAGCCTTGGCCTTGCCATCGATTCCCCTACAGGCTATGACACTCAGTTCCTTAAGAAATGGAACCTTGCTTTCCCAAATCAGAGGGTGCCCATTGTAGAGCCGCTGGAAGGCAGCCAAGGCGGAGGCAAGGTCTGCGACCACGGCCTGGCCTTTGCCATCGTATCCGCCGGTTACCGTCTTAATAACCGCCGGAAGTCCAATTTTAATCGCAGCTTCGGTAATCTCCTCCCGCGAACCCACTGGCATGAATTCAGTAACCGCCAAGCCTGATTCCCGTAGGAAATTTTTTTCCAAAAGCCGATCTTGGCTGATGCGCAATACGCGGCTGCTTGGATGCACGGGCTTGCCTAATGCTTCCAGGAACTCCACGGCACGCGCATCGATATTTTCAAACTCGTAGGTGACAACATCCGCAACAGCCGACAGCCGGCGCAAGGCATCCTCATCCGTATACCCGGCAAGGATCTGCTCATCAGCCACCTGTCCGCAAGGTGAATCCTCAGCAGGCTCTAGGGTAACAACGCGGTAACCCATGCGCTTGGCTTCCAAGGCAAACATTCGGCCTAATTGCCCTCCGCCCAAAATACCCAGAGTCGATCCCGGAAGTATCGTCTTCAATTTATTCCTCCGGAAACTTCATGGCTCTGACGTCTTTATCCAAGGAAAGCCGATGATTGTCGACTGCTTTGGCGATTTCCGGATATTTTATCGCCAGAATACGGGCAGCCATTAAACCTGCGTTTTTTGCATTGCCGATAGCCATGGTAGCAACGGGGATACCGGCTGGCATTTGGGCGATGGATAGCAGTGAGTCCATCCCGTTCAAATGTTTGGAAGTGACCGGCACTCCGATAACCGGCAAGGAGGTCAGTGAAGCAGTCATTCCAGGTAAGTGCGCCGCGCCCCCGGCTCCAGCGATAATGACTTGCAAGCCCCGTTGGCGGGCTGATTGGGCGTACTCGACCATTAAGTTGGGAGTTCGGTGGGCAGAAACCACTTTGCGTTCATGGGGAATGGAAAGCTCCTGTAAAATTTTGGCGGCCTCCTTCATCGTCTCCCAGTCCGAAATGCTACCCATTATAATGCCCACTATCGGAGGCTTATCTTTTGGCTGAGAAGCTGCCGGACCCTTGGTTTTCTTGCTCTTATTGTTCTTAGACACTTTTACCATACTCCCGATCCTTTCCTACTTAACTGATACTGAATCGGTTTTACTGCCGGATGGATCCCGTTTACCGGGCTCTAAAGGTATCTGGCTATCGGTGCCCTGGTTGTCCAACGGAGGGTACAACTGCTTACCGACCTTGTCCCACTCTCTCACGGACCCAGTCACCAACTGGCCTGCCAAAAAAGTGCGCTCCTGCCAAATATGCCCATTGTCATGCCACCAAGTGGCCAAGCCTTGTAGCTTTCCATCATTATAATTTGCCTCAAATTTTTTCTTGCCATCCTGATACCACTCCCGCCAAACCCCGTGGGTCAGTCCAGCGCGAAAAACAGTCTGCCATTGTTTTTGTCCGTTTTCATACCATACGGTTGCGAAACCCGTCTTTTTTCCCTGCAAATAATTCGCTTCATATGATTTTCGACCATTTGGATGATAATAGACGACGAAGCCGTTTTCCTTACCCGCTTGCCACTGGATTTCACCTTTTTTGTTTCCGCCAGGAAAAAACTCTTCGGCAAGGCCATCCCGGACTTCGCGCTTTTTCTCATCTAAGTAATAGCTGTAATGCTCTTTAATTTTTCCATCGGGAAAATGGGTTTCTTTTTGGCGAATTTCATTTGACCAAATGGAAATAGCGGCCAACAAAAAGAGGACGCCAAAAATGCGATTAATACCAGAACCAACCATAGTGATTATTTAGGAATATAGAAATCCCAATCTACCATGGACATAAGCCGGAAGGGAGAGGATAAAAAATAAAACCCCACCTGCCGGAATGGACAGGTGGGGCAAACCTCCAAAACTTGAACCAAGCAGTCCAGTCAGAATGCGGCGGGTACGGAAAGCCTTTCCAACCGGCCCCCACGATTTAACACCAAGAAACTGACCCCGTGGAGGCTCGACATCGTTAAATGCCTTGCGCCGGCCGGAATGGCCACAGAAAGAGTCTGCGCGCCGACCACACTGAAAGCGCTGAGGCTTCCAACAGTCGAGGAGGGAGCGAAATCCACAGAGAGCGCGCCAGAGATATTTGAAATTCGGAATGCGGATTCTGCGCTACCAGTAAAGCGTACCGCCGTGCCCGTGGAAACCAGAATGAAATCCGCCAACACTGCCTGGCCAGCGATTAAATCAACATTATTATTAACTGCTCCCTGGTAACCTGTGGCGCTTACTGTAACGGTATAGTTCTGCAAAGCCGGAATACTATCAAAAGTGTACTGGCCAGCTGCATTGGTTACCGTTGAATCAATTTTACCATTGCCGCCGCCATTGCCCGTGCGGGATAGAACGACCTTCGCCCCGACAATGACAGCCTTGCCAGCATTGGTGACGTGACCGATGATGCTGCCAGTTGTGACTATAACCGTACTAGCGATTAAGCTAAAGTCAACGGTGGATGTGATATTGGAGGCCACGGCTATATTTGTAGTGGAGGCTGTCTGGAATCCTGTGGCAGTAACCGTAACTGTGTAATTGGCTAAAGCTGCTACGCTATCAAAAGCATAATGGCCATCCGCTGCAGTCACCATGCTATCGATCCGAGCTGTTCCCCCAGATGTGCGAATGAGCACAACTTTTGCGCCGGCGAGCGCAGTCGCACCGACACTGTTGCGAATGGTGCCGGAAACCGAACCAGGCAATCCCGGACCCACAACGGCAGTTAGGGTAAAATTGGCAGTGGTAGTGACGCCTGCAGTCACGTCGACATTGTTATTCATGGCAGGATTGTAGCCAGTTGCCGTAACTCTTACGGTAAAGTTGTTCACTGCTGCAACACTGTCAAAAGTATACACTCCTTGGGCGTTTGTTCGCGTGCTGTCCAAGGAAGGCGCAGTTCCACCGCCCCCAGTCCCGATAAGGATAACCAGGGCATTGGCAATCGGGGTGCCAGTTGCTGAACCAGCGCGAACGGTACCCGATACAGTTCCAATTCTTCCTCCACCACCGGTAGCTATGAGCTGAACATTTACTGTATACGTACCCGTTCGGCTTTGCACATTGGTAAAGCCCTGACCGTTTTGGTAACCGGTTTTGGTGACTAAAACTTGTTTGAATCCCAGTGAATCTGTAGTAAAAGTATAGGCACCAGTAGCATTGGTTAACGTGGAATCCAGCCGAGTGCCACCACCACCACCACCGAATCCGGAGGTCAGTACAACTTTAGCACCTGCAATCGGTGTTCCAGCTCCACCACCGGTAGAGACAACACCGGTTATAGTGGCCGCTCCAGCGCCAATGGTCCCCAATAAGAATAGCGCAGACCCGGTTAAAATTGTCCTTTGCATAAAATTCATAATAGCCCCCCTAAAAATTTGTTGGTGTCGCAATATCCAGTGTCAAGTCCAGGTTTCCCCAGCCTGGCCAAGACCCTTAAGTCATGTTGAAAAGATATTGCCCAAGGGAAGGTCCCTCAATTCATCCACATCGGCAACTACCATAGGTTTTCGGGAATTACGTTCCCACTACTAGCCTGGACCGTACGGTATGGTACGCCTTCCATTGGTATCTTTATGCAAAGCCGCCCGATTCTTACCGGACTGGGCAAGGAGGAAAAATGGAATACCAACAAATACCCATGCCAAAGCGAAAGCACATCGCCTTGGTAGCGCATGATCATAAAAAACCAGAGATGGTGGAGTGGGCCAAGCGGCACCGTGATAGCCTGTCCAAGCATAGTCTTTTCGCAACTGGGACTACGGGCGGATTAATCGAAAAGGAAACCAAGCTTCCAGTGGAAAAATTGCGAAGTGGCCCCTTGGGTGGTGATTTGGAAATCGGCGCGATGATCTCGGAAGGGAAAATTGATTGCCTGGTGTTTTTCTGGGACCCTTTAGCGGCACAGCCCCATGATCCCGATGTACGTGCATTGCTTCGCATTGCCGTAGTTTGGAATATTCCCGTAGTCAGCAATATCGCCTCGGCGGATTTTATGTTTTCCTCGCCCTTTATGGATGGAGAATACACGCGTCAAGTACCGGATTATGAAGAGCAGAAGCGAAAAGAGTGGCCTTTGAAAGGCGGATGACCACAAGCGAGCGGACCCTTTGATTTGTGTCCGAGGTTTAGCCTATTCAAGAATAAAGATTGATAGTGGCGCCAAGTTTAGTTGGATTGGAACTATACCCATTGCGGCCTTGTTCTGTCGTAGCTACACCGGTGGGTACGACAGAATTTGAACTGGCATTTCTAGCAGCCTGGGTGGGAACGTCCACTCCACTCTCCTGAGCCTGCTTCGACAACTCAAGTGTTGCGGATACCTGTTCAAATTTAGGCGACGAAGTGGGACTGCTTTGAGTGGCACTGGAATCCGGGATAGGAGGATTTGGGCGCCTTGGGCCTGGAGCATATTGTGTGCCTTGGATAAGCACACCCTGACTGGAAAAAACTCTGGCTAATTCAGAAAACATGGTGGGATGGGTTTCCCCCTTCCCTACTATTCTAAGGGGTGGATCTGCAAGAATCCTAGTGATTATGGGTTTTTGGGAAATGGGCCCTTTTTCTATCTTCAGTCCATGCTGGTATCCAAATATTTATTAAAGACTCTGCGGGAAGCCCCATCGGGCGCTGAACTTCCAAGCCATATTTTCCTCCTCCGTGGTGGGTATGTTAAACAACTGGCCTCCGGCCTTTATTCCGTGTTGCCACTGGGCAAGCGCGTCCTGGCCAAAATTGAACGATTGATTCGCGAAGAGATGAATCAAGTGGATGGACAGGAAGTCGACTTGCCGTTGGTGCAGCCGGCGGAACTATGGATGGAGTCCGGGCGCTATGCGGCTATTGGTCCAGAACTCCTGCGCTTCAAGGATCGCAGCGATCATCACATGGTACTGGCGATGACGCATGAGGAGGCTATTACCGACTTGGTCCGTTTTGTCTTGTCTTCCTATAAGCAATTGCCATTCATGATATATCAGTTTAAACTGAAGTTTCGTGACGAACCTCGCGCCCGTGGTGGACTCGTGCGTGTGCGCGAATTCATGATGAAGGATGGGTATAGCTTTCATCGCAGCGAAGAGGATCTGGACCAATATTATGACCGTGTATACAAAGCCTACACAAATATTTTCTCCCGCGTTGGCATCAAACCCATCATTGTTAAATCCGATACCGGGATCATGGGTGGCAAAGTCGCGCATGAATTCATGCTGGAGACGGGCCATGGGGAAGATTACTTGATCATTTCCGAAGACGGAACCTATTCCGCCAATCAAGAAATCGCCGAGTTCACCCGGCTACATGACAAAGCCGCTCCGCTGCCTATTGAAAAAATCGCTACTCCCGCCCAAAAGACCATAGATGAAGTGTCCCAATTCCTAAAAGTGGACGCACGTCATACCATGAAAGCGGTTCTCTTTGAAATGGAGCAAGACAAACGTCGCTGTCTGGTGCTTGCGCTTATCCGCGGCGATCTTGAAATCAGTGAAATCAAACTCCGCAATTATCTTAAAGTTCCTTTTTTACTTCCTGCGACCGAGGATTTCATTCGAACTTTTGGCATTGTGCCGGGGTATGCCTCGCCACTAGGGGTTACGGCTCGCCCCGACTTGCTCGTCCTTGCAGACTTGTCCATAGCCGAAGGAAATAATTTTGTGGGCGGAGCCAATGAAGAAGGCTTCCATGTCAAGAATGTCAATTTCCGTCGCGATTTCCAAACACCTCATTGTGGAGACTTTGCCAAGGCCCAGGCCGGATTTTTGGCCCCTGATGGCAAGTCCACTTTAAGGGCCGTTCGCGGCATTGAAATCGGCAATATCTTCAAGCTGGGAACCAAGTTCAGCGAGTCCATGAAGTGCACCTATCTGGATGAAGAAGGCAAACATCAAACACCTACCATGGGATGTTATGGCATTGGCCTGGGCCGTCTTATGGCCGCGGCCGTTGAAAACTCACATGATGAATTTGGACCGATTTGGCCCAAGGAGATTGCACCATTCCACGTGCATATTCTCAATATTGGCCGCGAACTAGAAGTTTTGGAAACCTGCGCCAAACTCATATTGGAATGGGAAGCCATGGGAATAGAAGTCTTGTTCGACGATCGCGACGAACGCCCGGGGGTTAAATTCAAGGATGCGGATTTATGGGGAATCCCGATTCGCATCGCCATTGGAAAAAAGGGCTTGGCCGAAGGCATGGCAGAATGGAAGCCCAGAGACAGCAAAGATTTTGTCAAGGTCCCAGTGGGAGAACTGGGTTTAAAACTCAAAGAGTTTTATCGCACTTAGGCCTGATTTCTGGATTTCCCCCCTGAAAAAGTCACAAATTTATTGTGGACTGGACAGCAAATGGGGTAAGATGTTGCAAATGGCGGCCAAAAAGGAATGATCCTTAAATTTTGGGGGGTGAGGGGCAGTATTCCCACACCGTCTCCGCATACTATCCGGTTTGGAGGCAATACCTCTTGCCTATCTGCGGACTTTGGAAGCAATATTGTCATTTTTGATGCCGGTACCGGTATAAGAAATCTTGGCAACACTATTCTAGAAAGATCGGATAAGCCAAAACTGGATATGTTTTTAAGTCATGTGCATTGGGATCATATCCAGGGTTTTCCGTTTTTTGGACCCGGTTATCGGGAAGGATATACCATTGATGTGCATGGACGCGGAAAGGCCGACAATACTTTAGGCGAAATTTTGGCTGGACAAATGGAAGGTCCAAATTTTCCCGTATCACTTCACCAACTGGGAGCCACATTCTCATATTCGGATATCGTGCCCGGTCAATCTATGACCATTAAGAGTAGTGATGGAATTCCGATAGCAAAAGTGACCTGCGCGGCCGGGCGACATCCCAATGGTGTCTTGGTATATCGTTTGGACGATTTGCGAAATGGTACAGCATTGGTCTACGCCACTGACACTGAACATTTGCCGGAAAAGCTGGACCTCAATATTGGTGATTTGGCGAAAGGCGCCGATCTCCTCATCTACGATGGAATGTATACACCCGAGGAGTATGAGACGAAATACAAAGGCTGGGGTCACTCCACTTGGGAGAAAGGTTTTGATTTGGCCAAATATGCCGGAGTCAAAAAATATGTGGTCTTCCACCACGATCCCAATCACACTGATGATTTTTTGGATGCCTACGAAGTTGAGGTACGCGGAAAATGCAACGCGCAAATGCCTGCGCTAGAAGTTTCCTTTGCCCGAGAGTTAGTGGAAATTCACTTATAGTTTTGAAGTTCCACGTCGGAACTCAGTTTTAAAAAGTCTTCCGTACCCGATGGTCCGCCGACTTTTCCTTCTCCTTGAGCTTATCTTTTCCTTTTTCAAGGTCTTTGGGTTTTCCTTTACCCTCATCTGTGCTCGTAACCGCGTGTCGATCTTTATGCTGATTGGCCGTGAAGAGGTCTTGGCCGGATTTGGTCTGTGCATGCATCTCTGGTGTACAGGCTTCCGTAGGCTCATGACCCATGATGTAATAATCTGAAGTTGTCAATTTGCAAAAAGGTCTGGCCAGCAAGCCTGAAGTTTGGCAGACAGTAGCTTCTACCACACCTTGAGGACGTGGAAAGGGAAGAGGCTTTTGATCTTCCTCGGCATGCGCCATAACGGAAAGCCACACGGGTACGGCATCATCCGCACCGGTATGTCCGGGTCCCATGCCTTTATGGTTATCGGCGCCCACCCATACACCCATAGTTAATCGTTTGGTAAATCCGATATACCAAGCATCAGTGAAATCGTTGGTTGTGCCGGTTTTTCCACCCGAGGGATGATTGAATCCACTTGCCCAGATCGATGCCGCGGTCCCGTGAATATTGACGTCCCGTAACATAGTACACATTATCCAGGCTGCTTCCTTGCGAATAACCTCTTGCGTCTGTGGAACATTTTGATAGAGGATTTGGCCATTCTTGTCGACTATTTTTTCCACCATGAAAGGGAGTGGTCGCACTCCCCCATTTGGAAATGCCGTATACGCCGATGTCATTTCCATCAAGGTGGCTTCGCAGGAGCCAATGCCCAAAGAAGGTACCGGCGGAACGCTGTGGACCAAACCAAATTTCCGGGCATATGAGACGATGGTATTAAGACCATATTTAATGGCTACTTCAATTGCGGGTAGGTTTTTTGATTTATATAATGCGCGCCGCATGCTGATTTTTCCGTCGAACCCGGCATCGAAATTATGCGGCCTCCAAAATTTGGTTGAATCCATGGGATCCGGTATGGTGATGGGCTGATCGTTCAAAATATCCCCTGGACTGGCGCCATTATCAACGGCGGCGGCATAGACAAAGGGCTTAAATGAGGACCCGGGTGAACGAACGGCTTGAACAGCCCGATTGTATTTGGACTTTTCAAAATTCTCACCTCCCACCATCGCCCGCACGGCACCAGTTTCATTGTCAAGAATGAGCAAAGCCGATTCCACATGCACATATTTGAGGGAATCGGGAAAACGAGGGTGTTCGGTAGATGTGTCTTTTTGCATGAACAGTGTGTCGAAACGCGGATAGTAAATATCCCAATGGCGAACCAAGGTGTCGATGTTGACTTTGAGGTTACCGGCCATATTAAAGGATCGGGCAGTCCGGTACCGAAGTCGATTGCGGGTGTGACGCAAATTTTCAACCAATGTCGATTCTGCATAGGTTTGCAAGGCGGAATCCAGGGTGGTGTAGACGGTAACGCCTTGATTGTAAACCAAATCCTCATTCCACTTCTTTTCCATGAACTGGCGAACCGTCTCCACATAATATGCCCCCAGCCCAGTTGGTGGCATCCACATTTTAATGGCCAATGGGGATTTGACAGCTTCCTTCCATTCCTTGCGATCGATATATCCCATGGATTTCATGGCCCCGAGCACGATATTGCGTCGCTCGCGACCTGCCTCTGGACTCAAGTCCGGCCGATAAGCTTCTGGCCTTTGTAACAAGCCGGCCAATAAAGCGTACTGGCTGATGGAAAGGGAATCGAGAGGCTTGGAAAAGTAACGCTCGGCGGCCGCCGCAAAACCATACGCGCCGGCACCGAGGTAAACCTGGTTGAAATAAAACTCCAGAATTTCGTCCTTAGTGTAGGTTTTTTCGATTTGAACCGCGACCATAACTTCCTTAAGCTTGCGAACTATCGAACGCTCAGAAGTCAGAAACAAATTCTTGGCGAGCTGCTGCGTAAGCGTAGATGCACCTCGCGCGCGTCTGCCCAAAAGAGCCGGCAGCAATGCGGAAGGATAAGCGGCCAAATCTACACCCCAATGCTGATAGAAATGTTGATCTTCAATAGCGAATACAGCCTGTTTTTGAGCTAAGGGAATCTTATTGGCAGGTGTCCAGATTCGGCGTTGGGTGTAAAATTCATGAACCAATGCCGAATCCTTATCGTATACACGCGTGATAAGATTTGGGGTGATGCGTTCCAGTGTCTCCAGGGAGGGCAAAGATCGGGAATAGTAAATAACGATTCCAGCTATCAGAACCACGCCCAGAAACGGCAGAATCCCCAGGATTAAAAACCATTTTCGAATGCTACGCCGGTAAGCCGCCTTACCTAAATCCTTGCGCACTAGGCGAAGCCATTCAGTGAATTGAGATTTTATCGCCCGGAGGATCTTTCTAAACATGGGTTCTTAAGGTAAAAACATTGCCGCGAATTACTTATTTTTAAGCAATCGTACTACCCGGTTTCTGATGGATCGTTCATCCCTTTTTTAAGTGGTGGAACCGTCCAAAGAATTTCGGGGAAACCCCAGTTAGGAGATCCCCGTATGCAAATTCAAAAATGGAACCCAATACTGGCCCTCGCCTTTACCAGCAGCCTGGCCTTGGGCTTTCTGGCCTGTAACTCCACAGCACCAGATAAGACACCCCCAACTTATAGCATCAATTTATTGCAATCCCAAGGAAAATATCTATTCGGAATAACCGATACCATCGCAATAACTTTCTCGGAGAAAATCGACACTTCGGCTCTGTCAGTGGAATATACGCCTTCGGGAGGAATCGCCAACCGCTTCATCGGCGGCAACAAGCTCCTAATTTATGGGAAAAACCTAACTTACGGAACAGGACACTTTAACATCAACTCCCCGTTCACGGCCGTGCTGACAGGCTTGCGCGATACGCATGGCAATGGACTGCCAGGAATCGAAACCAACTTCTCCCCCTTCCCCTGGTTGGATCGTGACCGCATTGATTCGACTTTCAGCAGCGTGGACTCTCTCTTTCTCTCTCCGACTACCTGGATGGATGGTAGCCCGGTAACCGATTCCTTGACCACGGAAGGGGGATTGGATTTTAAAAAGCTATCGGGCATTTTGGATTATTCCGATTTGAAAATCATGACATTGTCCGGCGGGGATACACTTTTCCTTAGCCTAACCACACGCAAGGATTTGGATTTGACATTAAAGGTCGCTGGCCCCTATTCACAAGCTGGGTTGGATTCGATTCTGGCCCTGAACAATGATCCAGACGCCGTAGCCGTCACGTTACAAACCGGAACCAAAGGGGTGGCTTCGGCAAAAATTCCGGCCGATTTGTCAGAATACAGAAGAAAATTTAAGGACGCAGGAGCCCAGGGCCTGTACCTAATTATTCTTCGGATTCCTCAATTTAAAGCAGGCTTTTATCAACTGGGGGCCCGCGTTCACGCCTTCCAGTGACTGTAAACCTGACAAGCCGAGGGGCTTTTAGTACCTTAGGCTTTCCATCGGAAAAATACGCAGGTGTGGCCAAACTGGATAAGGCATCTGACTACGAATCAGAAGACTCCAGGTTCGAATCCTGGCACTTGCAATTTTTGGACCCTGGACCTTTGAAGCTTTTAATCCTCTATTCCATGGTGTACGGTGGCCTCTTTCATCGACACCAGCGCTTCCATTATGTATTCACACTTCTTGATAAATTCCAGCCGCGTCTGCTGCTCGTTCACATAGTCGCGTTCTACGAAAATTCTCGCCGAGTCCCGGATCACGGCTTCCATTTGTTGGGCAGTTAGAAAATCCGAATAATGATCCAGTAGCTCCAATAAGGTCTGGAAGCGGAAGGTATGATTTCTGCGTTCAGATGCACTCATGGGTCGCATATCTACTCCAACGTTTAGCCTACCGAACTGAAAATTGTCCTAACTAAACAATGTTAAAGCACGGCTGTGTGCCCGCGCCAGGCAAAACGCAATTTATTGCTAGATAAACCACCTCTAATACCTATATTTGGCCTATGAGCATAGACACAATAGCTTCGGTTATCCTTGAAAAACTGCGTAGTATCGCCCAAACGGATACGGTCATCGGCAAGCCCATCGTGCTGGACCAGGTCACTTTGATTCCGGTTTCGAAAGTTTCTGTAGGTTTTGGCCTAGGGTCCAACACGGGCAAATCGGAAATGGCGGGATCCGGCGGTGGCTTGAGTGTTGAACCCATTGCCTTTATTGTGGTCAGTGATGGTAAGGCTCAGCTGATGAGTCTAACTCGTGAAAGAGATGTTTTCGGGAAGGCCATTGACCTGGTTCCGGAAGTACTGGCCCTGTTGAAAAAAGGTAAAGGCTAATCCTTAAGCCATTTCCTTAAATCGTTTATCCAAAATCGCCCGCACCTGCCCCACCTCCGCTGCACATTCTGAAATTGGGTTTGCATATTCCGGATGAATGTCCGGCATTTCCCTTTTATGATAGCGTGTTTTGAACTCGGAAAACTTTAGTCCATGTGCCGTCGAGACTACAACAATCCGATCTCGGCGCGTCACAGATTTGTCCTCCACCATTTGAAGTAAGGCTCCCAAGGCAACGCCGGTATGTGGATCACAATAAAGGCCGGTTCTATCCGCCATATGAGCGGCATTTGCCAATTGCTCCTCAGTAACCTGATACACTTGACCTGAGTATCTTTTCAAAACTTTGACGGCGCGATCATAGCTTACTGGATTGCCGATTTGAATGGCAGAAGCCTCCGTCTTCCTGGCCTGCATTGGGACAAGCTTGGAAAATCCATGCCGATAGGATTGATACAACGGATTGGCATTAGCCGCCTGCGCCACCACCAAACGAGGCTTTTTTGTGATTAGACCGAGCTCCAATAGCATGTCAAAGCCCATTCCCAAAGCAGAAACATTACCCAAATTCCCACCAGGGATGATGAGGACATCGGGTACTTCCCAACCGAATTGCTGACAAATCTCAATGCTGATGGTTTTCTGACCTTCAATGCGCAGCGAGTTCATGGAATTCGCTAAATACAGGCTTTTGTCTTCGGTAATTTCCTG
>JAYUHW010000231.1:0-3022 GCA_043766615.1 Fibrobacteria bacterium | reverse complement strand
GAGATTGAGATCGGCTCCTTCCGGGGCAATATCCACCCTTCCAAAACCTTTTCGCACCAGCTCGCGTTGGCTACTGGCGGATCCGGTCAGCACTCGGCACCGCTTATATGCGGAAGGCATCAAGCATTCAAATGCCAGTACATAGAGCGCCATGGGCCAAGCCGTTTCATAAAAAAGCACTCGCCCAAAAAGATGATGGATTTGTGCCACTACCGGGCGGGAAGTGAACCAAGGTAGGAGAAAAGGTATTTTGTTGGAATCGTCCAAGACAATGTCGATGCGTTCACGACGGCACCACTTCCCCAAGTTCAACCATACCCAATAATTGAAAAGGAATTTTCCACCGCTGCGACGAACCAGTACGCCATCAATGTTTTCTTCCGCTAGCCCACCCGTAAACTGATGGGAATGCTGGATACACGTAAAACCATCTCGAATCAGCCGCACGGCCACCTCATGCAGATGGACTTCAGCGCCTCCGGCTTCCGGATTGCGGATATCGCGCCAGTTTATCAACAAGACGCGGGGACGAACCGGATTTTCCAATCGGCCTTCGACCCGGCCGTTAGGATTTGCCGGCAGGAGCAGTCGTTTTAGGTGCCGAAGTTCCTTTGAGTGCTGTGTCCTTGGTTTTCGGGGTGACGGATTTTAAGGCTGGACCGGCTTCGTGACCCGGGGCTAAACCAGGAATGCCCCCAGCACCTGGGGCCGGCGCTGCCTTGGATGGCACCATGGGGCCATTCGTGGCAGGCTGTGGCGCTAGTTGATTTTGGAGCTGCCCCTCAATATACTGGATCTGTTGACTGACCATCGCAGAATATTGGTGGTTTGGATTGCCCCGCAACCACTCCGACAGCACATCGTGCGCTTTACCCAGTTCTCCGCGTTTTTGGTACAAGTCGCTCAGACTGTACCAGATTTCGAAATCACCGGGCGAAGAGTTCTTCAAATCGGTCAGCAAAGATTCCGCTTGGGGGAACTTGCTTTGTTCCATGTAAAGTTGGGCCAAATTGGTGCCGAACAGTTTGGGGCTGGGCGCCTCCGCAATGCCCTTTTTATAATACGCCTCAGCCTGCACATAGTCTTTGATGCCGGAATAGAATTGTGCTCCGTAATAATTATTGCGCCATTCACGTGGCAGAATGTGGGCATTCAGCTTCAAATATCTTTCGGCGAATGCGATTTTTTCAGCCCGTTCCTTTTCATTTGCAGAAATCAAATTACGGACGGAATCCGTAAGCGCCGGACCCGACAGCTTCCGCAGCGATTCCGTTTGTTTATCAAGCGCTGCGATTTTTTCCTGCGCCCACATGACCAGGTGGAAATTGGTGGCGGAATAATTGGTGAGCAGTCCTTCCGTATTAAGATCCACATAGAGCGTGGGATCGCCTAAGCCGCGATATCGATAAACCGAGTCCACCATTTTGGCGGTAACGGCTGCATCGATTTCCTTGTTCTTTTTCTCTTCCACCAACGTGTAAACCATGCCTTCCATGATCAAATACTTTTCCAGCCCCATCATATTGTCGTCGGAAACCGTTACGGCGAATTGGATGGGATGAGCAGGATAATTGTTCTGGGCGATATGCAAAACCATGATGTCTTGCACCTTAAGATAAGAGCGGGGTTCTAATTCCACGGTAATGGCTGAATTAGGAATCTTAAAGCCGACGGTTGTTTTGAACTGCCAGGGTTGCGGTTCCAAAGCATCGATTTCGGCATCGCTGAATCCGATCACCAATTTAGGCTCATGCGTCTTAAGTTGGCGTATGTACCAATTGGTATTGACCAATGAAAGGTTTACCACCCTCACGTCTTTGCGGACACCTTCTACTTCTTGGATAAACCAAAGAGGAAAGGTGTCATTGTCTCCATTAGTAAATAAGATTGCGTTTTGCCTACAACTCATTAGCAAGTTGTATGCATAATCCCAGGGAATATAATCACCCGTGCGATCATGTTCTTTCCAATTAGAAAACGCCGGGACCGCCAAGGCCAGTGAGGCTAGCGCCACACCCACCCCTCTCGGCAACATTTTGTTTTTCCCTCCTTGTCCCAACTTGTTCAGCAAAAAGGCCGAAGACAAACCGAAAAGGATACCCATAAACATAAAGCCTGGAGTGAAGAAATAATCGCGCTCACGCACCTCGATATGCACGTTTTCCGGCCTCTGCTGAGGATTGAATTTGGCTTCTTTCCAGTATTGATAGTCCCGCATTTCCATCTGCGAACCATCCGCAAAGTTCATATAGAACACCATCGCATAACTGCCCACACCAAAGAGCAGCATCAGGTAAATGCCCATATGGGGATTACGCTTGTAGGCCAGATACCCTCCATAGGCAAAGGGCAGCTGCAACAGCAGGAACAGCAGGAATTGAAGACGCGGCTTGTCCCCCAAATTTGTCGTAAGCGTATTGAACTTGTGCTTCAGGGGGAAGTTTCGCATGAGAGGTTCATTCTCATCTGAACGGGTCTCGCCTACCTTCCATGGGAAATATTGGGCGAGCATATACCCGCCGAAACCCATGTGGGGATGAACCAGAAACTGATTCTGAATTTGTCCGCGACGGTGAAAAGCGCGCGTGATCATGGATTCCGAACCATATTGCTTTCTCTCCAAGTATTCCTTGAAGACTCCCCAAGTTCGGGGCTCGTTCTCATCAATATTCGGGCTCACTTTGGAGCGGATAGGTACATAGGAATAGCTCGAAAATCCTAACAACGCGACGATGCAAAGCCACATGGACATGGACCAACGATTTTTCAAAACCGGTGTTTTGGACATCAATTTGGCAATTAAGCTGATGACCAGAGTTGCGGCTGCAAAAAAGATGAAATCACCGATATCAAAGACTATGGAGAACAGGCCCAGACCTGTGACTGCCAATGGCAAATCGAATTCCATATCGGGAACAGCGGCTGTAGCGACAACGCCAATCAGTAAAGTGGCGATGTACGCCCAAATGAGCCCCTGACCCATGCCACCGGTGACCACGGCACCCAAGACAAAAAAAGTAGC
>JAYUHW010000230.1:0-10371 GCA_043766615.1 Fibrobacteria bacterium | reverse complement strand
TCGATACTGACTTTCATCGCAATCTTCCACGCGTGGCACGGTTGCTCCCCATCCCACGCCGCTATGAGGCTCAAGGGTTGAAACGTTACGGATTTCATGGACTGTCGTATGCCTACCTCATGGACGAATTGGCCAGACTTGCTGGCGCGCAGGCAGCAAAAGGACGGATCATCCTCGCCCATTTGGGGAATGGGGCAAGCCTCGCAGCCGTGCATGATGGCAAGCCCGTGGACACGAGCATGGGCTTTACGCCGGCCTCGGGCCTGGTCATGGGAAGTCGATCGGGAGATTTGGATCCGGGGGTATTCAGCTTTCTCACCCGCACCGAGGGCATGACGGAGGCCCAGTTTCAGCGCATGGTAAACCATGAGTCCGGAATGCTGGGCATATCGGAAACGAGTTCTGACATGCAATATTTGCTTGGCATCGAATCAGAGGATATCCGCGCGGCAGAGGCTATCGAATTATTCGTTTATCAAATCCGGAAAGGCATCGGTGCATTCGCCGCCGCCTTGGGCGGACTGGATACCTTGGTTTTTTCCGGCGGTATCGGGGAAAACGCGTCCTTGGTGCGGGCCCGTATTTGCAAGGGTTTGGGTTTTCTCGGCATCCAGATCGATGAAAAAAGAAACGAGGTGAATGCGGAGGTGATTTCCACTGACTCCTGTAAGGTTTCGGTGCGAGTCATTCCAACGGATGAGGAATTGTGGATGGCGCACTTAATTTTGCATGTCCTTGGTAATTGAAGCGAACTAAAAAAGGAGTCGAAATGATGAATCATACAGGTGGATGGATGAACGGATGGATGGGAGGCGGCATGTGGGCATGGTCACCGATCGGCATTCTGGTCGCGATCCTATTGGTAGTCGTGATTATAATACCCACAGCCAAGACGGTAAGCCAAGCTGCGACTGCTTTGCAGAGGGCGGTCAAGGCCAATGAATTCGGCGTCCTCCATATCCACAACCTTAAGGACACTTTGACGCCGACCAAGCTAATTGAAATGTTCAACGCTCCCGAACTCAATGACGTCGCCCAAGAAGTAGAGGGTTCGATCGTCAAGATTATGAATGAGACTGCAATCTCATGAAAATAACCCCAGTCGAAAAGACCGGGGCCGGTCCGGTTTATACTTGCCCCATGCATCCGGAAGTCCGGCAAAATAAACCGGGTGCATGCCCGAAATGCGGAATGGCCCTGGAACTGGAAAAGCCTGCGCAATCAGGGGTAAAGGCCGGAGAGGAGGTTGGAGAGAATGCCGAACTCATCGATATGCAAAGGCGGTTCTGGATTGGCGGAGCCTTGGCGCTTCCGGTATTCCTGCTGACCATGGCGCACCTCATCCCGCCCTTGGCACGGCAGGCTTGGATTATGGGCGATGTTTCCCGTTGGCTGCAATTTGCCTTGACCACACCCGTGGTCGTTTGGGCTGGTTGGCCGTTCTTCGTTCGCGGTTGGCGATCGATTCTCACCTGGAATTTGAATATGTTCACCTTGATTGCCATGGGCGTGGGCGCTGCTTTCTTGTTTAGCGCAATCGCCATGGTGATGCCGAGCCTGTTCCCGGTCTCCATGATGCATGGGGAAAGGGTCTCGATCTACTTCGAGGCGGCGGCCGTCATCGTCGTCTTGGTCCTCTTGGGGCAGGTCTTGGAACTCCGGGCACGTAACCGCACGGGTAGTGCCATCAAGGCTTTGCTTAATCTTACGCCCCCCACGGCTAAGCGAATTAGCGGTGACCGGGACGAGGTTATTCCGCTCGAACAGGTTAAGGTCGGCGACCAGCTAAGAGTTGTTCCTGGTGAAAAGGTGCCGGTGGACGGTGTCGTGGTTGAAGGGCATTCCAGTGTCGATGAATCCCTGCTATCGGGAGAAGCATTACCGGTCGAAAAGACGGTGGGGGAAAAGGTTACCGGTGGCACGGTCAATGGTCCGGGAAGTTTCGTCATGCGTGCGGAGCATATCGGTAGCGATACCTTGCTGGGCCGCATTGTCGATATGGTCGGCGAAGCTCAACGCAGTCGCGCGCCCATCCAGGGCTTGGCCGACAAGGTGTCTGGCCTCTTCGTGCCCGCGGTGGTCGCCGTTTCCGCGCTCACCTTCGTGCTCTGGTTCTCGTTGGGACCAGAACCGCGGCTGGCCCATGCCGTGGTCAATGCGGTCGCGGTCTTGATCATTGCTTGTCCTTGTGCCTTGGGATTGGCGACGCCCATGTCCATCATGGTAGGAGTCGGCCGGGGTGCAGGTGAAGGCGTGTTGATCAAAAACGCCGAAGCCTTGGAGCGATTGGAAAAAGTCACGACCTTGGTCATCGACAAAACCGGCACGCTCACTGAAGGCAAACCCAAGCTGATGGATACCCTTCCGTCGAATGGTTTCGATGCCAAGGAATTCCTGCGTTTGGCGGCCAGTCTGGAACAAAACAGTGAACATCCTCTTGCTGCGGCCATTGTGCGGGGCGCCAAGGAACAGGGTGCCGTGCTTGGTAAAGTGGAAGATTTCCGTTCCGTAACAGCGGGTGGAGTCGCGGGAAAAGTCGATGGCCATGCCGTATTGGTGGGGAAATTGGATTTCCTCCGGAACGAAAAGATTCCGGAATTGGATGGCATGGAAAAAACCGCTGGCGCGCTACAGACCGAAGGAAAAACGGTTATATATGTGGCCATGGATGGCAAGGCCGCCGGCATCCTGGCCGTGGCCGATCCTATGAAATCCACCACGCCCGCAGCGATCAAAGAATTGCATGACCTGGGCCTGGAAATCCATATGCTCACGGGGGATAACCAAAAGACCGCCGATGCCGTAGCGGGTACTTTGAAATTGGATGCCGTCAAGGCGGGTATTGAACCGATAGGCAAGGCTGAATATGTAAAAGCATTGCGGGCCAAAGGCCTTATTGTCGCCATGGCTGGAGACGGCATCAATGATGCCTTGGCTCTGAGCGAAGCCGAGGTAGGTATCGCGATGGGTACGGGAACTGACGTAGCCATGGAAAGCGCCGGCATTACCTTGGTCAAAGGGGATTTGCGCGGCATCGCCAAGGCCATCAATCTCAGTCATGCCACCATGCGCAATATCCGACAAAACCTGGTTTTCGCCTTCATGTATAATGCGCTGGGAATCCCCTTGGCTGCCGGGGCTTTATATCCCTTTTTCGGCTTGCTGCTCAGCCCGATTATTGCAGGTGCTGCCATGAGTCTCAGCTCCGTATCCGTCATAACCAATGCTTTAAGGCTGAGAAAGGTCGGTATCTGATATAAACCTTGGCTCAGGATCTTAAAAAACTTTTATTAACTGAAAGAAGGTTCCTGATGCCGATACATTTACTTCCTAAAAGCCTTTTGATATGACGGTAGTGAACGGTATGGATCGCTTTCATCTGGTCATGGGCATGATAGGCCAGGGGTCAGAAATTGGATGTGGGAAAAAGTCGGATAATCATAAAGGAGAAAGTACATGAAGAATTTCATAGCCGTAGCCGCAATTGTGGGAATAACGATGGGAGCCTTCGCTCAATCCAATAAGAAAATGACGGGACCTGGAAATATGCCGGGCGGAATGATGGATTCCAGCGGAGCCCATCGCATGATGGGCGGAACCATGTCCAAACCCATGAACGCTATGATGCCGCACATGTATGGCAAGATGGATCAAATGAACGGGATGATGGGTGATATGAATGGAATGATGGCGGACAGCGTCATGATGATGGATCCCGTCAGGCGGAAAGATGCTGCGAAGATGATGGCGGCGATGTCGGGAGCCATGAAGGAGATGTCCGACCAAATGGCTAAGGGTAAGCCCGATGCGGGCCAGGTCAAGAAAATGCATGCGAAGATGGCTGTCATGCACGAGAAGCTGGAGATGATGGCTAAGGATTCATCCGAGGTTAAAAAGTAGATGAGCCATGGAACCTACGAAGTGACATTCAGAGGTCACTATAATAAAAAGGGGAATTCCATTAGCGACCGGGGTGTTTGATCCCTTTTTCGGATTGCTTCTCAGTCCGATAATTGCAGGCGCTGCCATGAGCCTGAGTTCCGTCTCTGTTATTGCCAATGTGATCAGTGGCCGGCCGAGGGTCCCCATCTGAACGTCCTGACGCGCGAACTAAGGGAAGGCGATGAACTGGAGGTTAACGATCAGCGGATTATCGTCAAGAGTGTAGCGGATGCCTCCCCACGTTTCCCGCCACGGCCATTGATGTATACCACGATTTCCAACGCCGATCGGATTCTCCTTCCCGAACGGCGCCGATTGACCTTCGTTCTCGCGTCTGTGACACCGGGAGCCTCTTCCCACGACGTGGCCACGCTCATTGAATCTCGTACGGGTATGCGGGCGCGCACTGCCGCGGATTTCAAATCGGACACGGTCCATTGGTTTCTGCAAAACTCGGAGGATGTCGGAGACGTAACGGCAATGTTGCTCATGGCCATCACCGTCGGTTTCGGAGTTACGGGTGTCATGCTTTACATGTTCACCAATGAGAATCTAAAACAGTATGCGGTATTGAAAGCCATGGGCACGACCCCGGGAATGCTTTTGCTCATGATCTTCACCCAGGCAGGGATATGTGCTCTGATAGGCGCAGGTCTCGGCCTTGGGATTTGCGGCATTGCCGGTCAATTCGCTGTCTCCTATTTTGAGTTCCCTTTTCGCCTGATGTGGTTTGCTCCGATAATAGGGATTTCCATGGTTGTGGTGATCAGCTTGGTGGCAACAGCCATCAGCGCCTATCCAGTCTTGAAGTTGGACCCCGCTTCCGTTTTCGCGGGCCGATAGAAAGGAAGAATTGATCGCGGAAATGGGCGCCGCCAAAGTCGATTTGAATAAACTGGGCAATCAGACCTTAAATAATGTTCATTGAATTCACAGCAAATCGAAATTGGTACATAAAATGAATCACGATGACTTTAAAGTTCCGCCGGGCAAGAAGATTCGCTTGAAGGACTATGACCCTGGATATACCGCTCACTATAAAAATAAGGACGAAGCTTCCTTAAAATTGAAAAAAGATGTTGAGCAGCTGACAAAATACCAAAACGTATTATATGCCAATAACACCTATGCGCTACTAGTGATGTTTCAGGCGATGGATACCGCCGGCAAAGACGGTACGATACGGCATGTGATGTCGGGTGTCAATCCACAGGGTACACAAGTACATTCCTTCAAAGCGCCTACGGCGCAAGAACTAGACCACGATTTTCTTTGGAGGACTACGAAAGCCTTGCCGGATCGCGGTGGGATCGGAATTTTCAACCGCTCTTATTACGAGGAAGTGTTGATCGTCCGGGTCCATCCCGAGCTTCTGGAATTGCAAAAACTGCCCCCAGTAGCCAAGGGTAAGGAAATCTGGAAGCATCGTTTCGAGGAGATAAATTCCTATGAAAAATATCTAGTCCGGAACGGGATCGTCGTCCTTAAGTTTTTTCTGAACCTCTCGAAAGAGGAACAGAAACGCCGCTTGCTCGCGCGCATCAACACGCCGAGCAAAAATTGGAAGCTTTCCCTTTCCGATGTCAAAGAACGCGCTTATTGGGACGACTATATGAGCGCCTTTGAAGACACTTTCAATCACACAAGCACGGAACATGCGCCGTGGTACATTATCCCCGCCGACAACAAATGGTTCACACGCACGGTTGTCGCGGATGTTATTGTCGAAAAACTGAAATCCTTGAAATTGACTTACCCGGCCATGAACGGAAAACAACGCCAAAATCTTAAGGAAGCCAAACACCTTTTGGAAAACGAGTCAAAATCGGGGGCACGGCCCATGAAGAAGAAGGACAAACTATGAAAACAAGCGTAATTGAAGTGCACGATACGCTGAGATGAAGCCGGCAGAACCAAATAGAACAAGGGGAAGTGGCTGATGTGCTTTTCAGCCACGGCCAGCTTCATCGCGGGCGCGTCATTGTGCGTGCTTGGGATGGCGACCTTAAAAATCACAACCAAGCGATCCGAGTGGCCTTTCGCTATGATTCCACTTTTATTCGGCGTCCAGCAACTGACGGAAGGCCTTCTATGGATGACATTCAGGCAAGACATGCCACTCGTTCGGCAGGCCACGACCTACCTATACTCGGGTTTTTCCTATCTACTGTGGGCCATGTATGTTCCCTTCGCTACGGGCAGCTTGGAAACTGTTCTCTGGCGTAAGCGGGTAATCTACGCATTTCAAGCCATAGGTGTCTCGCTGAGTCTTTATATGCTTTATTTCATTACGACTCACTCAGTCATTGCCGAAGTTGTGGGAAGACACATCGTCTACGACTCGCCCGATTTCCACAAACTGCCCATGATGGCCCTGTACCTTGTAGCAACGTGTGGCACTTGTTTTTTTTCCAGTCATGCTTTCATTAAATTGTTCGGCCTGCTCGCGTTGATTTCATTCTTCGCGGCTTACCTTGTAAGCGCCCTGGCGCTATTCTCGATTTGGTGTTTTATGGTTGCGATTTTAAGTCTTGTAATTTATTTCCACTTTAGATTCAACCATCCATCCAATAAGCAAGGTAACCCGCATTTCCTCGGACTCTTTCAAAATAAAACATTGAAAACGCCTGAATCTCAACTTCGATAAACCCTCAAGAAAGAAAGACCAGAACCATGAATCAATCAAAATCAGTGACCAAAGATCCGATGTGCGGAATGACCGTGAACGAGGCAACGGCGCTTCATGCCGAACGCGATGGCAAGACCTTTTATTTTTGCAGCGTCCATTGTCAATCAAAATTCCTGGCTTTGCCTGCCGGCGCCAAATTGCCGGAAACTTCCGGAGGTTGTTGCTGACAGAATGGAATTCGCCACCCTTTGGTCGTTGCGGGTAAAAAACCAATGAGAGATCGTTGGAAAAATGTTAATTGAAGGTAACCTTCGCATCGATCGGATCACTTCTCTGGAGCATCTGGAGGAAATTCGACAAGAATGGCGGGAGCTGCAGCAATCGGAGAGCCACGGCGCGGTCCATGCCGATATAGATTGGTATCGCATGTCGGTTGAAGCTTCGGAAGAACCGCGCTCGCCGCTTATCCTGGTTTTCCGCAGAGAATCCAAACTGGTCGGAATAATCGCCGGGTTTCGCCATACCCGCGTATTCCATTTGAAAATCGGGTACCTACGCTTGTGGCGGATCAACCTGCCGGGATTATCTGTCAGCTACCAATGCGTGTTCGCCGAACACGACGAGGCGCTGTTGTCGATCATGGCGGAAACCTTGCTGAAACAGTTCTCGGATACATCCCTTCACTTTATTTATGCCAACGCCCTTCCGATGGATAATCCGTTTTTCCGGGTACTTAATCGCTTGAAGAGTTGTCACGGCTACCGGCTGACTTATCCGCCCGAGCCGCACATGATGATCCGTTTGGCGCCCACCCTTGAAGAAATCATTGCGCGAAGAGGGGGCCAAGTCCGCTCATCCCTCAAACGTATCCTGAAAAAGGGCGATCCTCTGCGTGGAGGACCAGCGGGACAGGTGCGGATTTTCAAACATCCTGATGAAATCGAGACCTATTTTTCTCAAGCGGAAGCGGTGGCCCGCAAGACCTACCAACGCGCCCTAGGGGTGGGTTTTAAGGATTCTCGGTCCCACCGCCAACAGGTCCAATTGGCCGCGCGCAAGGGATGGTTCCATGGGTATGTCCTTTACCATGAGGGCGATCCGATAGCCTTTCAGGAAGATTACGTGTACGGGATGCATTGCTTTAATCCTTACATCGGCTATGATCCCAAGCACCGGTCCATGAATCCAGGCACCCTGCTGATGCTGAGATCCTGGGAAGAATTGATAAAGAATACGCGGGCCGAGGTTTATGATTTTGGCCTCGGCGATGGGGTATATAAAGAACGCTATGCGGATATTTGTGTTTTGGAATCCGAGGTGCTCTTCTTCCGAAGGGAAACACGCTACGGCCTCTTGCGCGCGTTATTGGCCATAAATGTCCGCACGGACCGGGCCATCAGACGATGGCTGGATCGCTTAGGCCTTCGCGATCAAATCAAGTCCTTCTGGCGGCAGAAAAAAGCCGCAAGTCTTAACCCCCGTGATTGAAAATGAAGTCTATCTCTATCACACCGCAGAACACCAGTATTTTTCATGGGTCCAAGGAAAGGATGGCGTGTTCAAGTTTGCTGAACACGGATCTCTTGTCAAATGCACTCCAAATTTTATGGCCACGGAAACAAGCGACTATAAATAGAAGTCGATCCCAATCTCCTGGTTTCTTTTTATCAAGAAGCTCCGAGCCGAAGGCCGATACGTTGCCATGGTAAGCGCCGGGATCACTTTGGTGAAGGGGGACTTGCGCGGCATTGCCAAAGCCATCCACCTCAGCCATGCCACCATGCGGAATATTCGGCAAAATCTGGTTTTGCCTTTATGTACATTCGTCTGGAATTTTATTCTTTGATTTCGTAGGTCGCCATCATTTCCGAAGCGTGGTGCTCGACATGGCAGTGAAGCATCCACTTACCCACGTTTTCGGCTTTCATCTTCAAATCGATGGCAACGGCGGAAGGAAGATCGAACACATCTTTGTACAGGTTGGTCCGGTCTAATTCCTGAAGCATTTCACCGTGAAAATGGACGGTGTGATTCTGGGTGCCTTCATCGTCCATGGCGACCACTACGAATCGGATATTTTGCCCTTTCCTAAAACTCAGTCCCTTGAGATTGGCATATGCTATCCCATTGATGGCATGCACTTCCGGGCCACCTCCATGCGCTAAAGAATCCACGATATTTTCCGGCCATTGATCTTGCGGCACATGCTCTCTAGGATGACAGCCGCCATTCCAAGGTATCAGTGGAGGCGTACATGTGTCTTTCTTTGTAGAATCTGTTTTAGTGGTATCTATGGGAAAGACCATTGCCAAATATGTTTTAAAGATTAATGCAATTGTGGAGTCGAACTTTATGTATTCGGGATGATCGGGTGGCTGATCCACTATAATGGTCCCGATAAGACCTAGTGCTATCTCTTCCGCGGGGTGAAAGGAGTGGCTATGATAGGGGCCGACCCCCACGGATTTCTCATCAGCTTTCCAATGATAAAGAAATTCATCTCCGGTTTGCACGGAGCCTCCCGCCGTCCCTTGTTCAGGCCAATCCTTGGGCCGATCCTTCCTCCATACGCCTTCATTGGCTTCGTTATACACAAGATTATGCGGATGGATGCTCAGGGGCATCCCTGAGTTCATGCCATTCTTGAAGTGAACCAGAACGGAATCTCCAACGGTGGCGCGGATGATAGGTCCAGAGAGTTGCTGCCATTCGGGTTGGGCCATCTTATTCCATTGGCTGTCGGTTTGGACATACCGGATGGTTTTATAGAGGTAGCGTCTTTCCGGGGTTATAACGTCATTGGTCATCATCGCTTCACCTCCTGGAACCATATCCCATTTGAAGGTAGTCTCTGTCGTGATCCAATATTCCCTTATTGTGGGGATATAACTGGATTTGAAAGGCGCAATGGGCGTCGGTCCGGTCGGCGAGGATTCCTGCTTAAAGCAACCCGAAAACAGAAGCAATGCCGTGGTCAGAAATCCTAGATTTTTTAGTTCCATGAGTAACTTGCTTCCATGGTTTTAAATTTCAGTATTCACAGTGGATAAATCTAGGGCATTTTTCGAATAACCATTCCATTCGGTGTTAGCCCGACCGGAATATTTTTTATGAGAGCTTTTGAAAGTACAGCGATGACGCTAACTGTTCCGTCTCCTTGGTTGGAAATATAGGCGGTTTTCCCGTCGGCCCCAAAAGCGATGGCGTGGGCATTCACTCCCGTGGCCAATTCACCTAACTTCGAGCCGTCAAGGGCTGAAAAAAAGACAACTTTGCCTCCCTCAGCATTCGTCACCCACAGTTCTCCATTGGGGGCGATGGCTGCCATGCCGGGCATAAAGTCTAGATGGATGGTCCTGACAGTATCGAGTTTGGCTGCATCGATTACGGTCAGGGTTTTACTCTTTTCATTGTCAACATACATCATGCCGCCAGGTCCTGGCCAAGCGCCGACGGGATCCATTCCGACCGTAAGTGTCTTGACCACAGATTTCGTCGCGACGTCGATGACGGTTACATTATTGGACATTCCATTGGCTGCGAAGGCATGCTTGCCATCGCTGGAAAAGGTGACTTCGGCAGGCATATCACCCGCATCGATAGTCTTAAGAGTTTTGAGAGAAACGGCATCCAATACCAGGATTTTCCCGGCCATGATCATCTGCGACGTCCATATTTCCTTGCCATCAGGGGAAAAAGCGCCATTATGATTGGAAGCGTCGAGCATGCGGCTGACTTTGGTTTGACCCGTTGCCGCGTCGAGAATAAGTATGGCTCCTTTCATGTTCATGGCCATTCCG
>JAYUHW010000229.1:0-4199 GCA_043766615.1 Fibrobacteria bacterium | reverse complement strand
AATAAGGATGCGGGCGATCAAGGTGGATTCACCCAGCCCCAGCTTGGCGTCAAGTATACACATGCTCCGCTTGGATAGGGCGGATATTTGAATTTGGTTTTGCCTTTCGCAACCGGAAATTTGGACAATCCGGAACCTGCTATGGGCATTGGATTGTCCAAATTTCCGGTTGCGAAAGGCAAAACCAAATTCAAATATCCGCCCAATCCAAGCGGAGCATGTGTATACTTGACGCCAAGCTGGGGCTGGGTGAATCCACCTTGATCGCCCGCATCCTTATTTCCCATAGTGCCGATCGTGGCCAGTTCCACATCCAGACCCGGCATTATGCCGTATTTGAGTTGCAAGGGCAGTAAGTTGATCATGGGGCTTGAGCTACTTGGAAAATCATGCTTTTTACCAGCAGAATCATAAACCCCAGTTGGACTGGTGTACCTATAGCCTACATCCACTTCCAGCTTGCCTTTTTCGATTGAGCCGTATTCATCCATGCCATAGCTGAATCCCATTAGGCCCAAACCCACTATTGCTAAAACCTTTTTCATGAATACTCCTATATGCGTGTACAATCAAACTGACAATTACTGCCAAACTTTAACTCTTTTTTTCCAGAAACTCCCGTTTAATTTTTCATGACTTCTCTACTCATTCCGATTAAATTAGTTAACTGAATGATTTTAATCGATATACAATGAACTCCAATGCACTTAGCCACCTAATTATTCTGCTAGATTAGCGTCATGCTGCAGCGACCACCCCACTTAGGCTTTGGCCTTGGCTTGCGCATTCCTCATTACGCCCACATCCTTGCACACCGACCTGAGGTAGATTTCTTTGAAATCATCTCCGAAAATTTTATGGCCACTGGAGGTATTCCGCTATACAACTTGGATCGTTTTTTAGAATCCTATCCAATTGTTTTGCACGGTGTGTGCATGTCCTTAGGCACGCCCGGCCCTTTGAATATGGACTATATGCGTAAGCTGAAATCTTTGGCCCGTAGAACCAAGACACCGTGGTTCAGTGATCACCTTTGTTGGACCCAAGTGGGCGCGCACCATTACCACGATTTGCTCCCAATGCCATATACACAAGAAGCCGTCCGTCATGTTGCGGACAAAGCCCGCATCGCGCAAGACTTTTTGGAAATTCCTTTCGGAATCGAAAACCTTTCAGCACTGGTTGAATTCTCAGCATCGGAAATGCCCGAATGGGAATTCTATCGCGCAGTGGTCGAAAGATCCGGATGCTGGATGATGCTGGACGTCAACAATATCTACGTCTCGTCGCGAAACCATCATTTTGATCCACAGGAATACATTCGTGGATTGGACTTGAACCGTGTCTGCCAAATCCATTTGGCCGGGCATACCGACAAGGGCACGCATGTACTGGATACCCACGATCACCCAGTGCGCGAGGAAGTTTGGGAATTGTACCGAACGGTCTATCAAGCCTGCGGCGGGGCGTCCACTTTGGTGGAATGGGATGATAATTTTCTGTCCTTCGATGCCACTCATGCCGAAGTGCTGCGCGCCAAAGAAATGGCTTCAAAATAAAAGAACCCGCTCGTTGAAGAGCAGGTTCCGTAATAAAGAGCAAATTACCAGGCAAAGATTACATCATCTTGCATCCGCCCAAGCCTTTGCATTCGTTTTTACCTTTACAGGAATGAGCCTTTCCAGCCATGTCCATGGCCATTGAGGCTTTTTTGGCAGCTGCTTCAATGTCTTTATCGGACATGGCACATCCACCCAGACCTTTACAGGAGTTTTGACCTTTACAAGAATGCTTAGCAGGTGCCGAAGCTGCATGAGTGGCTGCCGGAGTCACGGGCGTCACAGCGGAGCCAGTGGGAGCCATTGTCGCAGTTGCGGAGGAATCCGATACTGCCTTTTTGTGTGCTTTCTTGTGTGCCTTTACGGTTTTGACCGTATCAGAGTGTTCGGAACCGGCGGCAGTACTGACCGCCGCCTTCGCCTCATTACCGGAAACATTGGACACGGAAAGCATGCCGGCAGCAATGCCTGCAAATGCCAACTGCGCCAGTAATGTGGGCTTATTCATTTTGCGGTTCCGGCTGGCGCGGTATGTTTTTCTGCGGGCGTGGCCGGTGCAACTGGGGTTGTTGCATGCTCAGTTGTTGCAGCAGGAGCGGAAGTCGCGGCGGCGGTAGAATCAACAGCAGCTTTTTTCTTTGCATGTTTGGCCTTCTTAGCAGGCTTGGCGGTATCGGCGGGAACTGCAGTGGCAGTTGCGGCAGGTGCAGTACCTGCATCGGCAGCGACAGCGGCAGGTGCAGTGGTGGTGGCAGCGGCTGCTTTAGCAGGATGGGCTTCGTTTGCCATGATTTGGGACAGGCCTAAAACGCCTACGATACCTACGGAAATTGCCAAGGTGGTGAGGGATTGCTTTTTCATTGTCTACCTTCCTTAATGAATCCAGCTAGCTTAACTACCTGGGTTTTGGTGTTATGTCGAGGGCTAATGTAATAACTTGCTACCGTTTGTCAGGCAATTTTATACAGGTAAAACGGAACTGGGCCTTACACAGGATCGTAATCAAGATTCGGCGCCAGCCATCGCTCTGCCTTGGCTAAATCCATATCCTTGCGTGCCGCATAGTCCTTGACCTGGTCTTTACCGATTTTCCCCAGTCCAAAATAACGTGAAAGTGGGTGGGCAAAATACCATCCACTTACTGCGGCCGCAGGCCACATTGCATAGCTCTCCGTGAGATTCAAAGCAATGCGGTTTTCCACTTCCAGAAGACTGAAAAGCGTGGCTTTTTCCGTGTGATCGGGACAGGCTGGATACCCAGGGGCCGGCCGAATGCCTTGGTATTTTTCACGCACTAAATCCTCAACTTTCAAATCCTCCTTTTTGGTATAGCCCCAATACTCCTCGCGGACCTTTTGATGGAGCAGCTCTGCAAAGGCTTCGGCAAGCCTATCAGCCAATGCCTTGGCCATTATGCTGTTGTAGTCATCGTGTTCCTTCTCGAATTCCGCAACAATTTTATCCAGCCCCACCCCGGCCGTGACAGCGAATGCGCCCATGTAGTCAGTAAGCCCTGACTCGCGTGGCGCAAGAAAATCCGCTAAAGCGAGATTGGGTTCACTGCCGGCCTTATCGCTTTGCTGTCTCAGCGAATGCACGGTGGCTTTAATTGTCGAGCAGGATGCATCGGTATAGATTTCAATGTCATCGCCACGGCTCTTGGCGGGGAAAATCCCAAACACGGCCTGTGCGGTCAAACTTTTATCCGCGACGATTTTTTTCAACAAAGCTTGCGCATCGGCAAACAACTTGGTTGCCTCTCCACCGACTGTTGCATCCTGAAGAATTTTCGGATACTGCCCCACCAATTCCCACGTCTGAAAAAAAGGTGTCCAGTCGATAAAGGGAACGATTTCTTCCAAGGGATACGCTGTGAAATCCCGAACGCCTAAAAAGGTGGGCTTCGTGATTTCCCCCCGTGCCTGCGCGCCACCCCAATCGATATTGAATTTGCGCTTGCGGGCTTCGGCGATGGAAATCGACTTGCGATCACTCATCTTCTGCTTATGCTCTTGACGCACATTTTCATAGCGCTCCCGAACCTTTACCATAAAGGCTTCTTGTGTGGCAGGATTCAGCAAGCTTCCAGTAGTGGGCACACTGCGGGATGCGTCCAACACATGCACAACCGGGTGCGAATAAACAGGTGCGATTTTAACCGCGGTATGCGCTACGGAAGTGGTAGCTCCACCAATGAGCAAGGGAATTTTGAGGCCAAGCCGTTCCATTTCACGCGCTACATGCACCATCTCATCCAGAGAAGGTGTGATAAGCCCGGACAGGCCAATGGCGTCCACCTTTTCCGCGATGGCGGTTTCTAAAATTTTATTGGCCGGAACCATCACACCCATATCGATGATGGTGTAATTGTTGCAGGCCAAAACCACGCCCACAATATTCTTGCCGATATCATGCACATCGCCCTTGACTGTGGCCATCAGGATTTTTCCGGCTGCACGGCTGGTGGAAGGGTTCTTAAGTTTTTCCGCTTCGATATAGGGTAACAGGACGGCTACCGCTTTTTTCATCACGCGCGCGCTTTTCACTACCTGCGGCAAGAACATCTGGCCGGAACCGAACAAATCGCCCACCACGCTCATGCCCGCCATCAGCGGGCCTTCAATGACTTCCAAGGGTTTG
>JAYUHW010000228.1:0-30451 GCA_043766615.1 Fibrobacteria bacterium | reverse complement strand
GGGTAACGAAAATCGTCCGGACGCGGCAGAGTATATGGTAATAGAAAATGGGCCTCAAGCCAGCGGGTGGTGAACCCATGGCCATGGGCGATTTCATTGGCTACTGAAATCCAGGATCCTTCGTCTCCGGTGGGCAGTCCACCGCCACAGATGCGCAATTCCAAAAAATGCCAGCCTAAGCCCACTGCTAAAACTACTCCGAGTATTTCCCATAAGGATGGTGTGTTGGGTGAATCGGGAGGACTCGAATGGGAGGCCTGGCGCGAAGTTGGGAACATGGAATTCTCCTCCATGTGGATTATAGCTTGGACAAAGGTCAAAATGTAACGGCTTGATCGGCCAAATTCACATTATTTTTGAGCCCCTAGCTGCCATGAGAATTTTTTCCTATCGCAAGAAGTTAAGTGCATTCATTGGCGAGGGGACGTTGGCTTTCCTTCTAAAGTTTGTGAGGCGTTGGACTGGACTTCGGCCCAATTGGCCATGGAGGCGCGGGCTGCGGCATGGCTGGGATCGCGTCGCAGAATACGTTCCAGTAATTCACGACTGGCTTGTGGACCAGCAATTTTTTGCACTAAATTCAGCATTTTCCGGTGGAAAATTGTGTCCGCAGATCGAGAAAGCGAAGCCGCTTCCAGCAAATCCAGGGCTTGGTTCCATCTTTCATGGTAACCCAGTTGTAACGTTCCCTTGAGGATGGACCCCTTAAAGCGTCCTTCGAGGCTAAGGGAGTCGACTCGATCCAACTCGCGTAACCCCTCCAAGGTCTTTCCATGGGCGGCCAAAACCCAGCCCAATTGAAAACGGGAGTCGGGATGACCCGGTTCCAACGCAATGGCTTGGTGCAAATATATTTCGCAGCGGTCGGTATCGCCCAGAGCCAATGCCAGCCAGGCGCGCTGACGGCTGATGCGGCGATCGGAATAGAAGAAGCCCAGTTCCTGTGCGATGCGCAAATGTGCGTCCGCAACTAATAAGACCGCCCCGGCATCAGCCACCTTGGTAGGATCTGCGGCCTGAGAGGGAAACGATGGCAATACCTGCTTTTCTGCGTGAATGATTCTTCCAGCCCGGAACATGTGGTATTGCACAAGGGCAGAGTGCCCGATGAAGATCATCCATACCGTCACTGCACTCGCAAACACTATTCCCATTGGCCGCCAGGTGCCCTGCTTGAGAACCAAATTTTGGAAGGCGACTTGGGGTCTGCGGAAGAGGCGTGCCATGTAAATCGCGACCACCGCAGTAAGCACAGCCAGGGTAGCGGATAGGAACATGGGCATAAGACCATATAGCCGCCCCGCCCAAGGTGCAAGGGACTCCGGCAACCCTACAAGAATCAATAGTGTGGCCGTGAAAACCATCAACATGGAAACTTCTTCTAACGTCGAAAAAGAAAAAGGTTTGGACGGGGACTTTTCCTTGGAAAAAAGCGTTGGTTTCGCAAACCCGAACGATAGCGCCTCCTCCGGGCATGAAGCAACGCAGTCCATATCCTTGAAGCATGCGGTGTCGATGACCTTTCCAAATTGGCGCACCTCATGCATAACATTCACACCCGATTTGCAGGATGCCGTACATTTTCCGCAAGCGGTACAATCTCCAGTGAGCAGGATTTTTCCCGGCGTAATTTTATCAGCCCAGGAGAACAATGTCCCATAGGGGCAGACATAGGCACAGAAGCCGCGCGATCCCATGAAATAAACCACCATAAATCCGCAGATGGCGAAGGTTAGCATAGCAATGCCCGGCCCAGGTAGGTTCCTCCATAAATCCGATGTAACGAAGGAAGCCATATCGGCCCCTTCCGATGCGGCTCTCAAGGTAAAGGGATTGGGTATCCCCAGCCAGCCCGAGGTGGAGGGCGCAAGGAAAATGAGAAGGCGGTGAAAAGGTGTCCAGAAGAACATGTAGAACAGAATTGCCACGGGTAGAAAAAATAGGAGTCGGGAACGGAGCGGCTTGGGTTGGATGCCTATTTTACGGAGCAGTAAGGCGCACAAATCCTGAAGCGCCAGGATATGACAGGCCCACCCGCAAAAGAGTCGACCGAAAAACACTACGGATAAAATTGCCACAGCCATAAATATGAGGCCGGCTGTAATGAGCCCATTGTCCGTTCCCAATGTAGCTTCGTTGAATTCCAGAGGGGCCAGGGTTTTGCCTGTCATTTTCCAATGGATGATGTGAGCCCCGACCAGCACATGCAGGCCAATCAAGGAGAACGCGCGGCGTCGACTGAACTTTGTCGGAGATGGGGCTGTTCGCTCCGGCTTGTTGCTTTTGAGTAAGGCTCTGCCGCCGGATTTGTGCACCCGATTAATTGTTCAGGGCCCCTTCCAGGATCCAGGCTTTGAGCAAGTTTAAATTATAGAGCTCCACTTCACCTCCGAAATAGGGCATTTTGTTTCCGAACTTAGGCCTTTTATTGGTATCCACTTTTTGGATCAGGTAGCTTTCATTCAAGTCGAAGGGCTTGACTCTGAATTTCGGCGTGGTGTTCGGATCTTGGTAGGATTTTGCGTCCACCAGTTTTGCCCAAGAATTTCCTGCACTGAGATCCAGTCCATTCTGTACTGTGCCACCCGTCTGGGAAAAGCCAATAGTTGAAGGGGGAGAATGGCATTCTATACATTGGCCGTTAAATACAGGTTGAACATCACGTGCAAAGGAAATCGGCACATTTCCCACCTCGACTTTCACAGCCTCAGTATCCGACACGCCTGCAGAGGTGGCTATGAACTGCAGTGTGTGCGTTCCCGAATCCAAAAAGGTCGGGTACCAGGTAAAAATACTATCGACCAAGTATCCTTGTCCTGGCTTGTTGTGGGTCAAAATCACAATCGGAGAATCGATGGGGCTTGTGGCGGTGACTTTGAAGGTGAGCTTTTCACTTTCATTCAGAAATTTATCGGCGATAGGGTTTAGCATAGGCGCCGGAATGGTGTCCCGGACCGTGATTTTTACGGTCTGGGATGTTGACATTCCATTGGTTGTGGCCGTGAAGCGAACGGAATACTCTCCAGCATCGTGATAGGATGGAGTCCAACTAAAAGTGACTTGATCAAATACCGCACTTTTTTCAGCTTGCTCAAATACTGCGCTTTTAGGAAGATCCACTGCTGCCAAGGTCACCGGCAAGCCGCTTGGATGAGTCCCCTTGACCTGGAAGGTAAGCAACTCGCCTTCTGCCACGCTTTTGGAGCCAATGGAATCAAGAATCGGAAACTTGGATGTGGGGGGTTCGCTTTCATGCATGCAACCGGATAGGTGCGCCAGCAGGACAGCAAAAAGGAATATAGCCGCCCATCCCATCATGGCCGAAAAGGGTTTCACCTGAGCCACACGAATCTATTCTGGAAGGATTGTTTGTCGACATTTACGCGGTAAAACTGCACGCCCACGGGGATGTCCTGGTTTGATAGAATCAAAGTCTGTTTTCCGGCTGAAGTATTTTCAATCCGCAGTTTTTTCAGGGATGTGCCGTTGGTTCCCAGGAGCTCGATCTGGATCCGGGATGGTGCATTCAAATCATAAGCGAAGGCTTTGGCAATAGGGTCAAAGCGGAAGGATCGCAGTTGCATGGGCATAATCTGATAGGGGCGGATACTGGCCAAGGGTAATCCTGGATTTTCGAAAACCTGGATCAAGTCGGCCTCTTCATCAATGCCAGTCATATCCAAATCTCCATCGTGGTCTCGGTCATAGAACACCGCGTCGGATCCGGCAGAAGGTGTCTTGTAGGTTTTTTTATTTCCGAATATTCCCCCGCCCATATTTTCATAGATGGTCCAGGTGCCCACACCGTAGTCACTGGTTGCCACTTCCGGGAGCCCATCGCCATTTAAATCGCCTGCCCCAATTGCCAAAGAAGCAAAATCCAATCCTGGGATTCCGGCTCCCACCAAATAGCCTATCCCGTCCGCCAGATTGCCTTTCCCGTCTCCTTTTAACCAGGAAAACTTTCCCTGTTTGTTGTTGACTGCGATGACATCTAATTTTTTATCCGCATCAAAATCTCCTGCCCTTATCATCCAGGGCGAACTCGATTTCCGTGGAGTACCGGGCTGAAGCCCGCCTTTGCCATCACTGAGCAGAATGGTTATGGCCCCATCGTCCGTGCCTATCCCATAGCCACCAATGGCTACATCTTCCCAACCATCTTCATTAAAATCGCCACTGGTGCAACCGGTTTCATTCAAGACGCCCGATTCCATGTTGACCGAATCCTTGAATGTGCCATTTCCGTTATTGATGAGTATGGTAATGTTGTTTCCTACGCGATTGGCAGAAACCAAGTCGTAATAATTGTCTCCATTTAGATCGAGTGCGCACAAGCCTCTCACTTCTCGAGATGTTCTCGGATCCCCACCCACCGGATAATTTTTATTGAAAGTAAGGTTTCCTTTTCCATCGCCCAGATAAACCGATACTGCGCTACCATTGATTTGACCAATGGCCAAATCCAAATCTCCATCCAAATCCAAGTCAGCCATTTCATTGGTGCTGGCCCTTGCATTCTGCTGGGGCCTGGCTCTGGGTATGGGGATTTTCAACGGGATTTTGGAAATCGCTCCTCCAGGCGCGCCCATGAAAATACGGATATCATCCGCATCCTCATTGATGGTGGTCAAGTCATGCCATCCGTCCTGATTCAAATCTCCAGCATTGGCTCCATAGGTTCTGAGCGTATGGGATTCCGGAGGTTGGTAGACCTGGATGGTTTCTTTAAGGGTCAAAGTGACGTTGTCCTTTTTACCGGTGGCGATATTAAATTCCCAAAAATGATATCCGCCGGCATCGATCTCCTTTGCCAAGTTTACGCTGATGACTTCGCCAACGGATATCGGACTCGTAACCAAAAACTTGGCCGTTTTATTTCCGTCGGTAAGACTAAGATTCCCTTTAAGAACTCCCGCGCAATGCCCCATCACCAAAAAGTTTTTTCCAGGAACCAGGGTGCCGGGTGTTATAGCACTTGCGAATTGTATCATAATCTCAACATTGTCCACGGGAACGATGGATTCGCTTACGGGCGATACAGAGACCACGCTGGGCATGCCGTACCCCAATCCATTAGCAAGCAGGAACAATACCCATAAAAGTCCGCTGTGGCGACGAATCGTCGAATGCTGTGGAAGGATCATGTTGTGCCACCTCGAGGATGATTAAATATAAGTTCAAGTTTATATCCAGGCATTTGATTACCTGGGCTTGAATTGACTCAGGAGTGAGTATTTTAAGCTTTACGTTCCGTCATCAATATTGTCCTGAACAAGTCAAGAACGGATGTGTCCTTCAAATCTTTGAACTCGGTCGCATCAAGAAAGATACCTTTGCAATGTCCACAGGACTCGTACCAAATGTGGCCTTGCTTTGCATCGACCATTTTTATCATGGTGGAACCATCTTTTGGACAGCGGAAATCTTCAATTTGATTTGTCTTCTGAAAATCCCCCTTGTCGCCGACATCCAGACGTTCCGACCCTTTTTTTTTCAATAAAGCTGGCAATTCAAGGGCGTCAAACCATAAACCGTTACAGGAGCTACATCTTTCCACCTCGGTATCTTGGAAGAGCACTTTATGGAATAGTCCAGAACATTTGGGGCACTTCATCGGGTTATCCTTCCTAGATTGCAGAGGGAACGCGTTGCACACCTTAAATTCTAACTTTTTTTAAAGGGTTTGGAATCTCAAGTGTCAAAACGGCTCGCAAATTTGACTGGTATTGCAGTTTCCCCAACATTCAGCCAAATTTTTGTTCCATTATGTCAATGATGCCACCCTATGTTCGCCTCCTATTCCTCTGCTGGTCGCTTTTCCTTTTCCGCGTTATGGCCCAAGGATTGCAGTACTTTTCACCCGTTTCCTTTTTGCCTTCGTTTTCAAATTGGGAAAGCGGTTTGCTTCCGTATCCTTTACTGGTCTTTTTCCAAGTAGCCATTCTTACCTACTTGCTTTGGCTCGTCATAAGTCATGCCAGAAGGCGTGCCTTACCGAACCGAAAAAAGGGCCGGGTATTGCTTATCCTAGCTTCGATCTATGTGGGTTCGATGCTCATCCGATATCCACTGCATATGATTCGATTTCCGGAAGACCGCTGGTTGGGAGGAACGTTGCCCATTTTTTTTCACCTCGTATTGGCCTCGTTTCTCGCTACTTTGGGGCGATACCACTTTCAACAGAATGGAACCCATGCCGACTCTGAAAAGGCGGTTCATTGATTCTTAAAAACCCGGGCTTACCAATCCTGTCGAGCATAATTTTTCCCTTTACGTTTTTGCTTGCCATCGGCTGTTATTTATGGCTTTTGCACTGGCCGGGCCATCTCATTCTCAGCACCTACTTATCCTTATTCGTCGCACTATTATCCGTTCTTTATTTCGAGAGTGTGTTGCCGAATCGGAAGGAATGGCAAGCCAGCCGTGGAGAAAAACACCAGGATTTGTTTTTCATCACTTTGGTCCATTTGCTGCTGACCAAGCTTCTTGGATTTAGCGTGGCCATGTTGCTCTACAGTGTCTTTGATGCACAGCCCATTTCCAGCCGTTTGTGGCCAAGTCATTGGCCAATCCTATTGCAAGGCATTTTAATGGTGCTATGCGTCGACTTCATTCGCTATTGGCTGCATAGGGCCAGTCATAAATACAAGTATTTGTGGCGACTGCATGCCGTGCACCATTCTCCCAAACGGCTTTATTGGCTCAATGTGGGCCGTTTCCATCCTGTGGAAAGAACATTGCAATTTTTATTGGACAGCTTGCCATTTATGCTCATGGGAGTATCCAAGGAAGTCCTGGCGCTTTATTTTCTTTTTTTTGCGGTGAATGGATTTTTCCAACATTGCAATATACGGTTGAATTACGGATTCTTGAATTATGTGTTCAGCAGCGCAGAATTGCACCGATGGCATCATTCGAAAATTCCCTCCGAATCGAATACGAATTTCAGCAATACCACAATAATTTGGGACATGGTTTTTGGAACGCGCTTTTTGCCTAAGCATCGTGTTGTGGGGGAGCTGGGCCTCACCAATGATCAGTATCCACAGGATTTTGTTTCACAGATGAAAACGCCTTTTATCGCTGGAATTGAAAACCAGAATTTTCCATTAATTTCCTGGCGGGATGTATGCCTCAACTTCCTGTTGGCGGTGAAGATGACCGTGTTGCGCGCAACCCTGTACCATTCCTTGGCAAAGGCGGCCCAGAATCCGGAAAAGACGCAAAAACAGGTACTGCGGAAAATCCTGGGGAAGAATCGGGACACGGTTTTTGGAAAGACGCATGGATTTTATGAAATCCAAAGCCACAAGGCGTACCTGGAAAAAGTACCGGTGCAAAACTATGAGGATTTAAGGCCTTATATCGAAGAACAGGAAAAAACCGAGAAAGCGATGCTCACGGAGGAATCGCCGATACTTTACCATCAAACCAGCGGCACGACGGGACTGCCAAAATACATTCCTCTGGTCGGCACCGCTTTAACCCGGCTGTATGCATTGCAAAAGATTTTTGCCTGCATTGAATACCGTTTTTGCCCTGAAGGCTTTCAAGGAAAACTGTTGGGAGTGGTCAGTCCGGCTATTGAGGGACAGCTTCCGTCAGGACTGCCATTCGGTTCCGCCTCTGGATTGACCTACCGAAATATGCCTATGTTGGCTAGGGCGAAATATGTAGTGCCCTATGAAGTATTCGAAATCCAAGATTCAGAAATAAAGTATTACCTGATTGTGCGGCTGGCATTGGCGGAAAAAAATATCACACACATGGGCAGCGCAAATCCCTCGACCTTTTTCAAAATGCTGGAGATTATTTCTCAGCGCAGTACCGAGCTGGTGGAAGATGTCCGTTCCGGTCAGGCAAAGTACCTGGATCGGCTCGAACCCCGTTTTACGGCAGCCATAGCGGCTCGTATACGGCCGCAGCCAGCCAGGGCGGCAGAATTGCAAAAAATACTTCAGGCTCCTTTGGGTGCAGATTTTTCCTTGCTATGGCCCTATTTAAAACTCGTCACAAGTTGGACCGGAGGTAGTTGTGGCATGGCGATTGCAAAATTAAAATCCAAGCTGCCTCCAGATGCGCGTGTATTTGAATTGGGTTATCTCTCCAGCGAATTTCGTGGGACGCTTACAGTAGATGGAAATACCGGCGAAGGCGTCCCAACCCTACAGGATCACTTTTTCGAATTTGTGGAACGGAATGCATGGGAAAGCGGTGAGCGGCACTTTTTGGGACTTGAAGAAATTAAACAGAATCAGGAATATTATGTATTCATCACCACTTTCTCAGGACTGTATCGGTACGCCATGAATGATATTGTGCAAGTGGTTGGCCAGTTCAAGAGAACTCCGACTTTGCGATTCTTGCAAAAGGGAAAAGGGGTCACTAATATTACCGGTGAAAAGCTTTATGAAAGCCAGGTTATCGCAGCCATTAAAGCGATTGAGTCCGAAATGGGATTACATATTCATTTTTTCCAAATGCTGGCCGACGAAGAAAATTTCCGGTATCTCCTCTATCTCGAATGTGAATTAATCCAGCCGGCGGATGCCATGGAAAGTGCTTTGGATAAGCTGCTACAAGCCACAAATCTTGAATACAAAGCCAAACGCAGCAGCAACAGGCTCAAGCCCTTGGAAATCCGATCGTTGCAATCGGGAGCTTTTGAAGCGTACAAACGACATTTTCTGGCTAAAGGGCAACGAGAATTGCAGTTTAAACCCATGCCGCTATTATATGCCAAGAACCTCGAATTCGATTTGGAATCATGGCGCTCAAAAAACTGACCATTGCCCCCTTGGAAATTCCATTCAAGACAGGTTTCAAACACCATAGCGCGGAGCGTAAGAAAACCCAAAGTGTGATCGTCAAAGCGGAATCAAAAAATGGGTCCGTGGGATGGGGTGAAAGCTGCCCGCGCGAATACGTAACCGGAGAGGACGTGCCGGGTTGTTTGGATTTTTTCACACGCCACCAGTCTGAAATGGCCAACATCAGCGATTCAGAAAATTTGAAGGAGTGGGTAAGAACAAATGAAAGTTTAATCGACGTCCACCCGGCGGCATGGTGCGCCATGGAACTGGCGATGCTCGATATGTTTTCCAAGGACCAATCCCAATCCATCGAGAAAACGCTGGGGATTCCGGAACTCGCAGGGACGTTTGAGTACACGGCGGTACTCAGTGATTCGTCCGAAGAAGAATTCAGGTCCCAGGTAAAGCGTTATTTAGCGCTTGGGTTTACCGATTTCAAAATAAAGATTTCCGGAAATCTCGATATCGACAAGGCTAAAATAAATTTTCTTTTAAAGGACGGAGTGCGCGATATTCGTATTCGATTGGATGCCAATAACCTTTGGCAAGACTCGATGGATGCGGGTACTTATTTGAAATCCCTGCCCTTCCTTCCTTTTGCCATCGAAGAACCCTTGAAAGCATTCGACTATGTTGGATTTAAAAAAATCGCTGAAAATGCCATTCCGATAAAGATCATTTTGGATGAAAGCGCTCTAGTCCCAAGGCATTTAGAAGCATTGCGGGGGAGCGAAGACACATTTATTATCAATTTGAGGGTATCGAAAATGGGGGGGCTGATCCGTTCCCTTGATTTCGCGGAAAAATCTCGCATAGCCGGATTTCCGTTGATAATAGGGGCACAAGTGGGTGAAACCAGCGTTTTAACGCGGGCCGCCCTTGTCGTTGCCAATGTCCATCGCGCGAATGTGTTAGCGCAGGAAGGCGCCTATGGAACCCTGTTATTGGAATCAGATATCACACCATATCCGTGGATGTTTGGTAAAGCCGGAAAACTGGATCCCACGAATTTTATTCAAACGGAACGGTTTGGATTTCAGATCCAGTACATCCCGTGATTTAAATCCGGGATTGGTACGTAAACAACTGGAAGTACCGGCCCTGTTTGGCGATAAGCGTGTCATGGTCCCCTCGCTCTACTATTTCACCATCCTCCACCACCAGTATTTGATTGGCTCTACGGATGGTAGACAGCCGATGGGCGATAACCAAAGTTGTGCGACCCTGCATCAAACCCGCCAGGCTTTCCTGAATGAGCATTTCACTTTCCGCGTCGAGATTGGAAGTGGCTTCATCCAAAAACAGAATGCGAGGATCGGCCAATAGCGCGCGGGCGATGGCAACTCTTTGCCGTTGGCCGCCGGAAAGTTTTACGCCTCGTTCACCGATCAGCGTGTCCAAACCTTTTTCCAGACTGGCCACAAAAGTTTTGAGATTGGCGGCTTGCACTGCGTCAGCCAATTCCGAGTCCGTCGCGTCCGGTCGTCCAAATAAAATATTTTCTTTTATAGTGCCTTCGAACAAGAATTCATCCTGCAGAACGACGGCGAGATTTCGGCGATAGCTTTCCAGTTTAACCGTTGTCACATCAACATCATCGATTAAGATTTTGCCTTGGCTGGGACGCAAAAAGGAAGCCGCCAGGCCCGCCAAGGTGGTCTTGCCTGATCCCGAACTGCCCACCAATGCCGTGACACTTCCCGCGGCAACTTCGAGGCTTATGCCTTTCAATACTTCCTTGCCGGTGTCATAGCTAAAATGCACATCTTGAAACGCGATTTTTCCTTCGATGCGCTTTAGTTCCACAATTCTTTCCGGTTCCTGCCCTTCGGGGGCGAGCGAGAGAATTTCCTCCATGCGATCCAGACCTGCAAAGGCTTCGGTCAATTGAGAGCCGATATTGCTCATTTGCACAATCGGTGCCACCAGAAAACCCAGGTATAAAGTGAAAGCGATAAAATCGCCCACGGTCATCGCGCCCTTCAAAATCTGAAGCCCACCTATGCCCATAATAAGCACGCTGGTCACGCCGAGAAGTAAGGTCGCGGAGCTGGTAACCAAGCTGGTGGTGGTCATGGATTTCCGTACATTATTGAATAACTTGGCTACTCCCGCATCAAATACCTTTACCTCCCTATCTTCAGCGTGGAATCCTTTGATGACGCGGATACCCCCTAGGGTTTCCGTGAGGCGACCGGTAACTTCTGCGGTAATTTTACCCCGCTCGCGAAAAATGGGACGAATTCGGGAGAACGCCTTGAAGGAAATAAAGCTGAAAAGAATCAATGGAAAAAGACTTGCCACCGTTAACCAAGAGCTTATGCGGACCAGCAAGAAAAAAGAAGCCACCGCAGTCAACACGCCGCCCACCAGTTGCACTACCCCCGTTCCCACCAAGTTACGGACACCTTCCGGATCATTCATGATGCGGGAAAGCAGGACTCCTGACTTTGTGCTGTCGAAAAATCCCACCGGTAACCGAACAATATGCTTTTGCATCTGGAGGCGTAATTGAGAAATGAGGTGCTGGGCTTCTACCGCTAGAAGTCGGGTCAAGGCAAAGGAAGTGGCGGATTGCACCAGTATGGACAAGCCTACGACTGCCAATAGAATCTTGAGCAATTCCAGGTTGCGGTGGGGGATGACATCATCCAGTAGAAATTTAGTGGAACCCGGCAGTACTAGGCCGGATGCCCGGTTGATGAAAATAAGCAAGAGCCCCAGCAGCAGCAGTTTGCGACGCGGCCAAATAATGGTGAGGAAGGCATGACGAATGGTGTGCATGGAAGGGGCGCCAGCGCGGCGCTTTGGTTTATCAGAAGATGCGAGGGATCTGTTCATAGCATGAATATACCTTATCCTTGCAAGCAACCGGGTGGACATTTAATTACCTTGGATCGCAGTGAATAAGAGTACCTCACATTGCCTGATGGCATTTCTTTTGCAAGTATGGATGACATCGGTTACCCTAGCTTTACCGGATACAACGGCTCTTATTTGTAAGGGAAGTGCGTTCGATACGGAGCGACACATCCCAGCCTATATTGAGACGCGACAAGAACGAATCCAATCCGGAAAATTAAGCGCTACAGAAACTAAATTCACTTCCCCTGAAGGCAAGGTGATCGCCGATTTGCATTTGGATTTTGTTCGTTTTCCTTTCAAACCCGATTATGCCTATCGGGATTTTCGCAATGGTTATGAAGAAGGAGCGAAGGTTGAGGCGTCCTGTATTCGCGCGTACTTCCGCGATTCGGCCCGCGCAGTGAGGAAGGAAAAGGCCTTGGAAGTCCCAGAGCCATGCGTTATCAATGGCGGCGTGGGTGAATTCGTCAAGAGTCATTGGGCGGAAATTACAGCGGGGAAAAAAGTACCCTTTAATATGGTGGTTCCGGCTAGGCTCGACTATTACAAATTTGTCGCTTACGTGGACACAAAATTTCAAGTACCGCCCAAGGAAACTGGAAACCAGATCTGCAAACCCATTGTCATAGAACCGAAGAATTCGTTACTGGCCATGCTGCTGCCGACCATAGTCATGTATTACGATCCAAAAACATTTAAAATGGTCCGCTATCAAGGCATAGTCAATGTGGCGGATCCCAAAGGTCGAAGCCTCAGAGTGCGGGTCGATTATTAGCCCTTACTTGGATGCCCAAGTTTTCAATCTCTCGCTTAACCCTTTCGCATCCGAAAAAATGGGTGGGATGGTTAGCGTTTCTCCGCCCCCGCTAAGCACAATTTTGGCACCCGATACTTTCACGGTTTCAACCTGTTCCCGTTTCATGGCCTTTCCTGTGCCATCCCACCACAATAAGGCGACGGACGATTCGCTGAGCCTCACTTCCCTAGGCCGGAAGAAAAACGCATAGACCACGGAGAGCATGCCGGATATCACAAATCCAAAAGCAGAAAGCCAGGGTATAATGGGAAGCTCTCCACCCGAATGGGTTACCTCGACGGTCAGTTGACCCGCCCAAACGGCAGAGACTATTCCTCCCCCATAAATGGCGACGACTACCAGCCCCAGTAAGATCATGCGGACAGGGTCGAGTAGGTAACGCTTGGCATCGGGTGCGATTTCGGATTCCGTAATTTTCATACTCAGAAAATAGAAAGTCTCAGGGAAATGCTAAGTTTAAGAAAAGCAAGGTTTCATAGCCGCCTGAAGGGAAAGCCACTAAATGTTCACATGGATTGATTGGCTCGTCATCGTCCTTTATTTTGTGATGGTGGCCTCGATAGGTGTCTTTTTCTCCCGCCGCAACGCCAATTTCAAGGACTTCATGTTTGGGGGCGGCAATATGCCCTGGCTGGCCGTAGGCATCTCCTTGATTGCCACCTCGGTTAGCGCCAACACATTTTTAGGCAACCCCGCCGATTCCTATGCCAACGATATGCGTCTCTTGATGCTCAATATCGGATCGCTGCTCGCCATCTTTATTGTGGGCACAATCTTTATTCCCCGGTTCCGGGCCAGTGGCATTCGCTCTGCTTATGAATTGCTGGAGATCAAGTTCTCCCGACCCGTGCGTGTGCTGGCTGCGTCTTTTTATTCCTGCCATCTACTTTTGCGAATGGGCATGCTTATCTATGGCCCTTCATTGGTACTGATGAAAATAACCGGAGCCCCATTTTGGGTAGTGGCCATTTCCATGGCGGTGTTCGCGATGCTATATACCACGCTAGGGGGTATCAAGGCGGTTACCACCACGGACATTATCCAGTTCATCATTTTTTTCGGCGGTGGGTTGCTGTGCATTTATTTCTGTGCGAAGGGCGTGGGCGGATTTTTCAAAACCTGGCAATTGGCCACCGAGGCCGGTAAGACCAAAATATTCGATTTTTCCTGGAATCCGCACAGCGACAGGACCTTTTTCACAGCCTCGATTGTCTATGTCGTTTTTGAAGTGGCGATTCGCGGGTGTGATCAACAATTCGTGCAACGGTACCTCTCAACAAAGGATACGCGTTCCGCCAACTTGTCTTCGCTCAGTTCATCCTTGCTGGGCATTTGCGTGGGCTTGGTATTTTTCACATTGGGCACCTTTCTCTACGTGTACTTCCAAGTGGCCAAAGTGGAAGTCCTGCCGGAGTTGACCAAAGTCAATCAAGTGCTGCCCCATTTCATCATCAACGTTTTGCCGACAGGCGTCAAAGGACTGCTGGTTGCCGCCATTTTAGCTGCGGACATGGGGGCGTTAAGTTCGGTACTTACGGCTCTCTCCAATACCACCGTTGTCGACTTTTTGGCCAAGGCTCCCAAGGGAGCGGGTGAGGACGCGCATAATCTCCGAAACGCCCGCAAGTGGGTTGTTCTATGGGGCATCCTTGGGATGATAGCCTCCTTTGTCTGTGCCATCGGAGATGTTTCCATATTGACCAAGGCCCTGTTCTTCACATCCTTGTTTACCGGTCCGTTACTGGGGATATTCATTCAAGCTTTTTTCATGCCCTGGACGCATCCCAAGGCGGTTATAGCCGGGGCTTTTTGCGGGATGTTTGCCTTGTTGCCGTTTTCCAATATTCCCATCTTGCCACCGGGAGCCTGGACGCCGTTGTATTCCTTGGCATGGCCCTGGAATCCCCTGATTACCGTTACCGCGTCTATATTTTCTGCCCAAATCCTTAGCGTTTTTTTAGGCGGACGAGGAAAATCAAAATCAATGCTACAAGCAAGCTGAAACCAGGAACAATCATCAAGCAGAATTCGTCTTACAGCGTAAGTGGGATATAAAAAATATGAAAAAACGCCTTCTTCTCCGGTTGCAAGGAATGATTAAACAAAGGCCATTGGTGCTGGCCGCGTTGTTGGCCTTGGCGTGTACCGTCCCTTCGTTTGGCAATGCTCCTGTTGTTCTATTGGAAGCCATGACGGGTCCGAGTTCGCACATTTCACTTTTTAAAGAACAACTGGAACAAAGGTTAGTTGCATCCTCCCAATTCAAAATTGTGGACCGCAGCAGCATCAAAACCACTCAACAGGAAGTGGAATTGTCCAAATCCGAATGGACCTCAGACAACAACCGCCAAGCCGATCTCAAAATCGGCGATTTAATTTTGAAAAGCCGAGTTGAATCCGAGGAACCGAATGGATTTCGGCTGTATGTTTCCCTTGTCGACATCAAGACATTGGAGATCAAATATTCCGCATCAGTGAACTATCAAGATGAATCTTTCATTCCCAAAGTGGCGGCCCATGTCGTAGAAGAATTGGAAATGAAAATGGGTGCGAAACCGGCTGAGTCCACCAATCCCTTTCAAGAGGAATTATTTCTAAAAACCGAAAAAAATTGGATGAAGCTTGGCTATGATCGGATGGATTGGCAGGAGTTCTATAAAACCGGAGCACCGCTTACGGATTTTTATGCTTCGCAAAATACCGATCAAGGAATTGCTATGGCCGTGGCCGCCATTCCCGGTTGGTCTGGAATGAATTACACACGTGATTGGGCGCCGGGAATGGCATTCGCTTTGACTGAAGCCGTACTGATTTTTTATGGATTTGTTGAAAAGGATAAATCTCTGAAAACGCTTTCCTTTTCCGCACTTATACCTATTGGGATTTTTGATATCATGTTTTCCAAAAAATCGGCTCGCCGGAATCTGGAAAAGGTCAATAGTTTAAAAGAGTATTACCGTAATAATCCCCGCGAATACAAATTCATGGGCAACAATTAAATCAACGCAAAGGAAATACAATGCGCATTCGATCAACGCTTCTTTCTTTAGGCCTCATATTCCCAGCAGTTGGGATTCACGCTCAATCCCTAAAGACGGATGAAAAATCCGAGCGATTCTTCTTTACCGAGCGGGTATATGCAGAGCGGCATCATTGGTATTGGGGGGCGGGAGCAGTGGTATCGGACCTACCCGTCATTAAGGCGCGCCTGCGAGTTCCCTTTTCCCAATTTCTATACGAATACAACGTAACCGATCCCGCTAAAACCTACCGTTTTTCCTTAGGTGGCGGACTGTATGGACTGAATGGAATTCTTCCTGTACCAGCCTTTCAGCCTAGTCTATATTTGGGCAGCGAAAACAACGAAATCATGGGGCGTCTCAGCGCAGGGTTGTTCTCGGATATTACTGTAGGCGGGCATTCAGGCGTGATGTTCTCTGGCGGAGTCGTGATTAAAAATCGCATAGACCTGTCTCTAGTCATTGTGCCATTCGGAGTACAGCCAGTTCGCCCCTATTCTGAAATCTTGGGCAGCACCCAGGAAGAATTTATTGAAACCAATAAAGTGGCTTATGAAAAGGATCCATTTGGTAAGCCCTTAATAAAATATGACTCAAAAAACAGGCACCCCAATGATCCTCAATACAATACCTCTGATTCCCTCATCTATTATTCGTCTTATGACATGGATTACGGGAATGCGACTTATGCCAACAATTCAAAAAGCCATCCCGGTGATTTCGATTATGTAAAAGGCCGCGAATACATCACCTTTCCATATTTTGGAATAGTCGTCACCTTTCGGCATGGACTTTAGGCGCGAGCAAATCAGGAAACCATTACCATGTTAAAAAAAACCACCTATCCCAAGTTAGTGCAAAAACTTAAACTACTGGCAACCGCAGCGTTTTTACTGTTTTCGGTTGGTGCAAATCCCGTTCTAGCCGGGCCTGGATTAAAAGGGTCCCTGGTTTTCCAAAAGGAACATCAGGGTTACTGGTACAATGGATTTGGTCTTCGAGCCTCTCACCCTGGATTGCTTGGGAATAGGCTTCAGCTGGATATGAAATACATAACCAGCCGCGTGGGTACCGGCTTAAAGGCTGGGGCTCTGGCCCAGGATAAAGTGGACTTGGCCCTGGGAGTATATTTTCGGCAGGGTAAAATGTGGAACCCCTATGTGAATCTGGTCACAGGCTATTACCATGTGGATACCGAAGGGTTTGATATTTACCCTAGCAACAGTTCATTGACTTATGGTTTCAATTTTGGATCGTTTTTGAATGTTTTTCCGAAATGGGGCGGACCTTTTTTCGATTTAGGGTTTACACTCAAGGCTGGAAATGGTGTTACCTATCCACTTAATTTTTCCATGGGATGGACCTTTAATATTTTGCCGGGGGCACGATGAGAAACGGTAGTTCGAAAACCAAAACTAGAGCCCTGTCTTTTTTAATCGCCGCGCCTATTGCCGTCGCGTTTCTGTTTCTCGGTAACGGCTGTGTCATCACAGAAGAGAAAATTGATCAAGCCACCATGTTGGATGGTAATCTTATTTTTGACAGCTTGTCCTATCTGGTGTCGGATTCATTCCCCAATCCCACCGATTCCATGAAAAACATGCCGGTGCTAATCGCTGCTCACGGATTTACCGCCACCACCTATGAATGGCAGGATTTTTCCAAGTACCGGGATTCCGTGGGAGGCTTTCTATTGTCCCGTGTGCTTTTAGGTGGCCATGGGCGTTCCTATGAAGTTTTTAAAAACAGCACCTGGCAGGATTGGCAAGCTCCGATTCTGAAGGAGTATGAAAAACTGACGGCCTTGGGGTACAAAAATATCAGTTTGGCCGGATCCTCTACGGGCGGTGCCCTTATCATCGAATTAATGGCCAGAGGGAAACTCGATATAAATCCACCGAGAAACCTTTTTATGATCGATGCCATTGTGGTTCCTGGTTCAAAAATTCTGAGCATGATCGATATTCTTGGGCCGGCTTTAGGCAATAGTATTTCCGGGACGTCACCGGAAGAGGCCGCGCATTGGTATACCAACCGGCCGCAGGAGGCGCTCAATGAATTGATGGATGTGATCAGTCTTGTTCGCAATGATCTAGAGGATATTGTCCAAATGCCTCCCAAAACCGATCTCGTCATTTATAAAACCAAAGGCGATCAAACTGCCGACCCGATTAGCGGTCTTTTGATGTACAAGGGCACCAAGGCCAGCGCCGGAGGTTCGCGAACGCTTAAAATGCTGGATTCCAAACGGCATGTATTTACACGGGGAACGGGTCGCGACAATTGGACCGATGCTGATAAGAAATTGCAGTTTAGAGCTTTTGATGAAATCAGACTGAAGCTGTTGGGATTGCCTATTGTGAATCCTCTGTAAAGGAATACCCCACAAATAGGTATTCGAGTGCACTTTCCAGGACCTTTTGAAAAAGGCGCTTTCCATCCATGAATATCCCGCAAGAAGCCGGTTGGCCCTCCGGAACTACATCAGTGGGTTTTATGCTGCGTTTAACCAAAGCGCTGCACATATTCGGGGCACCTTCCTACGAATTGGAACGAACCGTCACTTCATTGTCCGCAAAATTGGGCTTCCAGGTTCAAGCTTTTGCATTGCCAACCATGATCACGCTAGCTCTGTTCGATCAGGAACGTTATTCCACCTTTCTTATTCGTGTGGAACCGGGTGAAATAAATTTGGGAAAATTAACTCGGACTCAGGCTTTGGCATTCGAGGTGTTACAGGACGAAACCGATGTGGAACACGCTGCACGGGAGCTGGAAAAGATTATACTGGATCCGGTTATTTGGGGAAGGCTCGCTTCCGTTCTCAGCTTCGGAATGGTTTCTGCAGGGGTGGCTAGGATATTCAATGGTGGATGGAAGGAAATCGTTTCCGGTGGTTTAATAGGAATTCTTATGGGTGTGTTGGCGTTAAATGCCGGCCGAAGTAGGATTTTTTCCCATTTGTTTCCCACCTTGGCTTCCGCTTTGGCGGCCTTGTCGGCGTATATTTTGGCGTATCTACTTGGGCACGATTCCGTTTACTCAACCTTGCTATCAGGCTTAATTGTGCTTTTGCCCGGGTTGACCATTACGGTGGGCCTTGCTGAATTGGCTACGCAAAACCTGGTTTCAGGCACGGCGCGTTTGGCAGGTGCTGGAATTCTTTTTGTGCAAATGGGATTTGGTGTCGTAGTAGGCGATCAAATAGGGACGCGATTATTTCCGATCTTGCCGCACTCGGATGTTTGGCTTTTTTCACCATGGACGGAATGGCTGGGGGTATTGTGCACCAGCTTGGGATTGGTGGTTCTCTTCCAATCCAGGCGGCGCGATACCGGATGGATTTTATTGGCCGGTTTAATCGCTTACGGCAGTGCCAAGCTGGGAACCCGAATGGCAGGACCCTTTGCGGGAGCTTTTTTGGGAGCGTTTATCATTGGAACGGTATCGCATGCCTTCCGATATTTTACGGGCCGATCGAATCAGCTTTTATTGTTGCCGGGTATGATCCTCCTGGTACCGGGAAATATCGGTTTCAAAAGTCTTAAAAGTCTGCTCGATCAAAACGCGTTGGAAGGTTTACAAACCGGTTTTAGCATGTTACTGGTGGCTACGTCCTTGGTTATTGGATTGCTGATGTCTTCCATTTTTATTCTGCCGACACGTCGCAAGGCAAAGTAACGGTTGCGTTACCATCATGGATTTTAAGCAGATACGTTCCAACAGTCAATGCTTTGTCCGATAGCAACATCTGATTGGAATGCTGTGCTGATTTCGAGAAAATCAGTTTGCCCCTGGCATCATACGCATCCGTTCGCAATTGCGTTATAATCCTGTTTGCATTTAAAACCAGTTTTCCATTGTGTCGGGTTAGCGTATATTCGGTAGGGAGGGGATTTTTTTCGGATTTAAATTTTGAAAAGCCAGGGTAAGCAAGGCCAACAGTTCCCGCCTTGATTATTCGAATGCTGTCGAGATGCACATCCGCCAAAGGTTTTTCCAATGCATCGATTGGCGTGCCGCCAATGGCCCAAACGATTTCCATGCCCCAATACACTTCCGCAAATACTGAGTAATGATAATTATTGGACGGGCTGGCACCTAATTGAATTGCGAAATAAGACGTGCCTGTACCGGGACCATCCGTAGCCATCGAGATTCTACCGCCAAAGGTATGTAACAGCCTGGCATTGTATTCTTCCGGAATAGGAGTGGGCTCTTCCGATTTCTTGCCATTTGTAGACGGGTTCCCCATTTGGATGACCCAATTGGGCGCGACGCGGTCGATCAATTCCCCGTCGTAATATTTCTTTTTTACCAAGGTTAAAAAATTGTTGCCAGTGATTGGGACAATGTCTTCATAGACATGCACTTTGAATGTTCCCCAGTTTGTATAAAACTGAACATCGGTACCGACGTTGGTAATCGGAGTTTTGTCGGTTATGACGCGAATACTGTCCAACTTAATCGCGGTAAGTGGTTTGTTGTTCCCATCCACCGGAACCTGGTTGATGGCGGTGGCGACATTTAGACCCGTAACCACCTGGGCAAAAACAGCATTGTGAGCATTCAAAAGCGGAGCAGGGCCCATGTCGATGGCAAACCGACTGGTTGAAGTTCCCGGTCCGTCGTTCACCATGGCGACTCTTCCCGCTTGGCTGTGCAACAACGTGGGTGCAAATTGATCTTTGATGACGGGTGGAACCGGTTTCCCATTGGTAGCGGCATCGCCGGATTGAACTAAGGAATCCTTCACGATGCGGTCGAATGTCATGCCGTCATAAAATTTATTTCGAACCAGGTTAATAAAATTAAGAGAAGGAATTGGGGCTAAATCTTCGAACGTCTGCATGGTAAAAGTTCCCATACTGGTATAAACCTGGACGGTGGTGCGCGCCGTTAGGTTTGCTAAAAGAAAAAATACACACGCGATGGAAAGCGCCCACTTTTTTCCGAATCTCCATGGCACGATTGGTCTTTTAACAAAAAGGAAATGTAACATGGATTCCCCAAAGGATGCTGACTTGTTTGAATCCCGCGTCATGGTAAAAATGATGCGCAAAAAGATAGTGATTTCTTGACTTCATATTCATTCAAATCGAAGCGCATCAATTGGATTGAGTCGTGAAGCCTTCCGAGCGGGATACCAGCCAAAAAACACGCCTGTAGTCGCGGATGCTGCAAAGGCCACTAAAATAGTGAAGGGGGAGAGCGAAACTGCCCAGCCTTGCATTGAGGATAGGAATATGGAGGTGCTGACACCTATGACAACGCCAATTATTCCCCCGCAAAAGCTAATGACCATGGCTTCCACCAAAAATTGCCGAAGGATATCGCTTCCTTTGGCGCCTACGGCTAACCGTATTCCAATCTCACGCGTTCTTTCCGTTACGGAAACAAGCATGATATTCATAATGCCGATCCCGCCTACCAATAGTGAAATAGCGGCTATGCTGGATAGAAGTATGGCCATGGCAGCGGATGCGCCACCAGCCGCTTTGGCTATTTCAGTTTGCGTTCGCAAGGAGTATTCGGGCGTATCCTCGGCGGCGACATGAAATCTCCGGCGCAATACCAAATCAATTTGGTTTGAGGCTTCGGTGATGGCTTCCTCGGAAATTGCGGAAGCGAACAGACCCTGCGCATAGCCGGTGCCTAGCAGTTTCTTTGCCACCGTGGAAAAAGGTGCTATGATAATGTCATCTTGGTCCTGTCCGAAGGCACCTTGTCCTTTCGGTTCAAGCAGGCCGATTACTTTAAAGGGCAAATTCTTGATGCGAATAGTCTTGCCTACTGGATTGCTGTTTTCTCCAAAGAGATTAGTGGCCACCGATTGGCCCATTAGGCAAACCTTGGCGGCGCCTCGTTCATCTGAGGCAGAATAGAAACCTCCGGAAACCAGATTCCATTGACGAATGAGCAAATATTCCGGATAAGCACCATAGATACTTGTTCTCCAATTCTGCCCTCCCACTTTAATTTGGGCACTTGTTCTAGCTGTAGGTGTTATATAGCGAACTGAAGGAGATTCGCGTCGAATGGCTTCGACATCCTCCTCGGTGAATCGGCTGCTGGTACCGGCTTCACCACGCACGCTACCGGAGCCTTGCGCACCCGGAAATACATTGATGACATTGGTGCCAAGTCCCGCGATGGATCCGGCTACGGCTGATTTTGCTCCTTGCCCAACGGAAAGCATGGCGATTACAGCGGCGACACCGATGATAATGCCTAGCATGGTTAAAGCCGTGCGCAGTTTATTACGTGCCAGAGAACGAAACGCGATTTTCATCAGGATGGCGATTTTCATGTCGGCCGCGCGCTTTTGGGTTGGAGATTCCGATTATCAAGAATCACTTTCCCATCTTGGAAAATCACTTGTCGCTTAGCCATGGCTGCAATATCTGGTTCATGAGTCACAAGAATGATGGTGATCCCTCGATCGTTCAAACCTTGGAACAGTTCCATAATTTCGAGGCTGGACCGCGTATCCAGATTTCCGGTGGGTTCATCGGCAAGGATAAGGATGGGCTCGTTCACCATAGACCTGGCAATGGCCACTCGTTGTTGTTGCCCGCCAGAAAGCTGGTTGGGATAGTGTCTGACGCGTTCACCCAAACCGACGGCTGTCAAAGCCTCCAGTGCACGTTGACGGACTTCCGCGGCCGATACATCCTTCCGATACAACAATGGGAGTTCAACATTTTCCAGGGCGGAAGTACGGTTTAGTAAATTAAAGGATTGGAAGACAAAGCCAAGCTTGCGGTTTCTGACATCGGAAAGTTCATCTCTGCTTAAGGCTTGAACAGCTTGTCCGTCCAAGTGGTACCGGCCTCCGGAAGGGACATCCAGGCAGCCGAGAATATTCATGAATGTGGATTTGCCTGATCCGCTAGCGCCACTGATGGCGACAAATTCTCCCCGATGAATTTCCATGTTTACCTTTTGCAAGGCGTAAACATTTTGTTCCCCCATAACATAGTTTTTAACCAGGTCTTGAACCGAAATAAGCGGCTGTGGGGAGGTGGGATCCATCAGTGGTACCGGGCGCCACCGCCTCCGCCGCCGGATGGTCGAGTCATACCAAAGGGTGCAGCTTTGTTCTGCTTGCCAGACAAATTGGATTCCGCACCCGTAACCACAAGTGTTCCTGGTTCAATGGAGCCGCTGATTTCCGTATGCACGCCATCTGTCAATCCAACTTGTACCTGGACTGGTTTTAGATTTCCGTTCTCGAAGACAAATACCTTATCGTTCCCGATTTCCATTCCCGGCTTATGCATTTCTCCATTTTTTCCAGATGATCGATTCGCGGGCGATTTTTTGCCTTCCTGGGCAGGTGGTGAAAATCGCAATGCCAGTGACGGAACCAGCATCACGACATCTTTATGAGCCACGACAATATTTAGGTTTGCAGTCATCCCCGGCATGAGTTTAAGGCCGGGATTCGGAACGGACAATACAACATCATAGCTGACCACGTTCTGTACCGTTACGGGTTGAAGACGGATTTGTTTTACTTCGGCCATAAAAACAGAATCAGGATAGGCATCCACCGTAAAGGTGGCTTTTTGTCCCACGGTTATTTTTCCAATATCAGCCTCATCCACGGAAGCCTGCACTTGCATTTGCTTCAAATCTCCTGCGATGGTAAACAGCGTAGGGGTATTGAAGCTGGCGGCAACGGTTTGTCCCACGTCCACGGCTCTCGATAGAACGGTCCCGTCAATAGGGGATACAATAGTGGCATATCTGAGGTTGATGCGCGCACGGTCCACTTGGGCTTTGGCAGAATTGAGATTCGCACTGCAAACCTGGGCATTCGCTGTGCTTTGATCGAGCTCGGATTGGGAAATAAGTGCGCGTGCAAAAAGTGCTTGGGAACGCTTTAGCGCCTCCGAGGCCTGCTTATCCTGAGCGGCATTCCTCTCCTGATTGGACAGTGCGTCAGTCAAGGCGGCGCGAAGCAAGGTGGTATCAATACGCGCAATCACTTGGCCTTTTTTAACTTGGGCATTGAAGTCTGCATATATAGCGGATACGGTACCGGAAACCTGAGTGCCCACTTGTACGGTGAGCACGGCTTGTAATGTGCCAGTGGCTGTTACGGAAACGCTAATAGGCCCCAGCTCGATTTGCGACATTCGCCATTTCACCGAGGTTTGGCTCCGGCCCCAGAAAAACCAAGCACATCCAATGGCTAGGCCAAGCCCAAGCATACCGGGGGCGACCCATGCCCACTTGAATTTTCTGAGTGGCGAGAGATCGGACATTATTTCCCTTCCGTAAGAGTGGGCACCTGGACCTGCTTTACTAAATGGCCGGCCAGTCTTCTTAAGGCTGTTTCTGCCACCTTGACTTTCTGTCGCGCCGTAATGAGTCGGACTTCGGCATCAAGCAGTCTGGTTTGCGCATCTCGGAACTCAAGGGGTGTGGATGTCCCAACGCGGTAACGCTCTTGCGCGCCTTCAGCTTGCAATTTGGAAACCTGCAGGTTGCGTTCCTCCAAGGTTACCAGTCGCAGACCCGTTACGTATTGGCTACGGGCCAATTCAAAGTTAGTCAGCGCATCGGACTCGGCAAGTTTCATGCGCGTTTCTTCTTGATGCAATTCCAATTTTGCCCGAGTGACACCGGTGGGCGTGGCCAATCGGTCAAAGAGTGGCAGAGTAAGCATTACACTGTATGTCAAATCACCAGAATAGGAAGCGGCGGCGCGATTGATTGCGTCAGGAGCCGTAGAATAGGCCAGACCCGTGTTCAGGCTCGGAAACCAATGTCCCCGGGCAGCATAGACTCCAGAAACGGCCGCGTCACGTCGGGCTTTGGCAGCGGCCACCGCCGAATTGTTTTCCATGACAATGTTTCGCCATTCTTCCAGGGGTTGCTCTCGCTCGAGTGGAATGGAATCGGTCACTTGAAAATCAAGCCCCGGGTCCCGAGCCATGATTTGATTCAGTTTGACTTTGGCAATGTGCAAGGAAACGTCTTGGTTCAAATAGCTGGAAGAATCCAGATTGAGATCGGCCAGAGATTGTAAGTAATCCAAACGAGAACCCGATCCTATTTCCAGTTTGGCATTGGCAAGTTTGCTACGCTCCAGTGACACGGCAAGCAAATCATGTATGGCCCCCAGTTTTTGATTTTGTTGCACGATATCGTAGTAGGCCAGCATGATGGATTCAATCAGTGCCTCCAACGCGGCTCTGTCCTCCAGCATTGCAGACTGGCCTTGCAGCTTCAATTGATGGTAGGTGTAGTGGGTTTGAAATCCGTCGAAAACCAACCAGTTAAGAGAGCCGCCAATCCTGGTTTGCGGGGCGTCACCGCTCAGTTTTCCAGATTGGGTGAGATCGGCGGAGGCGGAAGGGAGAAATCTTCCTTGGCCTGATCGAATTTCTGTGGCCGCTATTTCCGTTTTGTCATGAGATAAGGAAAGGCTATAATTGTTCTGCAGACCTGTAGCCAGGGCTTGTTCAAGTGTAAGTAAGGTCTGTGCTGAGGGGCTGCAGTAAAGAAGCCAGAGAGTTAGGAATGCTGCGACTGCCTGGATCAATTCAAGTTAAGCACGGAGCTTGACTTCGATATACTTGGGAGATTTCGAGGTCGGAAGCGCCAATGGCGAAGGATTAGGAGATGGCGTCAAGAATGGGTTTGGCATTTCGGAATCCCAGCCGGCAGGATGGCTTTTGAGTACAAAAGCATAAGGAAAAGCCTTTACCTCAGTGCCGAACTTTTCCCGGATTTCCCGCATCGGAACAACTCTTGACCGCATGCCTCTAAACTAACCAAATGCCCAAAGGATGCCAAGAACATTAATTGGTCTAACTTTGGCCGCTTTGTCTAAATTCGGGCCTTTGGTTTAGGATTTTGATGGGGGAAAGTCTAATCCGAGGCGCCGTCCCCGCATCCCTCTGGGTTTTCGTCCTCGGCGTGCAGAACCTCAAATTCGGTTTCCTGGCTTTTGGGGACAAAAATCATGGAGTCGATTCGGCCGCTTTCCTGGCTATGCGTCCAAAGTAAAAGCTTGTCTTGAAAAGGAGCTTCCGGAAAATTCAACAGAAGGCTGTCATTGACGGGAAGAAGTTTCAAACGTCCTTCATCTGGTTGCAGTCGAAACTCCCATGCGCTATCGGAACGTGCGAGCGCGATGCTGGTGATTGTAAAGTTAGTAGAACTGTCGCAATACTCACATGCTAGTCTAGGTAGACTGTCCGGGCTACTCTGGAGGGATATCTTGGCATTGGAGGAATAGCACGGAACAAACACCACAAAACCTTGGCCTTCCACTTTTGTGACTTTGATCCATTCGACTGGTAGGGCAGTCATCCAAGCATGCATGGTTTCCCGTGTGGTTGCGCTATCCGAGAACGTACTGGTGGACTGGTTTGCCAATCTGTGCTGATCCGAAAGCTTTTGCCGGAAGGCGATCAAGAAAATAATCGCAAAAAGGAGGAAGGCACCGGAAAAAAGAATGAGCACTACTGTCGGACCGGAAACCTTGCCACTGGATTTTTCGAGTATTTCCGGGCGAAGTTGCATTGACTCCAAGATAAAAAGAATAGGATGGTCTATTAACTATATTTCTAATTCACCTTATCCAAGGATATCACCTTGAGTCTATTGACACAATCTCCCGCCTGGATGGCTCTTTTGGAGCACCATAAAGTCGCCGCAAATTGGAAAATGCGGGAACTTTTCGCACAGGATCCGAGTCGTGCGGAAAGACTGCATCTTGAAGCATGTGGACTGTATGTCGATTACAGCAAAAACATCGTCAAGGATGAGACGCTTGATTTGTTGCGCGGTTTAGCGGCGGCGACTGGTGTTGCAGCGGCGCGAGACGCCATGTTCACGGGAAAGAAAATCAATTTTACCGAAGGCCGCGCGGTTCTACATACCGCCCTGCGGAATTTTTCCAGCGAACCCGTGCTGGTGGACGGGGTGGACGTTATGCCCAAGGTACGGGCAGTGTTGGAAAAGATGCGGGATTTTACCGAAAAAGTTCGCACCGGTGTTTGGCTCGGTCATTCGGGTAAAACCATCACCCACGTTGTCAATATCGGAATTGGCGGATCGGACCTGGGTACCGTCATGGTTACGGAGGCGCTAAAGCCTTATAGTTATGACTCGACGGGAAATCCGGTCGTGACAGTACATTTTGTTTCCAATGTCGACGCCACCCATCTCGCCGAAATCTTGCGCAAAGTAGATCTGGAGCGCACACTATTTATTGTGGCGTCCAAGACGTTTACCACTCAAGAGACGATGACCAACGCCTTAAGCGCCCGTGACGCATTGCTCCAAGCCTGTGGCGGCGACAAATCCGCCGTGGCCAAACACTTCGTAGCCCTGTCCACCAATCTAGAAGCCGTGGCTGCTTTTGGAATCGATACTGCCAATGCCTTTGAGTTCTGGGACTGGGTGGGAGGCCGCTATTCCTGCTGGTCCGCTATCGGACTGTCGATTTCCCTATCTATCGGATTCGGACATTTCCGGGATTTCCTGGCCGGGGCCCATGACATGGATAAGCATTTCAGAACCGCGCCCATTAAGGACAATCTTCCCATCACGCTGGCGCTGCTCGGCATTTGGTACGGGGATTTCTTTGGTGCGGAAACCCACGGCATCATGCCTTACGATCAGTATTTGCATCGTCTGCCCGCCTATTTGCAACAGGCCGATATGGAGAGCAACGGCAAGTTTGTGAATAAGGACGGTCAGCGCGTGGACTACCAAACGGGTCCGATTATCTGGGGCGAGCCCGGCACCAATGGTCAGCATTCTTTTTATCAGTTGGTCCATCAGGGCACCAAATTGATTCCCTGCGACTTCATCGCGCCTGCCCAATCGCACAATCCCATCGGCGACCATCACCGCATTCTCATGTCCAATTATTTCGCCCAAACTGAAGCGCTGATGGCGGGAAAAACCCTGGCGGAAGCGGAAGCAGAGCTTAAAGCGGCCGGTTTCAGTCCTGATGATGTAAATCGCCTAGGGCCTCATAAGGTATTCGAAGGCAATCGTCCCACCAACTCCATTCTTTTCAAAAAATTAACGCCACATGTTTTGGGTGCTTTAGTTGCCATGTATGAGCACAAAATTTTTACGCAAGGCATTGTTTGGGGCATCAATAGCTATGATCAATGGGGTGTGGAGCTGGGAAAACAATTGGCAAAAAAAATCCTTGCAGAGCTTGAGGCAGGAGAGAAAAATCCGACCACGGCGCTCAAACATGATGCCTCGACGAATACTTTGATTCGAAAATATTTAACAGAAAGGATGTAAGTGCCATGTCCATAACAAAATTCTTCATCGTGCTGACGTTGATTAGCCTGGGGCTTGCCAGCAACAGCTCGGCCGAGCTGCCCGTCCACAATTCCATTGCTGCAGCCGCTCCTGGTCGCATCTATGTGCAAGGGACAAAGTTGATGGTGGATGCCAAGCCCATTTATCTCAATGGCGCGAACACCCCTTGGAATTTTTTCAATGAGTTTGGCAGTACGGACGGCAATAATTACGACCACGCATGGTGGAACAGTGAATTTGCCCGCTTAAAAGCCAAAGGGATCAATAGCGTGCGTATCTGGATCAGCTGTAACGGAACCGAGCAGCCTCAAACCAATTCAACGGGCGTAACGGGCATCAACACTCAATTCTGGACGGATGTGGATGATCTTATGGGACTGGCTACGGCCCATCATATCTATGTCATGGCTACCATGGTTTCCTTTGATCATGTGAACCCATATATTTGGGATTATGTGACTCAAGCCCATTCCACGATTTTCAATAACTGGCTGGCGGTCTATAATACCACCAGCGGAGTACAGACGATTCTGGATAAGTACATCGTCCCCTTTGTGCAGCGATATAAGGACAACCCCTATCTCTTTGCTATTGATTTGTGCAATGAGCCGGAATGGATGAGTGAAAACTACGCATCAGTGTCGGTGGCCAATATGCAACGCTATGCTGCCCGGGCAGCGGCCGCCATCCATCATTCGGGCAGTCAGGTTCTGGTGACTATTGGTAGCGCCTCCATTAAATGGAACAGCGAAAAATTTGGCGTTGGGAATTACTGGAGCGACGCTAATTTGCAAAAGCAATTCGTGGACACGCAGGCCTTTTTAGATTTCTACCAGATCCACTATTATCTTTGGATGGAACCTTATTACCCTGTACGCACTTCAGCCACCAATAACGGGATCACGGATAAGCCACTGGTAATGGGCGAAATGCCGGCTGCCGCCACTGAGGTGAACAACAATAATGCCCGCCTTTTACCGGTGGGGGAGACCGTTGCCTCACTGTTCGAGTTCTTCCTTGCTAATGGGTATAGCGGCCACTATCCATGGACTTCAAACGCGTTCGCCGCTACGGACACCCATTTTACGGGCTCACTAACCGATTTCGGCCCGGCGGCCCTGGCCTTTCAGCAGGCGCATGCCGGCATTGTCATCATGCCGGGAACATCGGTAAGCGTCAAAGGCGTTAATGCATCCCATCGGGGGGACGGCTTAGGGAATCCGTCACCGATCAGTGCTCACAATGGAGCGGTAAATGCGCTGGGGCAAAAAGCTTTGAAGGAAAACTTTTTTCTGCGAGCCTACCGATTTTTTCGATAGAAGTAGAGAAACTAGTAAGGAAGGCGATTAGAAATTTCAGCGCAATTTTGAAATTTTAGGCCAGTTCCGTTTCTGACCTTGTTTCCACTTCACCAGCGCCGGGAGTGTCCTGGCGCTGGGTCCGAGTGCCAAGCACCAAGTCACAGGCATCAGTGAACCGTTTCCAAACATAGTCGCTTTGGGCTTTTGGTACGGCTCCAATACGACGCCAATCGCGTTGTAAATTGCGGATACGGGCGACGGCATCTTCACCAGGATTTTGGGCCAGGGCTTCGACTTCTGCGATAAGTTCCAGCTTCTTTTCAAGGCTGATTTGAGGGTCTTCTGCAGGCAATCCCAAGGCAATACGGCGTTCCTCGAAGAACGCGTCACAGGCGGTGTGAAAGCGTTCCCAGATGGAATCGCTAACCTCGCGCGGTACGGGTCCGATTTTCTTCCATTCCCTTTGTAGGGCTTTGATTTTTTCGGTATTGTCGTTCCAATCGATACCGACCAAACGGAAACGTTCAATATCGACGGGGAGTTTCTTCTCGCTCCAAGCCGCACGCGCGGCAGCCTCCGCTTCGGATGGGGGTTGGGAACTCATCATTTCGGCAATGAAACAGAGGTCGGTTTTGCGTTGCAGATTGCCGCCCCGTTCGGAATCGCGCTGCGCGGAATTCTCCTTAAGGCGATCGAAGAAGCTGTCGCAGGCCGTGCGGAAACGCTTCCACAGATCTCGATCCGATTCTCTAGGAGCCGGGCCCGTGGCCTTCCAGCGCTCCTGTAACGATTTGATTTTATCAATGGTGGCTTTCCATTCAGACGATCCACATATGGATTCCGCTTCCACGCAAATATCTTCTTTGATTTTTGCGTTTTCTTCCCGGGCAGCTTGTTCTTCTCCAAAGCGGGCTTTGCGGGCTTCAAAATATGCGTCGATGGGCTTCCGGAATCGTTCCCAAAGCAGGTCTTCCGCTTCCCGTGGTGCGGGACCCGTTTCCTTCCAAGTGGCTTGAGCTTGCTTAATGCATTCGAAGCGTTCGGCATCACCCGGCAAGGCATCGAGGCCTTCAACGAGAGCGCAAAGGGCTTCCTTTTTGGCCTGGTTCAAGGGCTTTTCCTGATTCATTTTTTCCAGGAAAACGCGACGTGCCTGGAAAAACTTTTCGCAGGCACCATGAAAACGCTGCCAAATGATATCAGATTGATCGCGAGGCACAGGTCCAATGGTTTTCCATTTTTCCTGCGCTTCTTTTATTTGTGTACCGGTGTTTTTCCACTCGGTGGAATCCTGCAAGGACTCGGCTATATCTACGAGAGCAA
>JAYUHW010000227.1:0-3003 GCA_043766615.1 Fibrobacteria bacterium | reverse complement strand
ATATCCCAGCAGGGTGGCGCATTAAACGCTGTGATAGCGAATAACTTTTTTTCAAATATAGGCTCGCCTCTGGACTCGACAGGTGCTGGCATGAAGCCCGTCCTTGATCATAATGTCTTTACCACTGGCCAGCCAAAACTGCAGGGTCAAGTAGATGCCGGGGCATTGGACAGTAATGATCAGGCAGGAAGTATGAACCTAACTTCCGGAGCTTTTGTAGATAGCTTAGAGAATGGGTTAAGCGCTGCGTTTTCCTGTAACTCTATCCATCCTTGTCCATCCTTGCAGGCTGCCAGTACCCAGTCGACAAATGGCCAAGTCTACGGTGTCAATTTATTAACTGACCTATTCGGTAAACCCAGGCCAACGGTAAATAAGGACGTCGGTGCCATGGAAGTGAATATTGACCTGAGTAAAGTGATGGGGCGACTGAAAATAACCGCTAAGGCCGCAGTCAATGATTTTTCAAAATCCAATATTGAGGTTTCCAGTAAAAATTATGATTCGTTAGAAAGCGATTCTATTCATATTTGGTGGGATACCCTTCCCAAGGCTCAGTTAAAAGATATGCCGAAAGCGCAGCAACATAGTTATGCCATGAAAAAGTTAAGTGGTGGTGCCTTTTCGGATTCCGCATTAAATCTCAAAGAAAGGACATTATATTATTTCTACGTAGCTTATAGTCGCTTTAAGGCTGGGTCTCGGTTATTAGGATTCGCCTACACCGATACACTGACAACCGGCATTGCTGTAGAAACAGGATCTTGTTCCTTCGCATTATCCAAGAAGGCTTGTCCCAGTGACAACGGTGTTTTTCTAAACCTCAACGGATCAGTGGTAGGTGTTTTCACCACTCGGATCTCCATGTCAGAACCGATTGCCGCCTCGGGAGTTGTTGTAAAAAACCCTGAATTTGTGCGCATCGATACATCAAAGGCCTTCAATTTAAGCCTGCTTTCACCTTTGCCAAAAATAATCTTGGATATCTCTGGAACCACTTTGGGTCAAGCGGGATCGAATCTAACCTTCCAAGCCAAGATAAAATTGCCGGCAAAAATGGATTTAACCGGTAAGGAACTTTTTTTACTTCCTGCGGATCCTGCAGGCCGTCCTGCTCACGTTTCTACTTGGCGGTTGGAGCAGGTACTGGACACAAATTACCTGATAATTGAAGGCAACAAGGGTGGTACTTTGACCTATGCCTTTGGTAAGTTGGCTGATGATGTTGAGCCAGGTACCATTCAAGTTACAGACGCTGTACCCCCCACTTTTGATTTTCAAGCCGCCGGGGACAGTATTGTCCCAATTACTGTAAATTTTAAAGGTGTCGATTTCAAAACTTCCAACCCTTTAATCATGGCGAGTGTGGTTCCGGCAGGCGGTAGTGCCGTGGGCGTTTTCTCTGGCACCTATCCGGTGAAAACTGTGCTGCTATCCTCAGGTCTTATTGGAATGCAACCTGACACCCTTAAAGACCGGTTCTATAAATATTTCCAAAAGGCTTTAGGTGTGCAGTCGCAATCCGGACCAGGCTATTTACAAACGCGCCCATTTAATTTGGACACGGTTTCTGCAGTAGGTTTTAATTCCGCCGTGACCTATTCAAATACCAATCTCGTGGTTTCCAATACAGGGGAATTGACTCAAGCCACTATTCAGATTCCCATGGTCAAAGCCTATAAAGATGCTGACGCGGGTAGAAAAGCTTCCCGGAGTATTGAGGTTGTTTTTACGATTTTCGACGGGTCAAAGTTGGTTCGAACCTCGAGCTTTATTCGAAGCCGCTTCGTGGATGCCAACTTGCAAGGTCCAGATAAAAAGCTGTTCTCAGCCAATCGTTGGAATCTATATGGATACCCATGGGATGATGCCGATACCGGCAGTCAGGCCAGGATAGTTGGGAAACCAAAATGGAGTGGAAGCGAAATGCGTTTGATGAAGTATAAGGGGACTGGCAAAGGTGTCGGTTCGTTTACCGTTTTTGACGGTAGTGCTGCTTCAGCGGTTAAGTATGATTCTGGACAAGCCGTTTGGGCGGGTTCCACTCGGAATTACGATGTTATTTCAGGAGCAGGCATTTCCTTAGACTACCAAAATTTTGATTTGTTCTTGCCGGTGGGTCAGTATACTGATTTCTCTTTGCCCTTTAATTTCCCAATTAAAATGTCGGATGTACTGCTCACCTCAAGTTTACCGGCCATGCCCACCATATACAGGTATACTGCTGGCCGACCGGGAAGTTGGGAGGCTGTAAAGGACACAACTATTCTTCAACCATGGGATGGTTTGACTATACGACCCACTACCCCACTGACCTTGAAATTTCCCGTTTTGGATGCAACACGCTCCGGAGTGGCCCCAAGCGCTAAGCAGGCGGCAGAAGTTGAAAATCAGTGGGCTGCCAATTTACGAATCTATAATGAGACTGCGGCAATGTCCTTGATGATAGGCAAGTCAGTGCGTGGAAGCCTATATGGTGAGCCGCCGGATGTGCCTGGCCAAGATTTCCGTATGGTTCTTAAATATTTCCGGCAAGATGGGGCAGAGGAGTCCCTGGCGGAATACTTGCAAAACGATGTGAGCGCCTGGCAAGGTCATTGGCCACTGAAAGCGTCTGCAATCAAGGGATCGTCTGGCGTTTATGTGAAAGTGATGTCCAACAGCAAATCCATTCCCCTCTACTTAGTGGAGTCGCTCCATAAGACTGTAGTGCCTTTGACAGGTGACTCCTTGCGTATCAGTGAAGCAGAGCTCAGTGCAAATGATTATCATCTGGTAGCGGGTGATCCACAATATTTAGCAGGCATATTAGCGGGCCTTGCTCCTGCAAATGTTTTAAACCTGTACAATTATCCAAATCCATTCTCTGGCTCTACGCAGGTTCACTATGCACTGCCAGCAAGTTTTGGAAAAGTTGCTTTCCTCCTTAAGATTAGGGATTTCCGAGGTCGCACAGTATTCGAAAAAACTGTGACGGGTGGCAGCTCCTTGAATTTTGTTTGG
>JAYUHW010000226.1:0-11171 GCA_043766615.1 Fibrobacteria bacterium | reverse complement strand
TCGTCGAAATCGAAAAAGGCATGGACCTGGGGCATGCTTCAAAATTAGAATAGAAATCTATCTTGTCCGACTAGAGGGACGCATGAACGGAAAAAATCCGTCCGAAACATTGAATCGACTTTTGGAAAGGCTGGAAAAAGTCCAGGACACGTCTATCCTCGTTTCCAGTCTGCGACTGTTGGTCCACGCCCAAGCCCGCTTGCAGACTGGCCGGCCCTTGAATGAGAGCGAGCAATCTCTGTTGGAACGTCAGGGCAATGTATGTGCGGATTGGTCTCGCGTGCGCTGCCTGCCGTGTGCCGACTTCACTTCGGTGCGGAACAATGTGTTGGCGGGCGACATTTTGTTGGCGGGCTTTAAAGGTGATTGCACGGGTCCAGATGGCCGCAAGTGGGCGGCGGGCATGGTGGATTGCCGCGTGCGCGATGCCGTAATCGGCAATGCCTGCCTATACCGGGTCTCGCTATTGGAGTGCCAAATCATTGAAGCGGGAGCGATTCTTGTTAATGTCGGGATACTGGATTGTCCGGCATCTACTCTGTTCAGCCTTGGACGGGTTTTCCACCCGGGTACGGAATCAGGGGCGCGTAGCGCTTGGATGTGGGATGGGCTCACACTTGAGGATTGCATGGATGCGATTTCACTTCCAGATGAAGCACAGCGGGCTTTCCAGAAAAAGTTGGATACCACTCTGGACAAATTGCCCAGCCGATTCGGTTATGTGGGTTCAGGGGCCCAGGTACTGCAAACCCGGCACCTGCATGGCGTATGGATTGGACCCGGTGCCACCGTTTCCGGCGCATCCCTTATCCGCGAGTCCGCTCTACTGTCCAGTTCCGAGCAGCCCTGCCGGGTTTTGGAAGAGGGGTGGATTGAACATTCCCTGTTGCTACCGGGCACGCGAGTCGCCGCCGGTGGCAAGGCAAGCGGTAGTGTGCTCTTGACAAATGCCAGCGTTGATTGGGGTGGGATGGTCAAAGAATCCGTCATCGGCCCTGGTACCGAAGTCAGCAAAGGTGAAATCCAAGCATCTATTGTTGGACCCCATGTCGGATTCCATCATCAATCCTTGCTCATCTCCGCGCTCTGGCCGGAAGGGCGAGGCAATATCGCCTACGGCGCCATGGTAGGCAGCAACCACACTGGTCGAAAACCGGATCAGGAAATCCGTCCCGGTGAAGGCAATTTTTTTGGACTCGGCTGTTCGATTAAGTTCCCGGCCAATTTTTCTGCCGCTCCCTATTCGCTTTTCGCGGCCGGCATTATCGCTTTGCCGCAAAGACTGGCCTGTCCTTTCTCCCTTCTCACTCAGCCACTAACGACTCTTCCGGAATTGAGACCTGGCCTAAACGAAATCATTCCGGGTTGGATGTGGTCGGACAATGCCTATGCCTTGGTGCGCCGTAGCTATAAATTGGCGGGCGGCTTCCTGAATAGCCGCCTGTTTGAACCGCGTCTAGCCCGCCTGGTCTTATCGGCCCTGCAAGCGCTGCGCGCGGTCCCGGCAAATCTGGATTATTACTTGGAAGAGCATGCGCCGGGTCTAGGCAAAAACTTTTTGCATTCCGAAAACCTTTCGCGCTCATTGGCTGCTTATGTCGATTATCTGTGGTTCTTTCTCATGAAAGTTCATACTGACCCGTCGACCGTTTCCTCTCAAGATGAAAATAAGGAATCGGTGGAGTTCGAATTTTCAGAAACCGTGACAGCTCTCAAAAAGGAGTTGGGTGCGCTTGGGAACGCCAAGATTTTTTTAGCTGCTCAAAAACATCGCCTTCCCGCTTTCAAGTCCAGCATGCTTGCTTGCCTTAACAAGGATGACAAACGTGGCCGCGGAATTTTCGAAGACTATGCCGATTTCCATTCGCCCGCCTCCGAGGACCCGATCTTCGTCCGCCTGTTGGTGGAATTCGAAGCGTTAGCCCATCGATTGGATGCTTTCTGCTCCTCGTCGGGAGTTTAATCCCGCCATGTCCGAACTGCGCGCACGCGTCCTATCCAATGTCCATCTACCGAGCGTTCCGGGGTTTTCGATTCAGACTTTCGGAAACTACTTGCCCGCTGCCGCATCTGTTGAAACCATTGCATCAAATCCGCTCCATCCCTCTACAGCGCCCAAATGGCGTGCGGAAATGGAAAGGCGCACCTTATCGGATATTCTGCCTCTTATTCCTCAAAACGAACAACCGGACATTTTGCTCATTTCGAGTCCCGAATACCTTCCCATCCCCGTGGATATTGCCGATTTTAAGGGCGTGAAAATCCTGCTCATCACCGATTGGAACGTCTGCCTCCGCTTCCTCCCGGACCTTTGCCCACTTTTCGATTTCTGCTTCACGGATTGGCCCGGTTACCGGCTGCTTAAAAAATCCGGTGTCGCAAATATTCATCATCAACCCCTATTCGGCCATGACCCGGATCGCTTTCGTTGCCTAAACTTAGGCTTGGATTTAGACTTGCGCCCAGCCCGTTACCTAGACGTTTCCTTCTGCGGAAACTTGAATTCCGGTCTCCATGGTGAGCGCAATCGTCTCTTGGCGCGCCTGGCCAAATGGAGAGCATCCAAGGATGGGCGCACTGTGCATTTGCGCCAGGCGTTTGACAGCGAGTATGTGGAGGTGCTGAACCGCAGCAAGATTGTATTCAACTATTCCATCCGCGGGGAGGCCAATATGCGCCTGTTCGAGTCCATGGCCACAGGAGCTGTGGCATTGGTGGAGGAGTCCAATCAAGAAGTCGGCATACTTTTTCAGGAGAACGCGCACTACTTTCGATATGCACCATCGGGATTAGAGGAGCGTCTCAATTCACTGCTATCCGATCCGGATCGGCTCGCATCCGTATCTGCCGCTGCGCGCGATGCGGTTAGACAGCATACCAAATCGCGGCAAATTCAAAACTTGTTGGAAACGGCTTGCCGGCAGGCACCACTAAAGTTGCAGGCGAGGACTGGACCGCCGACCGTAGCTTTGCAGCTACCCAAGCAACAAAAGGCCCTGCTCAAACTGCGTGTGCTCGGTGCCGGTTACACTCTTTCGGAAGCCTTGGAAGAAATTCAGATGCGATCCTCGGAATGTTCCGGACTTGCCAGGGAAACCCTTCCAGCCACTCTGCTTTCTGTCTTGATACCTCAGCCAACGGATGCGCTACCGACTGTAGAACGAATGCTGCGTCACTTTTTGGATGACACAGAATTCCCTCCAACCCTGCGCGCCTTTTTTAGCATGAAGCTGGCGGTTCTCAAGGAAAATTGGACAGACGTCCTCAATCACGCTGTCCGCTGCATGGAACTGTTGACCGTTTCCAGTCAGACCAGTGCCAGTCAGGAATCAGAATCGGTTTGGATTCTTTACGGACATTTTTATCCGCCCATCGGATTGGGCAAGGGATTCAATTCCGACCTCAACCATGCCTATCAACAGGACTTGGCTACAGGGAAACTGCAAAGTTACCGGGACCTGTTGTGCGCTCATTGCTGCGTAGATTTGGCCAAGGCGTATCAATCGGTTGGCAAGCACTCGGACTCGGTGGCGGAATTGCAAAGATTGCCCTTAAGTCGCTTCGCATCATTAGAAAGCCATCAAGCCTTGTTGTCGGATCTGCTCCAAGTAGGTGATCGGGATGGCGCATTAAAGATGGCCAAGGAATGGTTTGCCCTTGCTCCACTGGATACGGGTATTTGGAATTCTATCTACAACGCCTACGCTCGGCTCGGTGAAAAAACCACCACTATTCGTTTTCTAGAAGAGATCGAGATATTGGCGGAAGCGTTCCTCAATGCGGATCAGATTGCCATGATCCGTGATTTGCTGATAAAGGAGCGAGTAGAATAGGCGTAATTTTACGTGCGATATACTTATATTTACGCTATATTATAGCCATGTCCCTTAAAAAACGTAAATTAGCCGGTGTTCTGAAAAAAACGGCAGCAGGACCAAGGGGTAGGATTCTGGCTTTAACCGGAGCCCGACAAACGGGGAAATCGACGCTCTTGCAAAACCTTTTTCCCGAGTACCAGTACATCAATTTGGACGATCCCCTGGTGCGCGGGCAATATTTGGAACAGTCCGCTGCCAGCATCTCCCGATTCTTTCCGCGCGCAATTTGGGATGAGATTCAGAAAGCGCCGACACTCGTGGAAAAAATTAAAGCCGCCCACGATTCAAATCCGGAAACCCGATTCATCCTATCCGGGTCCAGCCAGGTTCTCTTGCTACGTAACATTCGTGAGACCTTGGCCGGACGCGCGGCGCTTTTCGATTTGTACCCATTGACCCTGCCGGAAACACTGGCTCCGGAGGATGGCCCGGAAGCATCCGTCCCGGACTCTGGCCTGATCCGAATCGCCACGGCTTTGGCGGAAGGTCGAGCTCCGGCGGAAATATTTGCGGACCTAGCCCCCGTTATTTCCGACCGTATGGAATATGCCGATGCGGAAGCAGCATTCGACGAGTACCTGACACATGGAGGCATGCCTTTTCTGCAGACGGACGGGTTATCCAAAGAGGATAAGCGGGGCTGGCTGCGCGACTATGTGCGAACGTACCTGCAAAGAGATTTGATCGATCTGGCCCAACTCAGCAACTTGGAGCCGTTCATCAAATCCGAAAAGGTTTTAGCGTTAAGGACCGGTACGCTCCTAAATTATTCTGAAGCTGCCCGTCTCGCCGGAGTGACTCCCGATGCCATGCGACGCTACACGCATTATCTGGAGTTGAGCTTCCAAGCTTTTCTGCTGCCTTCCTGGCAACGCAACCATTCGAAACGTTTATCGAAAATGCCTCGCTTGCACTTTTTGGATCCGGGAATTTGCCGCGCACTAACGGGTAATTTTGAATCCACGGATGGCGCCTTTTTCGAATCTGCGGTGTGTGCGGAGATCTACAAGCAGATCCATTATGCACGTCCCGATTGGACCCTGTATCATTTGCGTACGGCGGACGGACGGGAATTGGATTTGCTTATTGAAACGCCTAAGGGCTATATCGCCATTGAGATCAAGATGTCCGCTTCAGCTGCCCAGGCCCATACACGGCACTTTCGCGACCTGGATGCATTGTTGGACAAACCTTTTCTTGGGGGCGTGCTTCTGACTCAAGACAGGAAGCCCAGGCTCTTTACAGAGACTCGATCCCTAGCCTTGCCAGCGCAGATTTTTTTAGGAGGCGGATAGACGCCCGCAGGCCAAAGGGCCGGAGGGCCGGAGGGCATTCACAAAACGGACTACACCTCGGCGCGGAATCGATTGACTAAATAATCCTTATAAGGCGACTTGGGCATACGGCCCACGGTTTCTTTAAACGTTTCCAACGTGATGAATTTTCGTAGGTAAGCGATTTCTTCCAGACAAGCGATCTTAAGACCCTGCCTTGCTTCCAGCGTATAAATAAAAGTCGACGCTTCCAGCATGCTGGCATGGGTACCCGTGTCCAGCCAGGCGATGCCTCTTCCAAGCAATTCCACGGATAGCTTTCCCTGCTTAAGATAGGCCAGATTTAAATCCGTGATTTCGAGCTCACCACGCGGCGAAGGTTTGAGGCTGCGGGTCATCTTGACCACATCATTGTCATAAACATAAAGCCCCGGCACCGCATAATTCGATTTCGGGATTTTGGGCTTCTCTTCTAGGCCGATCACGTTTTTGTTCGCATCGAATTCGACCACGCCATAGCGTTCCGGGTCTTTTACATAATAACCGAAAACTTTTGCACCAGTCGTGAACTTGCTCATCATCTCATCCAGCTTCATGGATCCGTAGAACAAATTGTCCCCGAGAATCAAAGTCACCGGATCCTTGCCGATGAATTCCTCGCCGATAGTAAAGGCCCGGGCAATGCCGTCCGGCTTATCTTGCACCGCATACTGTATGCGAATGCCCCAAGGTGAACCATCCCCGAGCAACTGTTTAAACCGGGGCACATCTTCTGGTGTGGAAATGAGGAGGTAATCCTTTATGCCTCCAAGCATCAGAGTTGCGAGCGGATAGTAGATAAGGGGCTTGTCATAAATAGGCAGCAATTGTTTGCTGGCGACTGATGTAAGCGGGTAAAGCCGGGTGCCCGCTCCTCCCGCGAGAATAATACCCTTCAAGCTGGAGCCTCCGTGCTCAAGGGATTCGAATTCATCTGTCTTGGTTTCTCAGGTAGCCCCAAGGATTTTCTGATTTCCTCGAAGACCGTTGGAATAGATTTGGTGGCATCCACGCTGTGAAGGATATTGATACGCCTATAATAACTGATCATCGGTTCGGTTTTAACATGGTAATCCTCGATGCGTTTCTTAATCGCTTCAGGATGATCGTCCGAACGCTGCAGAAGTTTGGAGCCGCACACATCGCACACGCCTTCCACCTTGGGACGATGGCCGATCAGATTGTAATCGAGGCCACAGCCCCCACACACGCGCCGCGCCATAACGCGCTCCGTCACCAAAGTATCCGGCGCATCCATATGAATGACAGCATTGATGTTATAGCTCTCGAACAAAAACTCCGCCTGCGCAAAATTGCGGGGAAAGCCATCGAGCACAAATCCATAATTCCAATTGTGCCAAGTCATCCGCTCAGAAACAACCTTGGCCACTAGATCATCACCGACCATCTGCCCCTTGGAAATAATCCGGTTCACCTTCGCAGCCAACTTGGTATGGTTAGCGATATGCCATCGAAAAATATCCCCAATGGAAATATGCACGAAATCGTATTTGTCGCAAAGCAGCTTGGCCTGTGTGCCCTTGCCACAACCTTGAATGCCCATGATGATGAATTTATACATGCTGAATTATGGTTCCTTCCAAAACAAATCTAAAAATCCACCCAAACATTCCGACACCCAGCCCCCAAAAATTCCATCCCTCCCCCCAAAGAAGGGTTCGCCCCGAACCCTCGCGCTCCAGCAATCCCATCCCCCTTCCCCTAATCTCCACACCTTCGCACATCTATACATCTATACATCTATACATCTATACATCCACATCGCCGCCGTCTAACCGCGCTCCACCACCACTCTGCAGCCCCTACGCCACTCCCACCGTCCCCGCCCAAGCGACCAGGTCCCCCGGTATTGATTAGACCCCTGGATGTACTCGGCCCGCGGGGGAGCCCAATCTGGGCGAATCGCCCCCGGCGTCTGAGCCCAGATTGGGCTCCCCCACGGGCCGCGACCACGCAGTAGTTTTCTTCCTTACCGGATAACCCCAAAGCGCACAAATTTTTTACGCTTCCCACCTGGAAAAGTGACCTCCACCAAAGCGGTATAGACGTCCGCCCCCAATCGGCTGAGATCCAAGGCTTGAGTATAGGCCTGAAGGCCTTTAGGAAGGTTCTGCCACGCATGGTCCTTGACCACATTGCCCGCCAGATCATACACGCGAACGCGAGCCTTCGAAGCATCAGCGCCAAGCCGCAAATGCACGGTAGCCACGGGACCGCGCAACGGACTGGGAAACAAATAGAACTCTTCAATCGCTTCCGTACCCGCTCCGGTTGCAGGCATTGGCCAACCACTCACGTCCAAATAATTTTGGCGCGCGCCACTGCCTCCGGGCATCATCCAGTTTGCCCCGGCTTTCGCCACGCCTTTGCTCAAAGTCCATACATTGAGGCTGCCCGTACCAGACTGCGCCATCAGTTCCAGCTCACCATTCCCGTCCAAATCGTAAGCGGACAAGTGCACCTCTGGATTGTCATTGGAATCCAAGGTCAGTCCGCCCATGGTCAAAGGCCAATCCGAACCATCCACCGCTAAAATTCCCATGCGCGCTTTCTCGGCAGCATCATAAGAACTGGTGGTTAATTTTTTTCCGAGACTGTCTACGGCCAATATCAGTCCATCAGGAGAACCGATCAAAACGGTGGTATGCCCGTTAAGAGCCAAGACTAGTGGCGTGGAGTGTAGGGCCGTTTCGGGATGGAGACGGCTTCCATAGGTAAAGCCAACATTTTGATGCAGCTCCAAAAGAAAAGGCCAGCCCTTAAGCATAGCGCCGTGATAATCGATGGCGAAAACAGAATTGCTCCCCGCAAAGAGAATGTCCGGATGGCCATCGCGGTCTAAATCGGCCAAGGCGGGACTGCTCCGATCGTCGCTGAAGAAATCATTTACTTTGCGCACGCTATCTCTTTTGTCGTTAAAAACCGTATCCACAAAATGCACACTACGCTGGAAACGCTGCGGGAATCCGGGAAAGATCTCGGCCTTTGGAAGACTTCCCAATCCGACCAAGGTGGCGGCGCCTTTGGAACCAAGTAGAAAGAGATCGGTTTTTCCATCCCGATCGAAATCAGCCGTGGTGGCGGTAAAAGTTTCATCGGTATTCGGAACCAGATCTCCAAAAGGCTTTTCTAGGGCCTGGGCATTGCCAGCTGCGGCATCTATGAACACGGCTTTGCCGCCCAAGGCCGCGGCGACAATGTTCATGGGCTTTCCGCCGCTTCCCGGCAGTGCCGCTAGGGCGCAATACTCATATTCCGGCAGGAGAATAGTTGCGAGGGCCGTGCCGTCTGAGCCAAAAGACCTGGCTCGATGATCGTTTGTAACTATCCAAATCCGATCCCCGGCAGCCAATGGCCCAGCCACACCAGGTAACGCTAAGGCTACCGTAACTGCGGAAGAATCTTTGGATTTGACCGCCAATCCTGCCGCGCGTACAGCAATAAAATAAAGTTTGTCCGCAGTCAAAACGGCCATTACGGAATCACCCAGAGTCGCGCTACCGAGCGGGTGGCCGAGCAGTGGCGACAAGGAGTTCACGGGAATCGGCGTCGTGTCCTTGGTCATGCCGCTGGGAAGCAAGGTCTTGACGGAATCGTACCCAGGCTTCGGTTTTAAAGTATCCCGCGCGGCAATGGCTGGAGTGCCTGAGGCCGTAAATGCTTGGGAATACCCGCGATCGCTTAAGGAAACAACTAAGGATCCCCCTGCCGGATTTTTGATCACATTGAGTGATTGCGAGGAAGTGGCGATATCCAATTTGGCGGGCCAGGCAGAACCGGCTGCTTGTCGAACGGTTTTATTATCGGGCCAGTACACCCTCAGATTCAATACCGAATCGCGCACGCTGAATATGGAGTCTCCACTAAGTGAGAGCTTGCCTTTTTCCAAATTGGGCTTTTCCGGCATCGGCGCTTCCAGGCGAATATGCGTTCGGCCATCATTCCACGCATTGGTATTGGCCGCGCCGTAAGGTCCAATGGCATTCAATACGGTAGCATCCTGCCATGTAGTATCCATTGGTGGGTTTTTTTGCTTCCTACTCAAATGCGGCAGCATATCGGAACCGGATCCATAATCAAACGCGGGCTGCCCCAACTGGTCTTTGAATTCCTTTCCGATGCTGAGAGAGCCATCGGCCTCGACCAGTTCCACTCCCTTGTACTGGCTGCGCAAAGTATCGCCCAGATACGCATTGACGGCGCCGTTTTTCAGAAACTGGGAGATGAACCATTCGTTCACATGCCAAACCAAAAGTCCGGAGGCGGGAAGCCCCAAATCATAACTGCTGGCACCGGTGATGATGCCACTCGGTTTGTACGGATTGACTTTGCAGTTCTTACCCTTGGTGTCACAAACCGAATCGAGAAAAATGGAATCCACTTTGGAGAAGGCTACCGTGAGGGAATCGATCGTTTTGAATTCCAAGTCGCCGACACTGGAGGGCTTACTGAAGTAAACGGTCACAGTGGAATCCCCGGCGGCCCGCTGCCGGTTTTCTACCAGCAGATATTCCCGATCATTAAGCGGCACTTTAACGGTAGTGATGCGGGATGGATTCGGTTTTGCCGTTGGGCTCCAAATGGGATATTCGCTGAACGCACCACTAGCCTGCGGCTTTGCCGTTACCGGATCCTCCCAGCCCATATAGGCCCTGACCCAAGCGGACGGATACACAGGTAAAAATCCATTCATGGTATTGTAACCTGCAAAGTCCATGAGATCGAAATTGCCCAGCTGGGATATGCCCTTGACGATATCGAACATGTCCGGCATGCCCATTTGCCGCGCTAGCTGATTCACGAGTATTCCGTTGATGCCCCAGTTCACTTTATCCTGACTGGCGGACTCGGACAGCATCATGATTTCCGAAAGCGTGTCACCGGTACTGAGCCTCACCCCATGGGCGGCAGCACGTTTATCCGGATCGGGCGCGCCACCCTTATTCCCGGTTTTAGTGGCACTGTCCAAGGCATGGAAATCTTCCTTGGTGACAAAGAAGTCGGTGAAGTCATTGGGTGTGTTGGCTCCAAAAGCTCCAAGTTGCCCACCGTCCAAAAGCCGTGAGTGGCCGGCATGGAAGATGAGGTAACATCTGTGTGTCTTGGTATTGTGGTTAAGAGAATCCCGCTGAGCCGCCTTGGCCGCGAGCATGAAGGGATTTCGTGTGGTGTCCTGGCCACTATCCGCCTTTTTGACACTCTCGTAGACAAAGGACAGAAGTTTTTGACCGCGTTCCTCGGCAAAGTCGCTGATCTTTTGCTTCCCTTCCTTGTCCAGTTCCGAAGGGTTGTAAGCTTTCATACGCTGCGACACGCTATAGGGACTCACCCTTCCCCACCCATCCGGTTCTGGAAAAATGCGCGACTTCACGGTCACGCGCCCATTGGAAACCTTTTCAAAATAGTTCCGGGCAAATTCAAAATGTTTTTCCAGATACCAGCGATACAAACGCAAATTTCCATTGGGGTCCAAGGTGTACTTATTGTCCTTTTCCGGATCCGTCTTGGTTGTTCCCGCCGAACCAAAAGTCCCAAGACCCGTGGTCACAGCATCGTCCGTGGCCCCCAAACCAACGGTTTCATTTTTAAACTCGACATAAAGGCAATAGACTTCCAACGTATCTGGCGCTGAAGCTCCGGCCGGAGAGGCTCCAGCTGCGGACGCAAAAGCGGAAGCGGAAGCTTTGAACAGGGGCTTGTGCAATTGGGTGCCGGATGCAAAGACCAACGAGCAGGCGGCCAGACCCCACAAAATCTGTTTTCGAACGATGTTATGCATGGGTGTCCAATCTACAAACTCGCTGTAATAGGGGGTAGATGAGTGCACTACGGCTTGTCCCTCCACCCGCATAATCGGGCCTCTTATCGACCTATTCCCACAAAGAGCTTTACGTTTCATCACTTCCGAGACAAGGATCAAGATGAAGTCGACGTGGTAATCGAGAAAGGAGCCTGTCTA
>JAYUHW010000225.1:0-12538 GCA_043766615.1 Fibrobacteria bacterium | reverse complement strand
TGCACGGTGCCGGATACCAAGGTTCCGATGCGATGCTGATAGTCTTCGAATATCTTGTCGCGTTCCGCGTCCCGCACTTTTTGCAGCAGGATTTGTTTGGCGCTTTGGATGGCGGCACGGCCAAAATTTTCAATCGGGATTTCCATTTCCAGGTAATCGCCTTCGATGGCATCGGCATTGTATTCTTGAGCCTCGGTAATGAGCATGTACTTCTCATCAAAGGCAGCCACTTCTTCCGGTGTCAGGGCGGGATCCACATCGGGATAATCGTCCACTACATTGACGCGCAAGTACACGTGGATTTCTCCCGAGTCCTTGTCGATTTCGGCTTCAATATTTTTAGCCAGATTGAGATATTTCTTAGCCGCATTCATCAGGCTTTGTTGGAGCGTGGAGACCACGACATCCGGACCCAAATTCTTGGTCTTGGCTATGAGGTTTAGGCTTTCAAAAATTTCCGCTGCCATGTATTGCTCCTGAGCTCCTAGGAAAGTCTGATATCCACCTTGGCCTGTACAATTAGGCCAAGGGGAATGGAACGGGCTTTCCCGTTAGTATCCACGGTTATGGACGTCTCATCGACGTCTTCCAATTTACCCACCATCATGCGCTTGCCCTCGACGGGTTCGCTGGTAGAAACGCGTACGAAGTTGCCCACGTTGCGACGGTAATCCTTGAGGGTTTTGAAGGGCCTATCCAGGCCCGGTGACGAAACCTCAAGGGTATAGTTTTCATCTTCCATCACATTATCGGCATCCAGCAAGGTTCCGAGGTCACGGCTGACGCGGGCGCAATCCTCAACGCTGACGCCACCTTTTTTACCCACGTAGATGCGTAAAACCCGGCGCTTGCCGGCACGGAAAATTTCCACATCGACCAGATCCAAGCCTCCGGCTTCGACGATTTTCGAAGCAAGGTCTGTGATGTTTTGAATCAGATCCAAAAGAAAATCTCCTGTTACCAAATTAGGTAAATAGAACAAGTCTCCAGTGCGGTTTCCCACCCCTCAAAGTTTCCGAAGTCTGAAAGAAGGGGGAAGTGGAAATCCACAACGTGCCATAAATTAAGTAATTTTAACCCCAAACTGCAAGGTGACTGGCCCTTAGAATGGTACGCCGTCCCCTTTTTACCGACAATTTGGAGTGTTTTCGAAAGGTTCTGGAAAATATGGGTGCGATTAAGGTGGTTTTATTGTTGGTGGTGGGGTTAGGTGGCCTATGGCTAAGCGTTCAGCATTTACGGCGTAATCTCTCAGAACTCAAAGCGAAACCCAAGGGCTCGCATCGCATGGAAGACAAAATTTTCAATTACCCACTGATGTTCCTCTGGTTCGGCTATCTCATCGTTTTCTTCGGCGGCTTAATCGTCAATAATTTAATCCTGCACTGAAGGTTTCTCCGCAAGTGCGGGTTTCTCTGCAAGCGCAGGCTTCTCTGCAAGGGCAGTCTCTGCCCCCTTGACCCGATTCCAGTACACATCCCATTCCGTCAAGCTCATGCTTTGAATGGGCTTTCCATCGTCCTTGGCAAGCTTTTCCATTTCGGCATAGCGCGTCATGAATTTACGATTGGCGCGCGCCAAGGCTTGTTCCGGATTCAAGTGGAAAAACCGTCCCACGCTGACGGCGGCAAAAAGAAGGTCGCCAAACTCGCTTTCCAGCCTGTCTGGATCGGGCTTTTCCGCAATCGCTTCCAGCCGCAGTTCTTCTAATTCTTCCCGCACTTTGTCCATCGTCCCGGAGTAGTCGGGCCAATCGAAACCGGTTTTCGCGGCGCGCTTCTGGATTTTTTCGGCTTTGAGCAAGGCAGGTAGATTGCGGGGCATGCTACCGAGTCCGCCCTCCTCTGCCACGGTCTGGCTGCTCTTCTCAATTTTTTTAAGCTCGTCCCATTTCTTAACCACGGCCTCCGCACCTTCAATGCGCTGGTCCCCGAACACATGCGGGTGTCGGCGCACCAGCTTTTCGGAAATACCCTGCACTACTTGGTCGAAATCAAAATGTCCCGCCTCTTTGGCAAGCTGGGCGTGAAAGATGACTTGCAGGAGCACGTCACCGAGCTCCTCTTGCATATTAGGAAGGTCGCCATTTTCAACGGCTTCAATAAACTCGTAGGATTCTTCGATCAAATAGTTGAGCAGGCTTTGATGGGTTTGTTCGAGGTCCCATGGGCAACCGCCATTTGGAGATCGGAGCTTGGCCATGATTTCGAGGAGGTTCTGGAGGCTGTAGGTTTTCATAGGCAAGGACTCCTTGGAAGGCTTTTAACCGTTCCGAGCAAATTTTCAGGTCCGAAATGTGCAAAAAATGCTCGAATAAGGCATTTCTGCCTCGGCCTTGATCTACTGTGCAAATGTGCAGTATATTTGGGTTCGGAACAAAATTGGGCCGGGAACAAAAAGGAAAAAGCCATGGACAACTGCTGGGATACTGCCGACCTTCCGCCGGATGAAATAAAACTCTTGTTGGCTTTGACCTTGGTGCCTGGAGTGGGTCCGGCCACCTTTAGGCGCCTTTTGGATGCGTTTGGATCCGCGCAAGGGGTGTTTGGGGCCGCGAGCGATGAGCTCCGCGCTGCGTGTCCGCATCTCAAAGCAGAAAGTTTGGCTGGTCTCCTTTCCGGGCCCAACCTCAGGGCCGTGCGCCATCAGGAAGAATCCTGCCAACGCCTGGGGGTTCGCATCGTAGCGTATCGTTCTTCGGCGTATCCGGCTCCCTTGCTGTCCTTACCCTTTCCGGTTCCTTTCCTGTATATGCAGGGTGAATGGCATCGAGAGGACGAGAGAGCATTGGCCGTAGTTGGGACCCGGTATCCTTCCAGTTACGGTAAGGACATGGCCCGGAAAGTATGCCTGGGGTTGGCGGAGTCCGGATTTACCGTTGTATCGGGTCTGGCCCGTGGCATTGACACGGTGGCGCATGAAGCCACCTTGGCGGGGGGTGGGCGCACGGCGGCGGTGCTGGGTTCGGGTCTCGATTGGATTTATCCCAATGAGAACATGCCCTTGGCGCGCCGGATTGCACAACAGGGTTGCCTGATATCGGAATTTCCCATGGGTACGCCGCCACATGCAACGCATTTTCCAAGGCGCAACCGGCTAATCAGCGCTTTGAGTATGGGGACCTTGGTGGTGGAAGCGGGTAATGAAAGCGGCGCGTTGATTACCGCCGAGTTCGCCTTGGAGCAGGGCCGCGAAATTTTTGCGGTGCCCGGTCCCGTGCACAATCCCGGTGCCCGTGGCCCGCATAAATTAATCCAGGAAGGAGCCCATCTGGCCGAGTCCCATGTGGATATCATCCGGGTGTTGCAGGGGATGAGTCAGGCAGTACCGGCTCGCAGGGTTTTGCAAACAGTTGAGGGGCCGAGCGCCATGAAAAACGGTTCAAAGGCAATTAGGGACGGGCACCGAGGCATAGGGGAGGGACCAGTGGAAAAAGAGGGCCATTCCGGAAGTTTGGAAGGTCGTGCAAACGTTGCGGTTCTTGTTGGACCGGATTTGGAGTCGGACATTGAGGCAGGGGAGACGGAGGAATGCAACTCTGCTGTTAGTGGCCTAGGGCTGGATGGTGAGTCGCGCCTTCTACTTTCTGTCCTTGGAAGTGTACCGATGAGCTTGGATGCCATCTCCGCACAGGCGCGCACGAAGGCAGGGATACGGGAAGCACCGGCACATCGGCTGCTTGCAGGATTGCTGGAATTGGAATTGAAAGGCAAGGTGAAGCGCATGCCCGGTGCCTTGTTTCAAAGGGCATGATGGGAAGCAGGGAGGTATTGTTGCCGCGTCCATCGGTTACGGGTGCTTTGAACCGTCGACCTTTGGGAGCCAAGCCCTTTCCGTGGGAGCCGAGACGCGAATATGTTAAAATGAGATTGAGAAAGAGTTATTTTTCAGCCATGGCCAAACCTGCTCCATCCAAACGCAAAGTAAAGTGGTTGCGCTATGTGATCCTAAGCATCTTAGGATTAGGCATTTACCATGTGCTGAGTGGCCCAAGGGGAGCACTCGGTCTCATAAAGCTGAGAAAAGCCAATGCCGATCAAGCCCGCGAGCTTGACAGTTTAACGGCAGTGCGCGCGGAATTGGCGGTGGAAAAAGTCCGGTTGGAAAAGGACAGCGGCTATATCGAGAGCGTAGCACGCAAGGATATGGGAATGGCCAAGCCGGGTGAAAAGGTTTTTCGCTTTATGGGGTCTGCGGCTCAAGGTACCGGTTCACGTAAACCGGAGTGATGTTCAGTACAGTTCCCGTTTTACAAGTGCCCAAAGAACATGGAAACGAAATTTTAGGGTGCGCTGCTTGCATAAGGATTATTGCCCAACTCTTGGATACACTAAGGAATTAATCCTTTGGTAGCTGCCACGCGGACTCGTTCTTCCGGATCGTTTTTAGCGATGAAGGCCAATTCCGCTGGATCGGTGATTTTTAATGTGGCGGCTTTACGAATGTCACGGCTTTCCCTATTCTTGGCAATGTCCACCAATGCGGTTTGGTCGGTTATGAGTTCGACAGCATACAGGCATACATCTAGGCGATTATAAGTTTTAGCAATATCTATAATTACGGCTGGATCAAGAATGCGTTTCAAGGCGGTCTGTCGGACTACGCGTTGGCTGTCTTCAATATCGTCCCATCTCGAATGGCCTCTGGCAATGTCAATAACAATGAATTGGTCCATTATCCTCGCTACAGCTGCTTGACGTATATGCCATGAGCTGTGCTCTTTTGCTGTATTGATTAAAATCGCCTGGTCTTCAATGCCTTTGAGGGCCGCTTGTCGAACCTCTCTATCCGAATCAAAATGTAAAATATGGACCAATACTGCTTGGTCCTTGATGCGATTAACAGCAGCAACTCGAACTTTAAAGTAGTAAAGAAAGGCACCCTTCCTATCTTTTGCGATTTCGGCCAACAAGGCGGGTTCAGTAATATACCTGACGGCGTCTACTCCAATATGGTAACAGGTCTGGGAACAATTTATTGCGATATCCGCTAATAATTTTTGGTCTGTTATTTCCGAATAACAATTGTAATCAGTAATACATGACAAAGCCATTCCGCGTACCTGTAGGTCCGTTGCATTTCTAGCGATTTCGATAAGAGTTGATTGGTCGGTGATACCTTGCATTGCGGCTTGACGTACTTCCAGTTCCGAGTCTTCCCCTCGCCATTTCAATTTGCCTGTGGCAATGTCTAATAGCATAATTTGATTTTTTATTCGTTTCGTTGCAAATATCGAAATACGCCAATCCTCGTCGTTTAGGGCTATTTCGAGTAGGTGCTGTTCATTTGTCAATCGGGACACAGCCTCTTTACGATCGAAGGGATTGCCTGTTTTTAAAATTATTTCATCCCGCACAGTCTGGTCAGCAATACGGTTTAAGGCTTTGCTGCGTACAGTGGTATCTGAATCCTCACTTGCAATTTTCACCAATACTGATTGGTCCTCAACGCGCGCTAGGGCGGTTTTCCGCACATTCGAGTCAACATCCAGTAATGCAATGCCTGCCAGAGCGCCTAGGTTGGTGAGGCGATTTATTGTTGCAAAGCGGACTTCTACAAAAGAGTTGTTCTTGGCAATCACCTCTAAGACCTTTTGGTCTTCTATGCGTACTGTTGCTGCATTGCGCACGTCCACTTCAACAGCTTTCATTGCAATCTCAAACAGGAATTCCTGGTTTGCAATGAGCTCCGCGGCGGCTCTTCGCACATTCGATTCGGCATCCATTAATGCAATACTTGCCAGAGCGGCTTGGTTAGTGAGACGCTTGATTGTTGCAAACCTCACTTCTACAAAAGAGTTGTTTTTGGCAATCACCTCTAAAACCTTTTGATCTTCAATGCGGACTGCTGCTGCGCTACGCACGTCCAGTTCAACATCCTTCATTGCAATCTCAAACAGGGACTCCTGGTTTGCAATGCGCTCCACGGCGGCTTTACGCACCTCTTTGTCAGAGTCTGTTTTGCCTATATCCGTTAAAATTACCTGGTCTTGGCATCGCGTCACAGTGTCCCTGCGAATATTGATATCGCTATGCTTCCACTTTGGTCTAAATAAATCCTTAATTGACAAAGATCGCTCCTTATGGGCAATTTACAGAGAATTATGCTTGCCGTCACACTAAGAAAAGCACGAGAATTTACCAATTTAAAAAATAATGAATCGTTTCCAATGACAGGCGTTTCATTGAATGGATCTTGTCACAGCTCAGGGCGATTTCCTTGCCATTCACTAAGTCGGCTGTTATTCTTTAGAATTAGACTCGCAATCATGGAGAGGGTTCCAACTGGGGGCGTGTTTTTGGTTTTAAAACACACAAATTGGATAGTCTTAGCTGGCGTCAGTTGTTCTGGAAAAACAACCACTTGCCGTCTTTTACAGGAAAAGGGCTACGGCTACATTGGTGATATTGAGGGCCTATTGACTGAGGCAGGAGCCCGTAACCGAATCGATTTTTTTGCTGATGATCTGAATTTCAGGAAAGAGGTACTAAAAGTCAGCATAAGAAAAGAATTTCAAGCTTTGGAAGGGCAAGCATCGAATCCATTAATTCTTGAAAGTTGTGCTTTTAGTCGATCTCACGCTTTTAAACGGCTGGGAGGAAATCCGGAAATAATTGAACCGGAGCTTCCACGGGCAATTTATAGACTGGTTTTTATACTTGACAGATTACCGTTTGTTGCGAATGGCATAAGACCATTTAGGAAGGATGAGTATCTGGATAAAATGGAACAATCGATAGAAATGGAATTTATATCCGCAGGATATGATGCCATTAGAGTACCTGTACTGGCACCCGTGAAAAGGGCTGGATTAATCATAAATAGAATTTTAAAAAATGATAATTAAAAGTTTTTACGGAAAAACAAGCCTACGGAGTTTCAAAAGCTTTACTTTCATTAGGTAACTTTACCCATTCCTCGCTCCCCTCACCGCTACACTTTTTACCGAAGCGATAGTTTTCCCGTCGGCACTGGACCCGTTTGGACCTTGATCTTAGGCAAAATTAAATTCTTGGTTACCATCCTCCAATCTCTCAAAGTCTAAAGCTCCGATTCAATAAACCACTGAAAGGAATACGCGTTCCAATCAGTCCACTGAATGGAGATGCAATGCCCAAGTCAAATTCAAAATCAAAATCAAAACCCAAATCAAGTGCGACGGAGATCATGATTTCTCGCGCACATCGAAATATCGAGCAATTGGTGCTGGAAAATCTCCCCACCCTGTCCCGTTCCATGACCTTCGCGAAAATGTTGGAGATGGATAAGGCGTCCCTTTCACTCAGTAGAAAATGGCCTTGGTTCTTTCCTCCGATTTGCAAACGGAAAGATCAGGCTACCCTAACCGACATCGAAAAATCCCGGTATATCTGCGCTTTCAATATGGTGAATAGCGACGGCACTTTAGGAGCCATGGTGGATCTGCATGCGGGCTCGTATATGCAGCATGGCAGCCTCAGGCTATTGCCTTGGCATCGTATTTTCCTCCACCTCTTTGAAGAAGCCCTGCACCGGTATCATCCCGATGTGTGCATTCCCTATTGGGATTGGACCAAGCCGAGCGAACAACATTTTCCCGATTGGCTCGTGGGCGTTTTGCCTACCGTGCACACGCCGACCCGTACCATCAATGTTATCCGTAGCCCAGGCGCGGAAAGTTGGCTTGCCGGTACCGTTTCCGGAGTGCCGGCAGCTATGGGACAAACCAATTACACTGATTTCACAGGCCCGATCAACGGCATTCATGGCGGAGTACACGTCTGGGTGGGTGGAACCATGAGCGATCCCAGCACATCGCCTGCTGACCCAGTCTTTTGGCTCCATCATGCCAATTTGGATAGACTCTGGTGGCTGTGGTACAACAGTCCGGCCGGCGGCCATCAAAACCCCGTCATTGCCGGAGCGATTTCTCCATGGACCTATACAGAGGCCGATACTCGGAATACCGTTTCCTTGGGGTATCAATACGTGTAATTGACTGACCACCGGGTCGGAAATCTGTTCATTACCGGAGTAAGCCGAAAATCCGTTTCAGAGTAGGCAATGGGAATACGCGTTACAGAGCGCATCGCAAAGGATAATTCATGCCGGAAATTTGGATTCAACTGGAAAATAGGTACTGGGACACCATGCCAAATAATATCGACCGCATGACCGGTCGCAATGCGCTGGCTATTACTGGAAAGCCATCGGAAGTGGTCACCATCACGTCGCCTAATGCAGCAGGCACTGGCGTTCGCGTGAGCCATACCCGCAGAATGTATGCGCCTCTGCGGGATACGGATGGAAAGGTCATGGAGGCCCTTATTTTCCGCAGGTATAAAGCTCCCGACCCCGCCGCAGGTATTGCCGAATGGGCTGTACCCGATGATCGTAAAGTCAATCCTTGGGACATTAATGAAAAAGATCCAACCGATAGCGGTACCATGGGAACCATTCCAGGTCCTCCCATTGAATGCAATGTGGGTGAAGAAATAAAAGTGCATTTCCGCAATTTGGATATGCGCTTGACCAAATCAACCAAGGCTCGAGCCCACAGTTTGCATGTGCACGGTTTTGTTTTCAAGCAAGAGCATGATGGAGCGTATCCGCTATCCGGCGCCGATGCTACTCAACGCGTGGACGGTACCACACCGGCTGCCGGACAGATAGCCGGACCCAACGAAACAGCGCTTTGGAATGCCGTGGCCCCGGGCGCCAGCACCAACTTTGGCACGCTTAAAATGGGTGACCGGGTACCTCCGGGAGGCACCTTTGTGTATTCTTGGACAACGCAAGGCTGGCCCAGCACCGCCGGAGTATGGCTGTATCATGATCACTCTTTCTGCGATGATAAGAATATGGGATTAGGCGCTATCGGTATGGTCATTATCCATAACCCGGCTGATACGGAAAATGATTTCACGGTTTCCAATTCCGACTTTCCAGACAATAGTCAAATAGGAAATCCCATTGCCCTATCCTGCTTCCCATTGCCTGTGCAGGTATTTGTAGACGCGGGGATTCGAGAAAAATTGGGCCTTGTGGAACCGCATATTCTGGATCTCATCCATCCCGGTGGGCCGCATGAAATGAATATGACCGCGCATAAGGTGGCGAAAACGTTTCCCGCTGAACTTGGCCGCGTCGTCCAAGAGAACAATGTTTTGTTCCACTTGAATACGGACTTGACAGCCATCAAGGGACTTTGCACCAGTAGCTATAAAACTCCGCCAACCCAGGCGATTTACCTACAGCTCTATCATAAGCTGACCAGTTCCCCGGGAATGAATATCAATGGAAGAACCTACTTAGGCAATACGCCTTCCGTAGTGGCCGGCACCTCGACCAAAATGCGTTTTGGCGTGGTGGGTATGGGTCAAACGGGAGATGTGCATACCTTCCATATCCATGGGCATCGCTGGACAGTACCGGGACCGGATGGAAATACTGCCGGAGCCATACAGGGCAGCGCGCAAGTCAAAGCTGTTTCTCAATTCGAAGACACCCGGATTTTTGGACCCGCCAGTTCGTTTGGTTTTACCATCAATGGAGCCGTTGGCAGTTTTATGCGCGCCGGTGGAAAATCGCCCAGCGATTCCAAAGGCGAATGGCATATGCATTGCCATTTCCTGGACCATATGATGAGCGGCATGATGGGTTCCTTGCTCATTGTAGACGGGGGTCAATCGGTAATTTTGCCCCGCGGCGAAATGTGTCCGGATGAGGACATCGCACCAGCCGCTACAATTACGGTTAAGAATTTCGAGTTCACGCCAAAGGATATTTCTGTGCCCACCGGCACCGTTGTCACCTTTAATTTCGTGGATACGTTTCATTCCGTGACAACCATGACCAAGTCCGGTAGCATCAATAGACCCGAGGTGAATGGGGGTCCAGGCGGAAACTTAGCCGCCAACTCCAGCACTCCGGTTCCCTTGGGAATGAAGACGGTCACCATGACAGGTGGCATGGGGGACAGGGTTGATTTCCAATGTGGAATTCACGGTGCAGCGATGACCGGATCCATCACCATCTCCATGTAATTGTTGAGGAGTATTTTCAAAGCGGAGTCCTTTCGGAAACTCGAGGTGGCTCCGCTTTCCATTTAATCGCTTTTCATTTAAACAGAGTATTCAGGGAGCACAAAATGAAAGAACGGGCCAATAAAAAAACTAAAATGAATCCTGCCCATCATCGGCGGATATTGAAATTTATCAATGATGCGGGTAGCCCATTTGATCTGATGAACATGCCCGTTCGCCCCATGTCTGCGGAACAGATGGCGGATATGGGACCTGAAGAGAAACCGAATGCCAAGCAGCCGATGTTGATGGATACCCGTTCCGCCCAGGTTCTCTTTGAGGTGCGGGAGCAACAGTTTCCCTTGGGCTTCACCCATTTGGATCAAGTCAGTGAAGTCGCCAATATTAAATTCGGAAGGCTTTTCGACTTGTTGAGCGACGCCAATTTCGGAAGTTGGAAGACATTGCCTTACACTATTCCCAGGCAAGGCGGAGGCAGCGTCAGCATTGTGCATGCGGCATTACTGCATACCGGCGAAGTGCTTTTTCTGGACAATGGACCCACGCCCATATGGGATCCTAGCGATGAAGTCAATCCACAATTCGAATTTCCCTTAAACAATCCAACCTATTCATTAACATGCAGCGGGCATAGTTTCCTTTCCGATGGGAAACTGCTCGTTGTCGGCGGCGGTGGATTCGGGCCCTTGGCCGGAGCGAATAAAGGATTCAAATTTGATCCAGTAGCCAAAACTTGGACCAAGACCAGCGGCGATATGAACAAGGTGCGATGGTACCCTACTGCCGTGACCACGGGCGATAGACGCATGTTAGTGGTGGGCGGATGGGATCAGAATGGCGTCCTACAAAATGATATAGAAGTTTATGATGAAGCGACCGATGCCTTTGTGACCATAAGCGGCGCAACTTTAGGCTTTCCTAATCTTTATCCCGGCCTACACCTGCTTCCCAATAACGTGCTTTTCTATACCCGCACCGGCTGGGGCAGTGCCAGTAGTGGCGCGCCTGCCGCTAACGACGATTCCGCCATGCTCCATTTTACGGGACCAACCGTGGCGAGTTGGAACCCGATTGCTCCGTCCACCATAAACCGGGCCAAAGGCATGTCGGTGGTACTTTACCGGAATACCTGCCCACATACACGAATCCTGGTGGTTGGAGGCTGTGATGCTTCCGGGGCTGGTATCAATGCCGCTGCGGAAATAATCGATGCTTCTTTCCTTTCCTCCGCCAGCACCTGGACATTGACTGCGCCCTTGCCCGATACGAATCCCCGTCGGCAACCGAATGCCGTTCTCCTTCCCGACAATACCGTCTTCGTAGCCGGCGGCGTTAATTCCCCCAATTCGCCTTGCATGCTTTTCGATCCGGTTGCCAATACCTGGTCGGCGATGGCCAATTTGGCTTCTGTCCGCATGTACCATTCGGTAATGATTCTTTTGCCCAGTGGAAAAGTCATGATGTCCGGTTGGGCCAATGATGCAAGCAGCGGGACCATTGAAATTTTCAGTCCGCCTTATTTATTCAAGGGACCCAGGCCGACGATTTCCAGCGTCCCTGCCACGGTAAACTTCGGCGCGCAATTCACCATTGCCACAGCGGATGCAACCACGATCACAAGAGTCACCTTGGTAAAACCCATGGCTGTTACCCATCAAACTGAAACCAATCAGCGCGTGATCGAATTGTCTTTTCTGCATGATCATGTCCATCCCAATAATCTAATCGCCACCGCACCGGATGGGGGCAGTCCCCATGCCTTTGCACCCAAAGGTTATTACATGCTTTTTGTACTGAATGGAAGCGGGGTTCCTTCGGTAGCCAAATGGATTAAATTGATTTAGTACAGGCAACGAAAAGACTCTAAGGAAAAAAAATATGCATAGGATTGTCACTTTCAAAATTCACCCGGCAATAGGCATTGCCCGCTTGGGCAATAGTCCGGACCAGTACTTCATCGGCCCGGAACTTCCGGGAGTCAACGATCCTCCCACTGGCGGCTATAAGGATGCCCAGATGCGGGTTAAGCGGCAAGCCGCCCGCTTTCGGATCTTTGGATATGATAAGCACGGAAATGTCGTAAAGGAAATCACCGCCGCGGACGCCAAAATCAAATGGACCGCGCACCTGGCTAATAAGAAGGCCGCTTGGAAGGAATTTGACGGCCTTAATCCCAATGCGCCCCTCAGAAATGCGCAGGAGAAAAATCGAAGCAAGCTCATCATTGATCCGGGAGAAAGGTCGTTGGAAGGAATCAATGCCACTGCGCTTTTTGATACCGGCCGCTTCTATACAGAGAATGTCCCGCTGGGTCTTATGAAAACCGATAACGAGGGCCATTTATTGGTACTGGGTGGTTTCGGCCATTCCTCCTCTCCGCACAATAAACCGCTCACCGAGTTCGCCAACAACAACGATTGGCATGATGATGTTTCCGATGGTCCCGTCACCGCCACCGTAAAACTCAACGGTTCTACTAAAACGCTTACAGCCTCACCCGCTTGGGTTATCTG
>JAYUHW010000224.1:0-5706 GCA_043766615.1 Fibrobacteria bacterium | reverse complement strand
TTGCTGACAAATCTCAATGCTGATGGTTTTCTGACCTTCAATGCGCAGCGAGTTCATGGAATTCGCTAAATACAGGCTTTTGTCTTCGGTAATTTCCTGGACGACTTTCATGCAGCCATCGAAATCCGTATCCAAGGAGAGGACAATGGCTCCGTTGGAAATCGGCTGAATCAGCTGGGCGACACTGATTTTATTGCTCGGCAGGAATACGACCGCGGGAATACCAGCGGCGGCGCAATAGGCGGCCAAGGCAGCGGAAGTGTCCCCGGTGGACGCGCAAGCCACAGCCTTGATGGGTACGCCTCGTTTTCGCATATGGTTCACTTGGGAAACCAGCACCGTCATCCCCAGGTCCTTGAAAGAACCCGTATGGCTATTGCCACACAGCTTAACCCACAAATCGTCCAAGCCCAGATGCTTGCCCAGTCGCTGGGCGTAGAAAAGATTCGTCCACCCTTCATTGAGTGAAACGATGTCTTCGGCCGGGATACCCGGCAAAACCCATTCCTGCTTGCCCCAAATGCCAGAAGCCAAGGGCCACTGGTGCGAGCCACTCCGTGACTCGAATAGATTCTTCCAGTCTTGGGCGGACCGTTCTCGCAACGAATCAAGATCATGGACAACCTCGAGTAAGCCGCCTTCCGAATCTTTATAAACGACTTGATCGAGAGAATACGTCTCTCCGGTTCGAGATCCTTTGAAACATGCACTGAAAGCCATACTTCAAATGTAGGAAATTTTATATTTTGAGCCCGTTCTCCCTGCAGAGGGAACAACTGGAAAGGGATAGTTCCCCTCCATTCGCAAAATTTTGATTTGCGGAAAGTCGGATTTCCCCTATGGGTTCCAAATTTTCTTTTGCTCCTCCTCATTGGGTCCGTACCATTTCCGGACTGGCTCCGAGACTTCTCGGACTTGGGTTTGCTCTATGGCTATTGTCCTCTTGCATCTCTGATGGCCCCAATCAAACAGGTGGTCAATATTTGGCCAAGCACGACATCCTCCTTAAAAATCCACTTTACCATGTGGTGTTGCCTTCGTTTCCCGTAGACAGTTTTTGGAATACGGATGCCGAGCGCAACCATTTAGGCGATACCATCTTGATGGCCGGAATCGCTGGTAATTTTACTGGCCAGGTTCGCATGGCATTTGATATTTCAGACACCAGTTTTCTCGACAGTCTAAGTGATAGTGCGTCTTCACTGCGACTTTCTGTCGGAGCTGTACCCAACACTGGCGTGGGTCTAGCAGAATTAATTGGAACAGTTGGAGACACGGGCGTAGATACCACTAAGTCCTTTCGTGACAGTCTAGCCTTTTTGGTGGAATCCTGGGCTGTACCCGATCGGGACACTGCGGGGTCGGCGCAATCGGACGCTGCGCGACAAGACACTTTCAATCTTTACAATAGACGATTTCTCATCCATCAAGATACTACGGCTGCTTTGCCCAAGGCAACGGTTTTGGATACCATCAAATTGCAGATCAAAGGGGCCTATGCCAAAGATAATTTGCAAGCCAAATCGCTTCCCCACCTTCGCAACTTTTTGAGAAGCAAATCCACTTCCACCAAATGGCTGGTTCAAATTCAATTGACGCCAATTGCCAATAATTCTCAAACCGGACTCGCCATGTTGCGACTTGGCGGTGAAATCACTTCCAGTTATGGACCTGCCCTGCTTTTCGGAAAAACCGACTTCAGTCCAGCCAGTGCAACGGTCAAACAGCGGGTCAGGACCCTAATCATCAGCAAACTGGGTGGAGTAAATTACACCTTGAAATACAAAGGCTCTCGATTTGATATGCTACCCGCCAAGATGCGTGGATTGCATATTCTATTGGACCGGTCCGTTTTACTTGATAGCCTGGATGCTGCTTTGCTCCGCCAAGGTATCACCCCACCGTCGCGTGCGATTCAGGGACATTTCGATCTCACTTATTTCATTCCATTTGGTCAAATCATTTTACCCCTTGCTGACTCCTTACATTTGGAAGGCAGCTTGCCATTGGACATGCGTTTGGCCTCTGATATCGATTCAACCTTACCAGGCACCCCATCAGGCGCCTTAGGCCTCAAAATCATCCCGCTTGATGTACCCACCGTTATTGGTTACAACTACGAAAACGGCAACTACTCTAAAATTCTGGATAGCATATCGATCCTTTACAGGAAAATGCCTTCTATGGATTCCGGATTGAATCAGGTTATTGTCCGGTTTGGAAAGGATAGCCTAAAGAATGATTCGGAATATGTTCATGTCGGTGAAACGAAGGATATTGTCATCGCCAATGCATCTGGTTCCTTACGCCTAATGCTTACCGTAACAGCAGGAAAAAACTCAGCACAAGCCGCATACTACCTTAGCAGCCATGGAGTTGAAGAGAACAACTTTTTTCGCGATGAAAAAACAGGAGAACTACTCACCTCACTTTCAAAGCGGTTCTCTCACCTGCTATTCCCTGGACAAAAAACGCTCAGCTTGAGGGCTACAACTGGAATACAAAGACTCCTGAACCGGGCCGATGCAGGTTTAAATGTGTTTCCCGATTTTCTGGTACAGCCTTTTTCATCTGCCGTAGACACGGCCGTTACGACTGGGTCGGTCACCCAGCCACAGCTGATTCCTTTTCCCGTTCTTTCTGTCATTCCGCCTAAAATTCAAGGCGGCAAACTGACGATAGGCATTGATCTGTATCTCTACCCCTTGAAGAAGGAGCTCTAAAATGGGGTCCCGGAGAGTATTCCTTACCCGAAGTATTTTTTCTCTAATCGCAATCTCTTCTGCCTTCATTCAGGCTGAAACGTCTCCATTAAGCGTTCTTTCCGAAGGCTATGGGCTGTCTGTGAGTTCATACAACGCCCGTGAACGAGCCATGGGCGAAGCCGGTATGGCATCGGTTAACAAATCGGGTCCGTCACTGCCCAATCCTTCCCGTACGGCCTGGAATGATAAAACCTCCTTCGCAGCTACCTTTGACAGCGATATCGACTATCTCCAGGACACTCAAACGTCCAATCGAACCACTTCCTTTTTATTGCCTGCCATTGCCATGAATTTTCAAACGCATTGGCCCATGAATATTGGCCTTTTCTACCGTCAGCTTTTCCATCGCAATTACAGCTTTACACCTTTTGATGCTCCAAATCCTTCCTCGATTCAATCCATTGATGCAGAAGGTGGTTTGTATGAAATTGCGGGCACCATTGCCTATGCCCCTATGCCAATTCTTTCCCTAGCTCTTGGCTATCATTTTATCCTTGGCCGCGAACGGACCATAGAAAGCAGTGTTTTCAATGGTAGTCCAAATAATTTGGATCTTTATAACGGGGTAAACTTAATCGGAGATACGCTCTCTACGCGTAGCAATGGAGGTTACCCTTCGGCATCTGTGACATTTCGGCAGAAACAATTTAGCCTGGCCGCCTCCGGTGCCTTAGGGGCGACTTTGGAGAGAACCCTTCGGCGCACAGTTACTGGATTAGGAACAGGGAAAGACTCTACAACGGAACGTGAATTACCTTGGTCTGCGGCCGTTGGGGGTGCCATTAAAATAAAGCCCAATCAAACGCTGGTTGCCGATTTTTCCTGGGAATCTTGGCAAAAAACCGCCCAAACTGTCCTGAATCCAGCCTTTCACTTGGGTAGCGGATATGAATTTCAGGGACTTGGCGGACCCTATGAACGCTATTTTCGAAAAGTCTCCTATCGCACAGGCTTAGGCTTTGAACGTCTCTATTTAGACCAAACGGATCTGTACTATTTAACTGCTGGAGCTGGCCTACCTTTGGGTAGAAGAGGAAACTTAGTGGATGTTGCTTTAAAGTATGGACATCGTGGGTCCTTGGAAAGTAGTTTTTGGACAGAAGATTTTATTAAGCTTTCCGTAACACTGACCGGCGTAGGGGTCTGGGGCCAACCGGTCCGGAAAAGACGGTAGCTTTGGCATTGGGGGTTTAAATGTTGAATCGTAAACCAAAAAAAACCACCAAGAGTCCACTGAAGAAATCCAAGCCAAAAAAAGAAGCGCCGGTTAAAGAAAATAAAAAGGCAAAGCCCAAATCCGCGGCTAAACCAAAGTCCGCCGTTAAAGCATCTTCCCCAAAGCCGTCCGCTGAGCAAAAGCCAGTAGCTAAGGCTAAGGCTAAGGCTAAGACCAAAGCACCAGTCAAGATTACGGCCAAGGCCAAAGCCAAAGCCAAGCCAGCCTCTCCCATTAAATCTGTTGTAAAAGCCATCTCAAAAAAAATAAAAGAGGCAGCCCTCGGCTTGGAGGAATTTACCCTTTCGATTTTAAGGCCAGGTAAAAGCAAAGAAAAAATTTGGCGAACAAAAAATTTTCAACAGCTTCCCGCTCAAAGCGAAATTGGCTTTCCGGAAAAGACTCCAGAATTACCGAATTTGTATAGCGAGTCAAAACTGGTATTAATGCCCAAGGATCCGGATTATATGTTCTCCTACTGGGAACTCACTCCGGACCTCATTGCTGAAAAAGCCAAAGCCAGAGTGGAAAATGGAAATTATCGGGAAACTCTGAAAATCAATTGGGAATCCAAATCCTTGTTCGAGCCGAACTTCACGTTCATTCCGATTTTTTTCTGGGCGCGTAAGTGGTATTTCGGGGTGCCTCAAGTTGGACAACGCTATCAAGTGGAGCTCGGTTGGCTCAGCGATAGCGGTCATTTTATCTCCATCCTCCCATCCAATCTTTCAGAGTTGCCGGAGAGCTGGGCGAATACCCAAAAAAGATTATCTGACCAGGGTGATGTGTTAGTCTACTCCTCACAGCATACCAAAACTCTGGGAAGCTCTGAGCATATTGTGGTAGAAGACCACCGCGCTTTTGTTCCCGAATGGAATCTCAGTTCGGAAAGTATGAGTTCCTCTTCCTGGTCGCGTTCAGACCGTTCCGAAAACACCAGCAAGCGTGTCGCAGCACCTAAAACCCGTTTGGAAGTTTCCGGAAAGGTTTTACCCGGAACCCTCATTCGAATTGGCGGCAAAAACATGGCTATCGACAAGCATGGCAAGTTTAGTATCGAGATTCCCTATGACCAGGAAATTTTAACCTTGGAATTGACTTCCCGTTCGGGCACCGGCCGTTCCTTGTCATACAACCTGAAGGAGCTGGTCCTAAACTGATGGGATATTTGAATTTCGTCCTGCACGCCCATCTGCCTTACGTCCGACACCCCGAACACGCCCGCTTCCTCGAAGAGGATTGGTTCTTTGAAGCCATAACAGAAACCTATATCCCTCTTCTCCAGGTATTTGAAGCCCTGCACCGGGACGGTCTCCCTTTTAAAATCACCATGAGCCTCACTCCGCCGTTATGCGAAATGCTGGCGGACGAGTTATTGCAAACCCGTTACATAAATCACATCAACCGCTTACGGGAACTGGCTGAAAAAGAGTGCACGCGCACCAAGAATGATCCCTCATTCTGCTATTTGGCCGCCATGTACCGGAATCTATTCGAAGAGTGTCACAAAGTCTTCAACAAATACCACCGTAACCTTTTGAACGGATTCCGCAAATTCCAAAAGCTGGGTAACCTGGAAATCATCACCTGTGGGGCCACGCATGGCTTCTTACCTAATTTAAGACAGTCGCCACGTTCAGTGGAAGGGCAGTTGGGAGTTGCGGTTCAAAACTATTGGAAGCATTTCGGTCAGGAACCATGGGGTATCTGGTTGGGTGAATGCGG
>JAYUHW010000223.1:0-3797 GCA_043766615.1 Fibrobacteria bacterium | reverse complement strand
CGCTTGGAAAGCTCCCCAAGCGCGCTCCGCAAGGATTCCATCCAAATGTTGAGGTTTTCCATAGCGCCTACAGTGCGTTTTTTAAGCAGCATCATTTCATCCGAGTGGCTATGGCGCATGCGCAGCAAGCGGGCCAGCTGATCGTCCATATCACGCAGGAAATCCAAATCCTGAGAATGGGAAATAAGTTGCTTACTTTTTGCTGCAATATCCTTTTCTACTTCAAAATCCTTTCCCAATTCCAGAATGGTCTTGCCGCCGGCATCAGAACCGACATTGAACAGATCCATACTTTCACCGGCTAAAAGATGGCTCCCGAGTACCGAATATTTACCGTATTTCATGGTAATGGTTTTCCGAGCCAGAAGCTGACTGTTGATTATTTCATTGTAGACCACGATATGCGAATTCGATTCAATGCGCTGATTATGCAAATAGCCAATGGTAACGGAACTGAGCCGCGATTTGATGATCCCGTGTCCGAGTCCGTTGACGCCTCCTTTGATGATAATTGCCCCATCCGAGCGGATAAAGCTGTCTTCGACCGTGCCCACCACTTCAACGTCACCTACCGCCTGAATGGCCATATTGTTATGCACATCACCGGAAACTTTCACCGCCCCGGGAAATTCAATATTACCGGTTTTTAGAGAGACATCACCGGCAACATCCAGCACTTCTACAACTTCGGGTACACCATTTTTTACCGCCAGGCGCCCCGATTTCATGGCCACCAGGTAAAGAGGATCGATACCTTCAAAGCCTGTATTCGGACCGGGCTCAGTGGCGAATGGTTTTGGCTTGGGCGGCGGAATCAGTTCTCCATGTACATTCATACCCGGCTCACCGGGTTGCGGTGGATGAACTTCGGCCAAACGCGTGCCTTTGGATACGGTACGGAAGTATGAAAAGTTTTTGAAATCAATACTGCCATCGATTCCGGGTAGCGGGACCTCGGGCTCTGGATCAATGATCATTTGCGCGTGACCATGCACGCCCTCCAGCGGCGGGCGTCCTTGCGAAACAAGTACCGTTATAGGCAAATGATTTTGGTTGAACCGATCCAATACGGATTGTATTTCTGCAACCGGCAACATGCATTTGACATTTTGGTCCTGCAGCGCGGACTGAACCATGTCCATGGTAACGGACCAGTCATTCAGGTAATTGCCGCCAAGTACTAGGTTCGCGGTCATTTTATCGGTGGCTACCACCACTTGACAGGTCGGCAAACTATCGGCGCCCAGGATTTTAAGTGCGCCATCTTCAACGATTAATGCACCTTCGCATACGGCGATTAGTTTTTTCTCTTTGAGGAATAACGATTTTCCAAAAGCGGGTAGTCGTTCACCCAAGGGTAAAAACGGGATAGGCGAGCCGAAAACATCTCTACCTCGGACACCGCCCGCAATGGATTGGAAGCTGAGCACCGTAGCCCCAGAGGAAACCCAATAGGCCGGATCGATGGATTCCCGAATGCCGCCAAAGCCCCAAGCATCGGCCTTTCGACGCAATTCGGAAATGGCTTCAGCATTTGTCAAATAGGAATGATGAAAGGTCAAGCCCAGAGGCTCTTCATGCAAGGGTTGGCCGCCCTGGGCAATCTCCATGCTTTGTACGACTTCAACGTCCTTAACTTTAGTTTCATCGGTGGTGGCCGATAGCGTTTCCGAAATCCATCTAAGAACATCCAGGCGGAGACTTCTAGGATCTAAACCTTGAGTTTCCAGAAACACACGGAGGCGCTCAGGGCCATCCATTCCGGAAGGTCCGAGCCATTTTGAACGCCATTCCATCGGGGTAAAACCTTTAACGCGTAAAGTGGCGCTCAGCGCATCACCGGATGCGGCAATGCTAAACTTGAGCACTCACGGCCTCTTCAATTCGCGCCAGCACCTCTAACAATTTGGCCTTATCCTTGACCTGCAAGGCTGGAGGCAGACGGATAAACTCCACGGTTTTTTGGACCTGGCGCAAATCCAGCGGCTTGGAAAGACAGGCAATCACATTGGGAAATCGAGAGAGCTCCTGTTTTCTCAGTTCCAACTCACGAGCCGGCATGAACAAAACCACTGGCGTGTTGACACCGGCCCTTTTGAGTCCTTTTACAATCCTCAGGCCATCAATAGTCGGCTCTCGAAGACTTAAAAGAATTAAAGAATAATTCTGAACCAAGGCTAAGTGCAGTCCCTGGGCGCCGGATTCAGTATTTTCCCAGATCATACCCTGATTCTGAAATGTGTTTTCAAGCAATCTAAGGATGGCGCCTGGATAATCAATATGAAGCACCCGAGGCATTTCCTTGTCGGGGGGCGAGGTGGTTTCCACCCAAAAATTAAATCACAAAGGGCTGGCCTAAGTCAATGATATTGAGGAATCCGGCAGAAGGAAGTGATATAATGGCAAGGCAAATGAAAGAAGCCGTGGTCCGGGATCTCATCGGAAACAACCTGGTCCGCCTCATGGGCGGCGGCCTACAGGATATTTATCCGGATAGTTATGCTGGATTGCCTGTACCATCCGAAAACTTGATTGTCATCGACTCACCCATTGTCCTCTCCCAGCTCGCCTTTTCACCGGCATCGCAAATTCTTTCCTTTCTGATTATGGAAACGGATTCCATTTTGCGCCTAGGCAAGCGGATGTTCCCGGACCGAAGTAAGGAAGATGCCCTCAAACTTGTAGTTTCCGCCAACGCGGAAATATTGAACTTCGTCTCCTCGCGACTGGCCTGGCTGCTTTCCAAGCTGGAAAATGTCGCCAACACGGAAATTTCCCCGCCAAAGGTCGGAAGTTACCAAGGGAACCAAGCCTACCGAATTCGCGCGGAAGAAGGTTTGTGCTTCGATTTTAAATGTTCACCACAAAAACTGGCCTTCCGATATGCAGCTTGCATTCAGATCCTTGACTGAACAGCACGGCATGGAAAAGGTGTGGAGGTAATGATGAAGAAACGAGGAGCCCATGGCTAATTCCGTGGTCATAGTGGACGATTCTATGTTCCAAATCCAACAACTCAGTCGGTATTTTAAGGATGTACTTGGGTTCACCATCAGCGGGACGGGTGAGAACGGCGAAGAAGCCATCAGTTTGTACCGCCAGCATCGACCGGATTTATTAACCATGGATCTGACCATGCCCACCTTAGACGGACGTGGCGCCCTGCTGCAAATTTTGGAAGAATTCCCAAAGGCAAAAATCCTGGTCATCTCCGCAGTCAAAGGGCCGCTACTATTGGATTGTCTGGCACTCGGAGCCAAGAGCTATGTCGAAAAACCCTTAAGATTTGATAAGGCCGATTTCGTCAAAGATTTTAAAATGACGGTGGAGGAGATCGTGGGATCTTCGGGGGCCTAAAAGCCAAGATCGGGTGAATATCCAATGGATGCCGGCAGTTCCGATTTTTTCCTGATCAACCTGGATGCTTCGGTCACCCCTGCATCCGCTATGGCTGGCTTGGCTACAGGTGGACCGCCGGTCGATCGGTTAACACTTGACGTAGCGCTGGGCCTTTCTCCACAGCAGGTTCTGCAATTTACCAAGTGGCTTGATTTAGTGCGCGCCAGACATCGCGATATACGCTGGGAAAAACTGGCAACACTTGCGCCCATTCTGGATATTGCTGTGGGGCCGGCCAATGAGAGTCGCCGTTTGCAATTGTTGTATCGAAAGTTACTGGATCGGGATGAAAATCTCACTGCCATACTTGTAATGGGAATCGATGCCACACCCGGACGATTGACTCAAATGCAATTGGAAGAGGAAAAGCAACGGCACAAACTGGAAATCCGAGATGT
>JAYUHW010000222.1:0-4947 GCA_043766615.1 Fibrobacteria bacterium | reverse complement strand
CTTGTTGGCTCAAGAAGGCTTCAGACTACTTGAAGCAAGAAGACGCAAAGTTTGCTTTCGTATCAACGAATTCAATTTGCCAAGGCGAACAGGTTGCCGTTCTCTGGGGTGCAATGCGGAATCATTTCCATGTAAAAATTCATTTTGCACATCAGACATTTAAATGGACAAATGAAGCAAAGGGCGTAGCTGCCGTTTTTTGCGTAATCGTGGGATTCGGGTTGGCCGAGCCGACTAAAAGGAGGCTTTTTACCTACGAAGATATTTCCGACGAGCCACATGAAACAAAAGTTTCAAATATTAACGCTTACTTGGTTGACGCATCAGATGTTTTTCTGAAAAATAGAAGCTCTCCTCTCTGCGATTCTCCACATTTTGGAATTGGAAATAAACCCATTGATGGAGGACATTATCTCTTTACTCCCGATGAAAAAGAAATATTTATCAAAACAGAGCCCGCTTCCGCAAGGTGCTTTCGCCGTTGGATTGGGTCAGATGAGTTTTTGAATGGCTATGAACGCTGGTGCCTTTGGCTCGGCGAGTGCCCACCGCAAGAACTTCGAAAAATGCCGGCAGTCATGAAACGAGTTGAAGCAGTGAGGGATGTTCGTCTACAAAGTAAAAGCGCACCGACACGAGCAATTGCTGCAACGCCAACTCGATTTCACGTTGAAAATATGCCAACATCAAATTATTTGGTAATACCTGAAGTCTCGTCGGAACGACGGCGATATATTCCAATTGGATTTATGAATCCCGAAACGCTTTGTAGTAATTTGGTTAAAATTTCTTCGGACGCGAATTTGTTCCATTTTGGCATACTTCACTCCACAATGCACATGGCATGGGTTCGCTACGTTTGCGGCAGACTAAAAAGTGACTACCGGTATTCTACAGGTATTGTTTACAATAACTATCCTTGGCCAGAATCAATTTTGACATCGCAAAAAAATGAAATCGAACGTGCTGCAAAAGGAGTTCTAGAAACACGGAGCCAATTCAAAGACAGCACCCTTGCTGATTTATATGATCCACTGAGCATGCCTGTTGAACTTCTCAAAGCTCATGCTGCGCTTGATAAAATCGTTGACGCTGCCTACGGAAAAAAGGGTTTTCCAAGTGAAGCCGAAAGAATCGCGTTCCTTTTTGATCTTTATTTGAAATACTCTTCACCACTTATTGGATCCGAGAAAAACCATAAATCGAAAAAATTATAAATCTTCCACACAATGTTGGCATGGCGAAATGCAGTCACTTCGCCATGCAGTGAAGACCACAAAGATTACCTAAATTAAAAACCATAAAAGATGGTAAAACATAAAATGCGCGCGAAAACAAGTAAAAACTCTTCGCCTTCACGCGTCACCTCCCACGTCGTGTGCTCGGTAACCAACGCACCACCACTAGAACACAACAGCTGCCATTTCGCGTCGCTCGGTCGTCGATTTATTGGGTTTTCTACTCGCTCGGGGCTTCGCCCAAATGGGTTTTGAGAAGTGCCCGGCAATTCAGACTGGGATTCGGCTACACTAACTTTCCCTGAAATCTTCTTCAGCGGTCTCCGTCAGTTTGCCTCAACCCGTTTTCATTGCTCGCTGCGGGTTTGGGCTACGGGCTCGGTACTCACCACTTCGCCCAAATCCTCGCTATTCGGGCATCTCCTTAAAACCCACTTTGTAATGGCGCAACGTTGGGCAATATTTCGGCTCTTAATAAGTTGCCCCCGATCTTTCCAGTCGGGGGCAAATTTAAAAGGAGGTTTTGGGGTGAAAGATAAAGAACGCAAATACTGGATCTAGCCAATCATCTTAGTCGGTTCTAGATTGAAGTGATATGCCAGAGGATAGGATTCCAAGAAGTCCTGAAAAGCTAGACCCAGCGACTTTCAAAAGGCTGTTTGGTCTTACTACCAAATGCCCTTGGCTACAACCGAAAACCTTTGAACTCATTAACTTGTGGAATTTCGGTTCCAATACGGCTCAAAAAAGATTGATTGAAAAACTACTAAGGCGGTTCACTTATTTAACATCCAAAGAACTTGGAACCGCCTGTGAATCTATCCGAAAGCAAATCACTCGGAAATGGCTATTGCAGTCCAACATGACCACTCTAACGGCTGCCAATAATAACAGCCAAACAGACGGGTCCATTAGTGTCTTACACGCCCTAAAATCCTGCATGACCGGAAATGGAAATTGGAAAGAATCTAATTTTGTCAACGGCTATGGCGCCTCAATCCCACACCTAAGGGCTGGTCATAACATCGTTATTGTTGAAGACTTTGTTGGATCTGGAAACAAGGTTTTGGGGATTGTCGGTTGGTTTCAAAAGCAAATTCAATCGAGAGGGATTGAGAACGTCAGAATCTACACCGTTAGTATTGCGATGCTTCAAAGTGGACAAATTGCCCTCCAAAATGCTGGCGTGACAGTTTTCGCTCGATATATCTTGAAGAAAGGCATTTCGGATTACCACGAAGGCGCGGACCTCGAAAATGCCATTCAATCAATGGAAGCGCTTGAAGAGGGATTAGCTACGAGCTACAAATCAAGTCGGCTTCCAAATTTTGGTTATGAGCGAAGCGAGGCTCTTTTTTCCTTGGAACCGTTCCGTGTCCCTAACAATGTCTTCCCCTTGTTTTGGTGGCCATTGCTAAAGACAGGGCGAAAAAGAAAAACCTTACTCAAGAGGTTCTAGTTTGGAGTTCAATTCAGAGGATCGAGAATTGTTGAGAGACTTGTTTTCGAATCCAAGCGGATTAGCCATTTACCATTTTCATGAAAAATACCAATTGGCTCCTGGTCAGCTAAGCCACTCTATACGTAAATTTGAGGCGCTTGGCGTTCTAAAACGTAAGGGTCAAATTGTTGTGATGAATGACAAAGGACGAGAATGGGTTATGGTCAATTCGAGCAAAATATTTTCCCAAGTTGATGTAGGTAAATGGAAAATATTTTCTGAAGGCTCGGAGGTGACTGAGCAAGATTCTAGCCCTTACATCCCTAAGAAAAAATTATTGAATCGCGAATTCTTTTCAAAGTTCAACAAAGATTAACTGGAGGCGTCGGACATTAGTACAAAAAGGTGTAATCGCCTTTGGGGATAACGGTCTCGTTAACCTTGATGGGCACATCCGTGCCCATTATGCTGCTCTTGCAGAGCAGCATAGTGCGAATATGCCCTTCGGGCAATATCACACTATCTATTCATTGAAGGTAATGTCCGGCGTCCTCCAGTTATAATCATGAATCCAGAATTACTCGCAGATTGGGAATTAGTAATTGATGAGCGCATCACACGAAAGTCCAATCGAAGAATCTTAAAAAACTTTGTCGCCTCGTTACTTGAAAAAGACCTTCCGGTTATTTTTGAAACTTCCCACCTTGCCCACCATTTTCAAGTCGAGAGTATTGACTTAAACAAGCTGGTGGATACAACAGCCGATTTTTATCGTCATTTTAAGATCCCAAAAAGAAAGGTTGGTTTCCGAGAAATCACTACTCCTCAAACCATTCTATTAGGAATTCAAAAATGGATTCTTAAAAATATTCTTGAAAAAGCCACAATATCCGACCAGACCCATGGTTTTGCTAAAAAACGATCCATTATTACTAACGCCAAGGTTCACCTTGGTCAGAATAAAGTATTGAAAATGGATCTAAAGGACTATTTTCCAAGCATTAAAATTAACAGAGTCCTGCAAGTATTTAAAAACTTCGGGTACCCTCCGAATGTATGCTACTACTTGGCTCGGCTTTGTTGTCTAAATGATTCATTGCCCCAAGGGGCGGCAACCAGTCCAATGCTGAGCAATATTATCACAAAAAGGCTGGACAAAAGGCTTGCTGCGGTTTCAAATAAAATAGGATTGCGGTATACCCGATATGCTGACGACCTTACTTTCTCAGGTGATAAACTAGATCTCACCATCAAAAACTATTTGGCTAATATTATTCGGAGCGAGGGCTTTGAAGTAAACGACCAAAAGACAAAGCTGATTACAAGTAGAAATAAGGTTTTTATCACTGGGATTTCGATTGGATCCAATGCGCTGAAGCTTCCAAGAGAAAAAAGGCGGTTGCTGAGGCAGCAAATCTATTATCTGAAAAAGCACGGGATTATTAGCGTATTCAAGAACCGGAATATTGTAGATCCAATGTTTATTGAAAGGCTACTTGGAAAGCTTTCTTTTTGGGCACAAATCGAACCCGAAAATGAATTCGTGGAATCTTCAATTAGCTGGCTTCAAAACTCAAAAAAGGAATTGAGTAACCAAAGGGGGCCAGGAATTGAAAACTAAGATTCACCCCAAAACAGGATTAGAGCCGAAACATCGCCCAACACGCGCCAGTGGGGAAACCGCGGGCATGCTCCGCATTGCGGTTTCGCAAATGGGCTGCCAGGCCTTCTCGGCAATTCAGCTTAACCTTCGAGCGGCGCGAACTTCGCTTAACGCCTACGTCCGCTTGCTCTCAGTTTAGCTTCATTACAGGCTGCGGGTGCTCATTTCGGGGGCGATAGCGCCCCACTTCATTCGCATCCTCGCCTTTCGAGAATGGCCTTGCAGCCCACTTCCCACTGGCGCAAACGTTAGGCAAAATGGGGCTCGAAAAGTTGCCCGTCGGGCAATTGATTTAAAACTATTTTTTGGGGGCGGGAAGACAAGAATGGAACCAAGATTATATACACTGGCTTCGAGTTCTCCCGCTACCAAATGTTCTGCGCCCTTGTTCTTGATCAATGATCAGCCAATAAATACGGGGATAAAATCATATAGGTCTTCGACTTGGCGGATCGAATTGAAGAAATCAAAGCCAATTATATTTGGGATAAGAAAAGTATACTGGATCCAAGAAGTCCCGGTCTATTCTCCGAAAGAGCCGTCTAACAATGACGGTCAAACCGACTGCGCTCGGCCGACACGCCTTTTGCAAAGCCAAAAGTCGC
>JAYUHW010000221.1:0-1693 GCA_043766615.1 Fibrobacteria bacterium | reverse complement strand
GCTGAACCAATGATGAGTGGGCGGCCACTCTTTTCCTGTCCCTTCACGCCCGGCTGAACATAGGCGGCAGGTGAAATGGATTTGGGCGGTGAACCTTTAACACCCTCAATGCGCTTAAGGAGATTACGAATCACATTTGGCAAAACTTCGGGCCCGGAAAGACGGTAACGTCCCAAGAAACCGAGGGCTAGAACCAAATAATAAACTTCTATCACTTCTAGATTGCGCTTGAGGTCCGGAAGCAAGCTTTCCAATCGTTTGAAAAAATTTTCACCAGCCAAGTTGTCGTTGAAAAAGGCGGTTTGCAAGGGCTCTTCAATCCAGCTTTCGCGGCAATTGCTTTCTGAATTGACAATGGTCTCGTCGATAAAGGCCGCTAAGGCATATTTGGTATGGTCGACGGATTCTGCAGACTTTCCATGCGACAGACACGTCCTTTCAAAATCTTTGAAATAGGCGAGGATGAGTCGTTTTAATTGATCGGGTTGGCCTAAGTTGGACGTCTCGCGGATTTTTACCCCAATGAGTAAAATATCCGTAGCCAAAATGGTCAATGCAGGCGCTTCTTTTTTGGCGCTAGCGGCACCGGATCCAAACAGCGTCTGGCCCGCGCTTGCGCCATTGCTGCCGAAAAGGGTTTGTACGGCTCCATCGGCCCAGTCCATGCCTTGGCCTTGCCCAAAAGCCGTGCGCATGGCCGGCTGAATGGGTTGTTGTAATGTTTTTTTCTGTCCGGGTTGCATCATGGGAAGTTTTATAGTGCCAAGCGGGGCTTGGCGCCAAGGACTCCTAGGTAGTGGGGTTATTCCGTGGTGGCTATCAGCTCGAGTTTTGTCGATGGCAGATCAGTGGGCATGTGAATGGCTAATGCTTTATTCAATACCACTTGATCCCAAAGATCGCCGCCTTGCTGGAGGCGGAAATATTTAAAACCTGCTTTGGCCGGTATGGATTGTGGCGCATTGGTTTCTGGAACCAAGGGAATGCCAGGTAAGGCCGCATTGACCATCATTTCCAGTCGGCTTACCGGACCGAGCTTGGTTTTACGTTGCACGGTGGTGATGATTTCCACTTCCGAAGCTTGCGCCGACACTCCCAGATAAAACTGTTTCAAAGCGTTGAAGTCCGCGTCTTTCATATTGGCCGAATATTGAATGGGGCTGGTTTTGGTAAGTGCGAAAACTTTATATCCAGTTGGTACAGTTACCCCAAGTAAGGAATCCAGCAATTGAAACAACGGTCGAAAGCAGCTTTGTAAATCGCCATGAACATACTTTGGCATGTCCGCGACTTTCACATCCTGACCAAAACTGATCAATGCACCGGCAAAACTAAGCAGTCGGCGGAATAAAACCTCTGGATGCGCAAAAGGGTGATGATTAAAATGGATAATTTCCGGCAAGGACGTGTTGATGGCCGACAGCAACAAATAATTTGTAAACGATTCTGCATTGAATTGAGCCACACCAGTACTCTTCTGGGCACGCTGACTCATGAGATAATTACTTTTTTGAGTGCAACTGTCCATGAGCTTTTTTAATTGGCTCATAAGACCATGAATAGCCACGGCTCGTACAGCAGTGGGAAAGTAGATTTCGCTAGGCACGATGCGACTTTGGCTGTCTCTGATCAATTCACAAATCTTGAGCGTTTGAAAACCATTGGCTGATTCACCATCGAACAGGATGCGTAG
>JAYUHW010000220.1:0-11027 GCA_043766615.1 Fibrobacteria bacterium | reverse complement strand
GACAATGTGGTAGAAGCCATGGGTGTGCCGCTCATTACCGACCCTACCAATCCACCCATCCTCGGTTACCGCATGCGTTACAATTTAAAAACCAAAGTCGGAGAAATTTATTACGGCTCTTCCAAAAAGGATAAGCAGACGTTTAACGGCGTTGAAGTGCGTCGCCAAAAAAGCGGGGACATTTACATCGCTCGCGGAGACTTTTCCACTTGTGACCAGATTGAGGATAAGCATTATTTCTTTTACGGCAGACGTATGATCCTTCAGCCCAAATCCAAAGTTCTTTCTGGCCCAATTGTGATGAATATCGGAGATGTACCTGTGGCGATTTTACCGATGATGGTCATGCCTTTGGGAACGGGACGTCGCTCCGGTTTGCTCCAACCGAAATTCGGCGGCGATCAAGCCTTAGGCTTTTACATAACGGGGCTTGGCTATTATTGGGCCACCAATGAGTATACGGACTTACTCGTGAGTGGCGACCTTATCGAAGGCGAACACGGCACGTTTGATAAAACCAATTTCAATTCCACCTTCCAATACAATAAGCGGTATCAATACAACGGCTTTTTAAAAGCCACCTCCTACATCAGTGAATTTGATGTGCAGCAAGCCGGTTGGTCGGCTGAATACGCACATGATCAAAATATCACTCCTGACCAAAAACAAACACTGAAAGGAACCGGTCGATTCCAATCAGACCCGGGTATTATCGATAAGAATGCCAAGAATTTGTCGGAAAAGGAGAAACAAACCGCCAACGCAACATTAGGTTACCGCCGCATGTTCAACTGGAACCAAGGTTCTTTGAATATTGGATTGAGCCAAGATTACAATTTGACCGATACCTTAATCGATAGAAACATTCCCGATTTCACCTATCATGTGGGTGGCCCACTGTTTCCAAAATCGGAAGACGAAGTGGAACCCGTACAAGGCCAAGAGGACCCTTGGTACCGCAAGCTCACTTGGGATTACGGCAATCACTTCAACATCAACATGGTCAGTAAACCTAAAGGCACGGGCAGGCTAGGCGATACAAATACCTATGTCGGCTACTCAGATCGGACAACCCTGTCCGGGAAATACGCCGTGTTACAATACTTCAACGCCACACCTTCAGCCAACTTCGAGCAACTTTGGAGCCTGCAAAACCGTGGAGATTCCCTTCATCCGGTCCAAACCGCCTGGGATCCGCCAAAATCCGATTTTGGGGAATATTTTCCCAAATTCAATATGGGAATAAATTTAGACACCCGTATTTTTGGTATCGCTCAAGCCCAGGGCAAGCCGTGGTTTGGGAGGTTGGCGGGGATACGGCATACGCTAATACCTTCAATAGGCTATACCTATGCGCCCAAAATCGATTCGAACCCGCGCTTCATGGCCAATCCCAAAGTGGGAGGAAGTGCTTTTCAAGCCAAGGAGCAAACCATTGGCTTTGCCATAGGGAATGAAGTTGATGCAAAATTAGCGTCAGATACCTCTGCGGCAACCTCTCCAGCATCAGGCAATAAGTCCGGTGCGGCGACCAAAGGCGAGAGTTACAAGGTCCTTTCTGCCAACTCCAGGGCCACTTACAACTTCGCCCGGGACAGCCTGCAATGGTCCGATATATCCAGCACCTTCAGCATATACCTGACAAAAACGGTGGCCTTTACTGTTGCCACCCAACACGGGCTTTATGACCCGTTCGCTCCAAAAAACCAGACAAGTATTCTCACGTCGCCCATCTTGAAATCCTACTCCTTCGGTTGGAGGAAGGGTCTTCAAGTTTCGGGGGATTTTAATTCCGGATTGAGACTTAAGGATACCGGGGGCTTCCCTACCAGCCGTTTTGACCACACCCCATGGTCCGGAGAAATAAACTACAGTTTCGACTTCTCCGCCAGTAGAGTGGCGGCCGACAACGGCGGACCAATTGAACGAATTTTCGGGACAAGTGGAACCTTCCAGCGTTCGCGTACGCACCAAGCCAACGGCAGCCTCAAGCTCAATCCCACCGCTGGATGGCAGATGACCTATGATACAGACTATAACTTTTCCGAAGGCCGTTTCTCAAAACACACCTTTGGCTTTCACCGAATTTTGCATTGTTGGGAAATGGATTTCCACTGGACTCCCGTTGGCATCTCAGAAGGCTGGAACTTCAATATTCGCATAATCGATTTACCGGACGTGAAATTGGAATCCAGCGATTCCAAATCGCGTCGATTTCGTTGAGGGACGGGTTCATAAAGGTATGCCAGTTGGATAAATGGGACCGAAGCACCCCTGAATGGGACTGGGCACCTCTGGCAGCTTAAACTAACTTATAGGCGTGTTAAATGTCCCCTATTTCTTCCCAAGACTATGGTTTAAATGGTTTTATGTCGAAGCCTAATTCTATTTCATCCCTAGTGCTGGCCAGCCGTTCACCCCGCAGGGAACACATATTGCAAATGCTCGGGGTCACTTTTAAGACCATGCATCCCGACTATGCGGAGATCCTTCCTCAAGGCCTTCCCCATGACCAAGTACCCGAATACTTTGCGCGAGGGAAAGCAGCTTGCATAGCGAACCTGGGTCCAACCACTTTGGTGCTGGGATCGGATACCGTAGTGTTGCTGGACGATCGACTTTTAGGCAAACCGGAAAATGCTGAACACGCCTTTGAAATGCTTTTAGCATTAAATGGCCGGACCCACCGAGTGATAACCGGCGTTGCCCTGGCGCGCCAAGGCGTGATCCTCAACTCAGGTTCTGCCCTGACCGAGGTCACCTTTGCCAAACACCCCGCGGCAATTCTACGATCCTATGCGGATTCAATCGAACCGCTCGACAAAGCCGGTGCCTACGCCATCCAGGGTCATGGTGCCCGGCTGGTGGATAGCGTTCGCGGCTGCTTTTACAATGTCATGGGCCTTCCCATCCAACTCACCATGGGAATGCTCGAAAGTCAATATTTAGGAGATTCATGAAAGACGAAACGCCCAGCAGCCCATCAGACAATCCGCAGTCAACAAGCCCAAGTACGGGTCAAATTCTGCGCGACGCACGCTTGGCCGCGCATTTGGACTTAAATAAAATAAGCAATGATTTGCGGCTTTCTCCTCAGGTTATCGAAGCCTTGGAAAAAGGGGATTACCACCTGCTTCCCGGTGACCCGTATATTCGCGCGTTATTGGGGTCCCTTGGGCGTTACCTAAATCTGGACACCGTGAATTTAATCGCAACCTACAATAAGGAAATCGGAGCAGTGCATTCCGCTCCATCCATAGCGCCCTATAAAGACAGAGCACATACCTATACTACAGCGCATAAACAAATCTTTATCTTTGTATTTCTGGGGTTATTTATTTTGCTGATACTGCTTATGAGCAAACTCAATAAGCCGGAAGTGGATGCCGCAAAACAATCCAACGGCCTGAACCCTGCTCCAGCGGAAAGCCTTGCCGTGCCGCAGGATTCACTCGTTGAAAGCCATTCCCTGATTCCCGATTCCATAATGGATACCACGGAAAAAGCCAAGCTTCCCACCGATACCACGGTGATTCAGACGGGAAAATTGGGTGCCGCCAATTCTGGCTCAACACTGCCGACGCCCGTGGCTCAGCCCGGCCCTTCCGTTGTGACAACTTCAGCACCTCCCACGAGCACGCCAGCAGCCGCACCAACGAACGTGGTTGTCATTAAGCCGCTTATTGATAGCGTTGGTGTTAAAGTTCTAAGAACCGGGAAAGAGGACTTCTTGACGGTGCTTCGCCTAGGGAAACAGATGCAAGTAAGTCACTCGGATACCATTGTGGTCTTTATTTCCAAGCGGAGAGCCGTAGAAGTGACCTGGGGTGACAAGTCCGTGATTCCGGACCGGAAAAGGTTTAAAATATATGGGAACACATTGAAAACTTATTGATATGACAATAGTATTACTCGTTTTGGCGGCAATCATCCTACCAGCAACCATGTTGGTACTGAGTCTATCTGTCAACGATTTCGAAAAACGTGTCCGTACCTTGGTAGACATCATGGTAAAGCGTTATACCATAGAGCCACCCAAGCCGGCTCCGGAAAAAGTGCCGCAAAAAGCGCCCATCATGAAAATTGTCGGCAAACCCTGACCGAACCTGTTTACCTAAGGTGGAAAATGTGCGTAAAGCGGAAATAAAAAGAAAAACCAAAGAGACCGACATCGTCTTGTCACTGGACTTCGACACCTCCGTTGAAGGTCCCATGGATACGGGTTCTCCATTTTTGGACCATATGTTGGATCTCTTTCGAAAACACAGCGGCATTGGACTTTCCGTAGTCTGCCGGGGTGATAAAGACATTGACATGCATCATTCCTGCGAAGATATCGCAATATGCCTTGGTGAAGCCATTGGGAAAGCCTGCGGCGATAAGCTGGGCATGGAACGATACGGATTCTATTACATCACCATGGATGAAGCCTTGGCACGGTGCTGCCTGGATCTATCCGGACGTATTGGATTCGTATACAACGTGGCCCTCCCCACGGCTAGAATCGGCAATCTGGATACTGAACTCATTGAGCATTTATTCCGCAGCGTCGCCGAAAACGCCAAGATGAATTTGCACCTCGATCTTTTGCGCGGCACAAATACGCATCATTGCATCGAAGGTCTATTCAAGGCATTCGCACGCGCCTTGGCCATGGCCATCTCTCCTTCCCGGAGAGTCCAAGGGATTCCGTCAACTAAAGGGACGCTGAGCTAAAGGGACTCTGAGTACTTAAAGTCTCGTCGCTCCTAGGTCAGTGGGCGGCTGTTCATTTAGCCGTTCATCCGTAGGGCTTGTTCATACAGGGCTTCATATTGAGGAATGATAAGGTTTGGATGAAAAACCGTTTCAGCCGTTTTACGCCCGGCCTTGCCTAGACGCATGCGCAGTTCCTGATTGAGTCCCAGTTCAATGGCATGCTGAGCCATGGTTTCCACATCGCCTACTTCCGCCAAAAATCCGTTCAATCCATGAGTCACTACTTCCGGAATGCCTCCCGTGCGCGTGGCAATGACGGGGATTTCACAGGCCATGGCTTCCAAGGGAGCCAGACCGAAGCTTTCGTTTTCGGATGGGAAAAGCAGTACATCCGCACAGCTTAAAATACTGACGATGTCAAGTTGCTTGCCTAGGTAACGCACATGTTGCTGCACGCCCAATTCAGCGGCCAATTCCTTAGCCTTGCGCAGCATGGGACCCTCGCCGATCAGCACCAAAACGCCATCCACCTCACTGCGGAGCCTTGCGAAAATTTTGATCACATCTTCCACCCTTTTAACGGGTCTGAAATTGGAGATATGAATATAAATTGGTTGATCGGGTCTAGCGAAATTTGAACGGTGGCAACCAAACGCAGACTTACGGAAAATATCCACATCCACAAAATTGTACACGCGATGGATGGGTTTGGTCGGGTGAAAAACAGTTTCTGTGCGGATTTTAAGATAATCGGATACTGCCGTGACCACGGTGCTTTCGTCAATGCCAAAGCGAGTGATATCGAAAAAACTTTTCTCCTGGCCAACCAGTGTAATATCTGTACCGTGCAAAGTGGTCACAATGGGGATCTTCTTGGGTTTCAGTAGCTGTGATGCCAGGTAAGCGGAGATGGCATGGGGAATGGCATAGTGTACATGGAGCAAATCGAGGCCCTGATCCACGAACACTTCCTTCATTTTCGAGGCCAAGGCTAAATCATACGGAGGATGCTCGAAAAGTGGGTACGGATCCATTTCCACGGTATGAAAAAAAATCTTCTCCTGGAATTCCCCTTGTAGCCGGTAAGGAATCGCCGAAGTAATGAAATGAATTTCATGACCGCGTTTGGCCAAAAAAGATCCCAATTCCGAAGCCAGCACTCCGCTGCCACCATACGTTGGATAACAAGTGATGCCTATTTTCATGAGAACCTGGCCCCTCCGAGAATGGTTATGTCATCTACCTCCGGCAAGTCCGTTGTTACGAATGCTTCCGCATACCGTCTCCGGATGCGAATGCCCCAGTACCGATTGCGGGCTTCCAATACCTCCAAGAACGCAGGCGTAGCGAGATCGGTTTGACCTTTAAATTTCTTGGCCTCTGGATTGTGAAACTGGCTTTTGTAGCATTGTATGGCCGCCAACTTTTTGGACCAGTAGGGCGTAATGTCCACACAAAAAGAGGGTTCCGGCATTTCCGAACCGATAAAATGGAAAATCCTTCCCGGCCGAAAGGGAGTTCCAGCACAATCCAATTTGGCGAGTCCGGATTTGTAACATGCCGCCTTAACTATTCGTGATGTCGCTTCATGATCGGGATGTTCATCGCTCCAATGATGGGTGAGTACGACCTTGGGACGATACTTTCGAATTTGCTCGATCAGCCGTATTTGCGCCTCCCACCCATCGGCAAGTGCCGCATCGGGAAGCCCCAAGTTGACGCGCTCCACTTTGAGCATGCGTGCCGCAGCCTTTGCTTCCCGCAATCGCAGCGCAGGATTGCCTCGAGTTCCCATGGATGCATCGGTCATATCAATCACTACACCTGTTCGACCTTTTGAAATGAGGCGTGCTAAAGTGCCCGCGCATCCGATCTCGATATCATCGGAATGGGCGCCGATGGCCATGAAGTCAGCGGATGTCTCTGGCATAATGCCCTCCTGTAACATTAATTTGGGAAATTGAAAATGGCTTCATAGTCCCTCTTCAGTAAACAAAAATAATTGCGCATCCGGCTGGCTAGGATCCATGGCTTTTCTTAATTCGGCAAGTCCGGATTTTCCCAAGGCATTGTATAAGGAAGGAAAATTTAGGTGACGATCCTGACCGAGGCCACCGCCTAACCACTGCAAGTGGTTGAAAAGCATTTGGGTTTTTTTCTCCTCGTCACTATAAGCCATCCGCTCCAAACTCCGCGTGTATCGCTTCCAGGCGGACCCGAGTGACTTTTCCAAACGATTCAGGGGACTCAGATCCGGGAAATGAAGGGCATGGAGACGGCGGACATCTTCCATCCAGCCTTCCACGGGAACCGGAGCGAGTGAGGAATATGCAGCATGGTTTTGCCAAACCTTTTGTTCCAAATAAGTGCGCAGCCCCTTTGGGCCCAATCGAACCATATCGGCAATCTCCAAGCCTTTGATCTGAAAATCCTCCTTAGCCAGGCTAGGAGCTAGGGTTACGGACATCCGTGGTTGCAATAGCGGCATATCCCCTGTGGTTGCTAAGAAGGCATTGCTCAATTGCGCGAAGTATCGTAGCTCAGCTGGACCGAGCACATGGCCCAAGACTGGAAAAATGGCATCAGCCACCAAGGGTCGGGTAAATACGTCATGCGTTAAATCCAGTTCCGAAAAATTTTCCAGCAAATTTTTGGACGGGTGTTCCGGACGATAGATGCGATCCAATCCTCCGGCGGTTTTTTCCGCATAGAGACGATGCCGTTGACCGGCCTGCAATGCAAATGCATGCACCAACCCCTCGCGCAAGGCTACCTGGGTCTTGATGCCCGCTGCTTCAGCCACCTTGGTGCCTTGAGATAAAGAGTCTTGAAAACCTCCCCAATTTCTTACTGTTTGTTCCAAAACCGGTCGAGCCAAAGCTCGGAGATTTTTCGAATATCCATCGACAAAAAGGATCCCTTCCTTGCCAAGCTGCGATTGGGCCAATCTCAAGAAGGCGGCGGTCAATGTGCCAGGTACTGAATAACACTGGCGCAAAACATCTATCGTTTCCGGATTCCAGATTGCACTAAGCCTGGTAAGCAATGCCGCCACATCATTTGCATTCAGCTGGCGCTCACCCATGGGAATGAGGTTGGCCGCATTCGGAAAACGCAGAGAGAGAGGGCCGGAAACTTCCGCAGCACGGGCATCAAGCAGCTCTACATGATTGCATTCCTCTAGATCCGCATCGTCTCCCGCCACCCAGAAAATGGGGATAACCGGTCTGGACAACTTAACCGACCACTCTTTTGCCAGTGCCGCACAAGTCAATGCTTTATAGAGCCACAGTATAGGTCCACCGAATAATCCTGGCTGTTGTCCGGTCAAAAGAAATATTGCATTTGCCGATCCCGCTGCGTCGAGATGGATGCTTTGCTCAGGAGTGAGCGGGGCAAAGGCGTTTTCCCGCCGCAAAAGTTCCTGCGGTTTAATGGTGAAAGGACGTCGATCCAAATAGGCCAACCTTCGCGCCACCGAAACTTCGGAGCGAAAGGATCCCCCAGGGAAAATTTTAGCGGCGGCGCCTTTTAGTCCAGACAGGTCTGATGGGTCACTGGAATCCGATGTCGAAAAGAGGATTCGCTGGGCAATGTCTGAGCCGGGAATGCGAGCATGCAGTGAGACGGACATGGTTGCCTAATCCGATTTGCGCAATAAAAGTGTCATGCGCGGAGATGAATGGGAATGATACGCCCCACCGCTTTCATCTCCAAAGGTCTTAACATGAGTGAGAGAAAAACGCTCTGCCAATGCTAAGATAACATGCCGTGGATAGAGTCGGACCCGCTCTTCGAATTTCTCAACGGTACCATCCGGTTTGCGAATCTCAATTTCCTTGATGACGATTCCGCCATCCAATCTGCGCCTTTGGACGACTTCGCTGCCGTCCACCCATGCGCGGTTTTCCGGAACCAGACGCTCTGCGAGCGGTTCAATATTGATCAAGTCGAGTAGGAGGTTTCCGCCGGGCTTGAGGACAGTTGCAAATTGCGCCATGACTTCCTCGTCTTCGCCTAAGGTAGCAAAGTAGCCAAAGGACGTGAAAAATGAGGTTACCAAATCAAATTGAACTGGAGGAAACGGTAAGTGGCGCATGTCCCCGCGCACAACCGCCAATCCCGCCTCGCGGGCATCACGCAGGAGCGAAAGACTCAGATCCAAACCAAAGCCAAAGGGAAAGCCAAGTTCGCGAAACGTTTCCAGATGCCGGCCTTGTCCACACCCCACATCCAAGATACGCCACGCAGGTGTTACCGGTAACTCACGTAGTACAAAGGCCACCTGTTCACGGGCTTCCCGAAAATCCCGGTGCGGGTACAATTCCTTATAGGCCTTACCGAACCAGCATGCAAACCAAGGGATAGCCATGATTAAAGGCCTTGAGAAGATTTGGGCCGTGGCGCTGCACGGCGCACTAAAGGGATCAGGCCGGGACCAAAGCCGCCGACATCTGCTGAAGCGCGGCGTAGAAATCCTCGGTTTGCGGAGGGATGGAGCAATGCGCCGTAATGACCTTGGGGTTACGGAACTTCATAGGAGGAAGCTTTTTATTTTTGCTGAAAACGATCATGGGCCGGGGATTGATATCTTCCAGCACGCCAAAATATCTGAACAAGGACACGCACCGCTGCCAGCTTTGATGATCCACCAACATGGCATCGAAAGCGCCCAAGCGGCCTCGGGATACCACAGATGCCAGGTCGAATGTCTGGAAATTATGGGGAGTCGAGGTTAAAAGGTCCTCTAAATACTTCCTTAGGCTGTTATTTTCGGAAAACACCACTAATTTCATTTTCCAGCATTCCTTTCAATCCGAGACGATATTTTTATCGGCTCTTCTGTATTCAAGCGATTTTCAGGGCTAAATCTAACAAGAAGCCGCCAAAAGTAAAAGTTCAGGGTAGTTGGGACCAAATCCAGGCTTTATCGGCCCAAAGTTGCAAGAATCGAGTCCCGAGTAATCGCTTCCAGTTCCGGAATCAGCCCTGAATCGACGTTGAGGGGTAAAAGCCAGTACACAGTATCGCCCAAGGTACGCAGCAGCGCACCCCTGGCCACGGCCGCCTGATAAACCTGGTAGCCGGCGCGAAACCCCGATCCAGTGCCCGAACCACATAAATCTGCCGCCACTACCCCCCCAATGGACCTCAAGTTTTGAAGTCGGCCGGTGGCTTCCGCCACGTTCGATAGCCCCTGCCTAAGTAACGTGGCATGTTTGCCGACCTGACCAAGAATATTTTCATCGCGGTATACCGCCAAGGTTTCCAAAGCAACGGCGGCCCCCAGGGCATTGCCGGAAAAGGTGTTTGAGTGCAAAAAATCTCGTCCGCTGGCATAGTCCGCGTAAAAGTGTCCATAGATCTCTTCGGATACCAATACCGCGGACATCGGGAGCCAGCCAGCGGTCAGCCCTTTGGAAAGACAGATGAGATCGGGCTTGATTTTGGCGTGATCACAGGCCAGCATGGTTCCCGTGCGTCCGAAACCGGAAAGGATTTCATCCGCGATGAGATAAATGCCGCGCTGCTGTGTCCAGTGTCGCAAGCGGCGCAGAAAATCCGCGCTATAGATACGCATGCCCCCGGCGCCTTGTAGAATGGGCTCAACGACGACGGCACATAGATTGGCTGCGTTTTCCTCGAGCTGTCGTTCCAAGGCTGGCCATACTTCGGAGCAATCCTTCCATAGAGGATGCGCTTCCGAATCCACATAGGGCAATCCGCGGAGGAATTGTACCGATGGCATCAGTTCTCGGTAGGCATCACGATAAAGACCCAGATCGCCCAAGGCCAAAGTTAAGGCTGTCTCGCCGTGATATCCGTTTTCCAGCGCCATAAAACCAGTAGCCGTGGATCTTCCCTTGAGTTTAGTGGCATGCAATGCCAGCTTGACCGCCACCTCTACGGCTGTGGAACCATCGCCGGCATAAAAAACATGATTGAGTCCGGGAGCTAAGCCAGATAGTCCTTCCGAAAGTTGCACAATCAGTTCACTGGTGGTGTTGGCCAGGATGACATGTTCAAAACGATCCATCTGTCTGGATAGCGCTGCGCGTAGTCGTGGATGGCCATGCCCTAATGTTTTACACCACCAACTGGAAACGGCATCGATGAGTTTTCTCCCATCCGCGAGATGCAAATGGGAACCCTGTGCGGAGACGATTTCCAAGGGCGGAAAATTCTCATAGTCTTTCATTTGCGAACATGGATGCCAAACATGGCTGTGATCGCGTTGTATCAAATCAGACATTTTCGACTCGCTTCCAAGTTCCGCATTCCCCATAAACTGCCAATTCCAACGCTTGCATGGGCGCGAGGGCTTTTAG
>JAYUHW010000219.1:0-2208 GCA_043766615.1 Fibrobacteria bacterium | reverse complement strand
TTGGCGGCTGGCGCGGGTAAAGAATTGTCTATCCGCATTCCCCAAGAATTCACCCGGTATTGTGTGGTTAAAGGTTCCATTGCCTTGCATGGAGTAAGTTTGACTATTGCTGGTGTGGATGGAAACGTATTACGTTTTGCTATAGTGCCGCATACCTTGGCCAATACAAGTCTCGGCACAGTCGTTTCCGGTCAGCGTTTGAATATTGAAGTGGACCTCTTAGGAAAGTATGTCGAGAAGCTTCTGGGCTTGGCAGGCCGAGAGTCAGCCTCATCCCTGGCAAGCGGAAGTAGACATCCAGAAACACTCACTTCCACCAATATGGAAAAATGGGGCTATGGAGTTTAATACCATACCTGAGGCGGTTGCCGATATTAAAAAAGGCCGCCTCGTCGTCGTCGTAGATGATCGCGACCGTGAAAATGAAGGCGACGTAGTCTTTGCCGCGAGTAAATCGACAGCCGCAAAAATTAACTTTCTGGCGAAGCATGCGCGTGGGCTGATTTGTGTGGCGCTATCCGCTGAACGCGTGGAAACCTTGCGCCTCCCGCCAATGGCCGAAACCAATCTATCCAGGCACGAAACAGCCTTTACGGTTTCTGTGGAAGTACGCGAAGGCACCACCACCGGAATCAGCGCTGCGGATCGCAGCGCCACGTCGCGGGCGCTGGGTGATGCGAGTTTTGGTCATGAAGATTTTATTCGGCCCGGCCATGTTTTTCCTCTCAAAGCCAGACGGGGTGGAGTGCTTGTCCGTGCCGGGCATACCGAGGCAGCCGTAGACTTGGTGGAAATGGCCGGCCTAGGCAGTGCGGGTGTCATTTGTGAAATCATGAATGAAAATGGGACGATGGCGCGGCTCAAGGACAGCGTCAAATTTGCCAAGAAGCATCGTCTCAAGATTATTTCCGTAGAAGATTTGATCGGCTACCGCAGGATTCAAGAAAAGTTGATCCGCCGTGTGGCTTCGCCACACTTTCCAATCCCTTCTGCATCCTTTCGCGCCTTTTTGTACGAGGACGTCATCCATGGCCGCAAACATTTGGCTTTGGTCAAAGGCGAGGTCGCCAGCAAGCATACCATCAACGTGCGCGTGCACTCCGAGTGTTTGATTGGGGATGTATTCGAGTCCTTGCAATGCAACTGTGGTTCTTTAAAGCAATTGGGACTGGATTATATCTCCAAACACGGTGGGATATTTCTCTACATGCGCCAGGTCGATCCGGAAGCTGATTTCTCCCGTAAGCTGGGGTTGCTCGCAGAAACAGAATCCACTGGGGCGAAACCAGGGAATAAAGCTTCGAGTGCAGCCATTCGCAACGCTCATGGTTTGGCCATGGATGCCCGCACTTATGGCATTGGCGCTCAAATACTTTTTGACTTAGGCGTGCGTCAATTGAACCTATTGACCAATCATCCCAAGCGCATTCAGGGTTTGGAAGGCTATGGCCTTAAAATCATGCGACAAACGCCTTTGGTAAAATCTGGATCCAAATCGTTGGCAAGGAGGTAACATGCCGGTTATTGAAGGAACGCTGACAGTAAATAAGAAAAAAATTGCGGTGGTCGTCTCACGATTCAATTCCCTGGTGACAACCCAGCTCCTGGAAGGTGCGCGTGACGGTTTTATGCGCCACGGCGGACTGGAAAAAGATTTTACCGTGGTCTGGGTTCCCGGGGCGTGTGAAATTCCCCAGGTAGCCAAGCAAATAGCTGGTTCCGGCAAGTACCATGCCATTGTCGCATTGGGTGCTGTCATTCGCGGCGCTACGCCGCATTTCGACCAAGTAGTGGCTACTGTAACACGTGGTGTGGCCGAAGTCGCCATGCAATCCGGCATTCCCGTTATTTTTGGAGTCCTCACAACAGATTCCCTTGAGCAGGCCCTCGAACGCGCCGGTTCCAAGGGTGGCAATAAGGGTTGGGACTCCGCTTTAGCAGCGATTGAAATGACCAACCTGTGGGATCAGCTAAAATGATTTCCAAAAGGCGCGGTCGCGAATTCGCGATGCAATTGCTCTATGCGGTGGAAGTGGGGAAGGAGTCGTTTGCTACGGCTGTCAAAACCATGTCCGTCGATCCCGATTTGCCCATGGATGCCAAGGAATATGGCACATTGCTGAGCCGTAAAGTCTTGGAGCACCAGGAAGAAATCGATGCCAAAATCGTGGAAGCCTCCAGCCATTGGAATTTAGAACGCATCGCCAT
>JAYUHW010000218.1:0-2680 GCA_043766615.1 Fibrobacteria bacterium | reverse complement strand
CAGATAATCGCTCCAAACGGAACTCAGGATGCCGATATTTGCCTTAGATGCATTTTTTGAAATAGGTTTAGATTTTGCTCTATGCTCTACCCGAAGCCGCTATGCCCAATTCACTGTACACGCCCTATTCCGAAATTTTAAGCCGACGTGGATGGGCCGGCACGCGCATTCGCAAAGTGACATTAAACGGTGGCTTTACCTGTCCCAATTTGGATGGCACTAAAGCCCGTGGAGGATGCACCTTTTGTGACAATCGGAGTTTCTCTCCATCTGCAGGAGATCGCGGCAAAGCAATTCCCGACCAACTCGAACAAGGCATCACGTACCTTCGCGCCAGATTAAAAGCGGAAAAATTCATCGCCTATTTCCAAACCTATTCGGGAACCTATGCACCCGTTGAAAAACTTCGGGCGCTTTATATGCAGGCCCTGGCCCATCCTGATGTTATCGGATTGGCAATCGGGACGCGCCCGGATTGTATCACTCCTGAAATCGCAGATCTTTTGGCGGAGCTGGGGAAAAAAACGTATCTCTCCCTGGAATTGGGCCTGCAGTCTTCCTTCGATGCCACTTTGGAGCGTGTAAACCGAGCCCACAACTTTGAAGACTTCTCCCAAGCTATGGATTTATGTGACGGCCGTGGTTTCGAAATTTGTATTCATGTCATCCTGGGATTACCGGGTGAAACTGCTTTTCATTATCGTCGCACCGCCTGCTCACTTATTCGGTGGAAATACCATTCTCTAAAAATCCATCCGCTGCATGTGGTTAAGGGTACCGTTTTGGCTCGTCAATTTGAAAATGGGCAATACATTCCCATGGAAAAGAAATCGTACGTGCAAGGTCTGGTCGACTTTTTGGAACGCGTCCCGCCACAAGTCGGCATTCAACGGTTCACTGGAGACGCCCCGGAAAGCATGCTCCTGGCCCCCCTATGGTGCCGAGATAAGTCGAAACTGCAAGAGGCCATGTTAGCAGAATTTCATGAGCGGGATACCTGGCAGGGGTATGCGCTAGGTTACCCTAAAAACATCGCCCATCTAGAGACAATTGATCCAGCTCGAGATCCGGTGCATTAAAGAATCGGGCAAATATGGACCTTGAAAAGGCATTCGGAATCCACTGATGCCCGGCTTTCCTTGTAACTTCCAGAGCAGGTAGCTATGCGCCGGGTCCCCGGGCTTGACGAGTTGCATTCCTAGAACACCATAGCTCGGTCGTCCAATCAGAAATTCCTGACTCACGGAATCGAGAGCCAGTCCAAACGGTGCGTTGGGATAAATATGACACTTAGCACAAAGAGGCGTAAATATTTCCAATTTAATGAGCTTAAAAATGGAATCTGCTTTTAAAGAATCGGGTTTTGCAGTCAGGATCTCCTTGGAAGTATTTCCATTTTCATCCAAGCCCGAACCACTTCCGGTGCATGACGTAATTGAACATCCGAGAACTAAAATGCCAAGTAGCCATATCCACCTCACAGGCCGACTCCTTGAACTTAAATGCTCTGTTATGGTGCGCAAACTCCAAAGATACGTGGACATGACCGTCCTTGTCAGTAAAATAAGGTGATCTGCTGGTCTGCATACATTGTCAAAATGTCTTAATCTAACGTTTCTTCTTGCTAACTCGTCATTTTAGTCCTCAAAAAGGAGCGAGCTCTATCCACGCTTTCGTTCAAATCCATTTATTTCAAATATTAAATCAAGATTCTATTCCGGATTGATTTTTGCTGGCTCAAGAAAGAATGCGTGCCATCGGAAAAATCTTAGGCATCCTCTTTAGCCTCATTTTATTTGCTACTGGAGCGGCCATCGTTTACGCCCTCTTTCATTTCGATCGCAAATTTCCTGCGCCTTATCCAGCCATTCGTTCGACCTCCGATTCCGCAGTCATATCTAGAGGGCGCTATTTGGTTTACGGACCTGGCCATTGCGCTGATTGTCACGCTCCTCCGCACTTAAAGGCCAGAGTGGACTCTGGATTTGAAGTAGACATGACAGGTGGGTATGTCATCAATACTTATTTGGGAGAAATCCGGCCGCCTAATATCACCTCGGATACAGCTACCGGTATTGGTGGAATTGGTGACGCCGAACTAGCACGCTTCATGCGCTATGGTGTGAACCATCTCGGTCAGGTGGGGTTACCAATCATGATGTATGCCAACTTATCTGACTCGGATCTCATCGCAATACTTTCCTTTTTGCGTACCTTGCCACCCGTTAAAAACAGCGTACCAACCAGTCATTACAACTTATTAGGCAAAATAACCAAGGCTTATTTTCTAGAACCGTTTGCCCCCAAGGTCGATCCGCCCGCTTCACCCAAACCTGGGATTACTGTTGAATATGGAGAGTATTTGGTTAATACAGTTTCAAATTGTGGCTCCTGCCATACCGCCCGAAATATGAAAACTGGAGAATACACGGGACCATACTTGGCGGGAGGGATGATCTTTCATAGCAGCAATCCACCCGGCAAAATGGTTATCAGCCCCAATCTCACGCCTGATTCTGCAACAGGTCGCATTACCGCCTGGAGCCTGGACCTTTTCACAAAAAGATTCAAAATGGGAAATCTCAACACTTGGTCCCCCATGCCTTGGGGTCCGTTTAGTCGCATGTCCGATTCTGATATTGCAGCGATTTACCTATATCTTAAGAGCCTTAAACCCGTT
>JAYUHW010000217.1:0-2591 GCA_043766615.1 Fibrobacteria bacterium | reverse complement strand
CACACCTTGCAATTCCCCGTCCGTAACCTTGGCAACCCGTGTATCCACATTGCCTCGAGCCTCGACATATTTGAGATCGGGACGCAGAGCCCTAAGTTGCAGAATGCGACGAGGGGATCCCGTGCCTATGACGGATCCCGATGGTATATCACGAAATTTCGATCCTTTGGAAATGAAAACGTCGCGCGGGTCTTCCCGCTCTGGAAATGCGGCCAGCATTAGGCCCTCTGGTTCATCTTCCGGCACGTCTTTAAGAGAATGCACGGCAAAGTCGATGGTGCCATCCAGTAAAGCGGTTTGCAGCTCTTTTACAAATACGCCCATACCTGGAAATGCATTGAGACGGGTTTTTTGATCCACATCTCCAATAGTCTTAATAATTTCCAAGCGCACTTCCAGCCCTTTATGCGCTTTGCTTAAAGCCGCTGCCACCATTTTGGATTGAGTTAGGGCCAGAGTGCTGCCTCGAGTTCCCAGGATAAGGGTACCAGTGGATGTGGGTGCGTCAGTTTTTTTCATGTGAATTTTCTTTCTGGGCCAGGGCAAAGAGCATTCCGGCAAAGTAACTGGCACGTTTCCCATCCCCTTCTTCGGCCAATTGTTTTAAGCGAGTAGTGGGTTCATGCAAAAATTTATTCAGAAGGCTTCGTCCCATGGCTTCTAGGTGCTGACGGGTTTCTTCCGATTGGCCTGTGGCCCATTTGGCAATTTCCTTTTCCGCTATTGAGTGGTATTTTTCCCTCAGGTTGCGGATAGTGGGAACGATGTCAAGGCTTTGGAACCAGCCTTCCAGTTGGTTGATTTCCACATCAATGATTTCCATAGCCTTTTGCGAGGCATTTTTTCGAAGAGATACATTTTCGTTGACGACATTTTTCAAATCGTCGATGGTAAATAAAAAGGCATTGTCGATGTTACCGGCGGCGGGATCGATGTCTCTTGGGGCGGCAATGTCGATCAAAAACAAAGGTTTGCCATGGCGATGACGCACGGCGTCCTGCACATGGGCTTTGGATATAATAATGTCCGGCGCTCCAGTGGCTGAGACAATGATGTCGCAATGCATCAGTCGTTTGTCTAACTCTGACAACGGACACAGTTCTCCGCCAAATCCAGCAGCAAGCTTTTGCGCCGTGGCCAAGGTGCGGTTGAAAAAAATGAACTTAGTGGAACCGGCCTTATGCAAATGGGCCGCTGTCAATTCTCCCATTTCGCCTGCGCCTACAACGCCAACGGTTTTACCGCGCAGGTCGCCGAGCACTTTTTTGGCGAGCTCCACGGCGGCATAGCTGATGCTTACAGCCCCTTCGTGGATGGTGGTCTCCGTACGGATGCGTTTACCAACTCGAATGCCGGTTTGAAAAAGGTGATTGAGATAAAAATCCGCGCAGCCATGCTCGGTGGCCAGGCGATACGCCTCTTTGATTTGACCAAAAATCTGCATCTCACCCAGTATCATACTATCCAGTGATCCAATAACCCGGAAGAGGTGCCGGAAGGCATCCGTATGCGTATAGAAATAACCATGGTTGCGGAGCTCGTCTTCGCTTACCCCTTTGCTTGCGCCCCAGAGCGCTTCCACTTGAACCCGATTTTGAACGGGTTGATCGGAAATGCCGTAGACTTCAGACCGGTTGCAAGTGGAGAGGACGACGACTTCGCGTATGCCAGGCACAGCCAAAAGGCTTCGGCTGAAATCGGGCAGTTCCGTATCCGAAAAAAGCAGACGATCGCGCAGGGACACGGAGGCCGTTAAATGATTGGCTCCCAGAACAAAAACCTGAGGCGTGCCCATATCAGTTCACAAACCCGTGAGCGCCAATAAGATTGGTCAATAACAGCACTGCAAATCCGACCAAAATCAGGATGGCATGTATTCGTCCACGTAAGCCGAAAAGTCTGCGGGAAAATCCGGAAACTAAGAATACGGCTAACACCAAATAAATCCCCAATTCACGTAAAGTCATTCCGGCTAAACCATCTTTGCGCACCCACCAAATACCGATAACGGAAGCCATGACCATGGTGGTGCTGCCAAGGAAGGACCAATTGGCGGATAATTTATCGAGCTTATCCAGCGGTGGCAGTTTGCGGAAGGCAATGTCAAAATTCTTATTCTTAAGCCGACTATGTAGCACCAAATAAAGTCCGGCTAAAATGGAAGCCATGCTGAAACAGGCATACGAAGCCAAGCTGGCCAGGATATGAAAAACAAGCAGGGAGCTGCGCAATTGAGGAGGCAATGCATAGTCCGGCTTAAGCAGAAATACCGCCGCCACGACACAAAGGGTTGTCGGGAGCAAGGTGAAAAGGCCTAAGCGGCGAGTATCCGCGAGCCATTCGGAAATATAATGGATGATACCCAGAATCCAGGCCATAAAGAGCAGCCCTTCACCAACCGTGCCGAGTGGGCAGCGCTTAAGTGAAGCGCCAATGGTAATCAGTAGAACGGTTTGTAGGATTAGGGATACGCTGAGTCCAAGTTGCGCTTTGCCCGCAAAGCGATTTTCTTCCTCGGAGAAAAAAAGTTGCGCATATACAATAGTGGTGACCAAATAGGCCAATGGTACCAGGATGCGTAGAAAGTCAAT
>JAYUHW010000216.1:0-3129 GCA_043766615.1 Fibrobacteria bacterium | reverse complement strand
TTGGGTTTCTTTTCTCCAGAAACTCCAAAAGAAGATTGCGCTTGCCCGAGCAGAGAGGTATCAGCTTCTTTTTCTCTTCTTCCAATTGGGCGATATCTTCCATTAACCTTTCAAACCGCTCCAACAGATTTAGCGAATCCGCCAATTCTTCAAACCGACGTTCATCAATGAGCATTTTTAATGCCGACATTTTTCGACGCAATTGACGGGCGACAAAATCAACTGAAGGCAAGACGGAACTCTGCGCGGGACGACCCACCTTGACCCGGATATTGTCCATAAAGCTATTCCAAAAACGATTCACCTGCCGCAGTTGAATGGAGAAGTCAAGCAATTTGGACTTCATCTCCGCCGATGTTCCCTCGGCAAGCATCAGCCCCGCCTTGCGAGGCGCGGGCAATACGCGAACTTCAAAACGGGACGGCTCGTCAAAATCCATTTCCATGGCTTCGGCCAATCCGAAAATTTCCAATACCTCACCGACTTGCAGTGGCTCCTGGCGCTCAATGCCAATTCCCTCAGCGCTAAAATCGATCATCTTGGCTGCATGTTCCTCAGCACTACCCGACCGTCGATACCGAATGGGGAAATTATCTATGGGCCATCGATCGCTTCTACGCTTGACCAAGTCATTTGAATTACTCAGTAAGCGGATTGATACGCACCAATCACCTAATGCGTCTTCAACTTTGAGAATCTCACCGCTTAAATGATATTGGCCGGTTTTAAGATCCTCGTCCTCGGTATCCGTGAAGCCTAGGTAAATATCGACAGCAACTAAAGATTGGGGGGTCTGCTTTAGCTTGCAGATTAAAACGGTCTCTTCCAAAGCCACAGGTTCTGCTACTTGGGAGTCCACCACTAAACGATGCCGGTCCTTAAAGGGGCCGAAAAGTTGCTCTAATATCTTTTTCAATGCCATGGGGTATGCATCCGAAGTCCATGGTAATTATCTTTCCTGGACCTCCTTTACGACAATACCGAAATAATTTTTTACCACAGTGCGGGAACAATTCTAGGTGGAACTTTTCCGTTCTTATCTTCAACTACCATCAAGCCAGAAGCCTTCCCCAGCTCGAATTGTCTACCGTCCACGGTCTTAAAATTAAATGCCCCGCGATCCAATTCCCGTTTGGAAATCGGTTTCTGACCTTGCGAAAGGCGCACTGAAGTGGAACCGGGCCGCATATCCGGGGATTCGAGAATTCGAATCGTACTGCTTTGCACACTCATGGCGAATACCCGACCTTTTGAATCATTTGCGAAGGAGCTCAAACCTGCCAAAGTGGCAACTTTTAAGTCCGCCACTCGCACGCCATTCTGGACTTGCATGGCCCAGATACTGCCGCTGCCATTATCACCAAAGAAATAGACATCATGGAAAGCGGACAAGGGATCTCCTCGAAAAAAAACGCCCCCGATTATGGCATTATCAGAAGTGCCTGCATGCGGTCGCTCCACTACGGGATCGATTAACCCTGCGGTGCTGCACGTTGTGGGTCCACCTGGACGGCAATGCATCCCTTCCCGGATTTTCCAACCCATATTGCCACTCTTAGGTACAAGGCTCACTTCTTCATATGCGTTTTGCCCTACATCACCCACCCACATTTCCCCGCGGGTTGGGTGGAAACTCCAGCGATAAGGGTTGCGAAATCCATAAGCCCAAATCTCGCCCCGGAAACCCGATTGCCCAACAAACGGGTTGGTAGAAGGAATGGCATATTGAAGGCCGCCAGACTGACTGTTGACATCGATGCGCAAGATTTTCCCAAGCAGGCTATCGGTATTTTGAGCACGATTGTCCGGATCGTTTTGCGGGCCGCCATCTCCAATACCTATGTAGAGAAACCCATCTTGACCAAAGGCGATGGTGCCACCGTTGTGATTGGAAGCGGGGTCAGAAACTCGCAACAGCACCCGTTCCGTGCCGGCGGAGTCGCTGGACAAATTGCTTTTTGTCAATCTTTCGGCCACATAATCACCCAATCCTGCGGAGTTGCGGAGAAAATAGGTGTAGTACTTCCGGTTCTGCAGGAAATTGGGATGAAAGGCAAAGCCCAACAGACCATCCTCTCCTGAACCTCCGGATACCGGAACCGACACGAAAATGGATTTGACCCAAACGCCACCAGCTCTTTGTACCAGTTGCGCAGTGCCTAACTGTTCAACGACAATATACGCGCTGTCCTTTCCGGGATAAGGCACCATATGCACGGGTCGGGTAAAGGTGAGCCCAGGAAAGAAATCTCGTAAGGTCACAGTGTTGGGAATTGTTTGGCCCGAGCCTGTGGAAAGCGCACCTAGGAATGCCGCTACAGTTATTAGCTTGAACTTCATTGTTTACCCCTTTGAATCGCCCTTGCCTAAAATAGCCATTGGGACGAAAATTCGGGTGTAAAACTTGGGCTAAGAATCGGAACAGTCTACTCGAACAGGCACAAATCTACCTGTTTGCAGGGACAAGTCGCTTTTCTATTAGCCCTTCTCCCAATATTCTTTTCCACCCTTTACGACTTGAAATAGCGGATGCAATTCAACTTTTTCTAGGCCCTTGACTTTTTTAAAAACTTCAACATTTCTGGTTTTTAATTTCAACTTAAAATGTTGCCATTCGAACTCAATTTGGCCTTTTGTAACATCTATTTTTTCACATTTTCCCAATTTTATAATTTTTGTGGCATCGAACGTATACCCTCGCCGAGTGGCCTCCAATTGCACTTCCCGCAAATAACAGCCAATAGCTAAAATCGGATCCTTTGCTTTTTTAAATCGAATCAGTTGGGGGTGATTTTTGTAACCCTTAGTTTCACCCAGTAAAACTTTTTGGGCCAAAAGCGTTTCCCGCCAAACAGCCAGGATGCCTTTAGTGTCCAAATATTTTGGGTGAATGGACCAGATTCGCATACTTATTTCAGTGGGTGGCTATTGGCATTGCGGGGGCTGCATCAACCGCGAAGCGCCGCCTCAATTGTCGAGATATCGATTTTTGTCATTTCCATCATCGCATTAAACGCGCGCTTAGCTGCAGCGGGATCGGAGTCCGAGATCGCTTTCGTGAGCGCGATCGGCGTTATTTGCCAAGACACGCCCCATTTGTCCTTGCACCAACCGCACGCACTCTCCTGT
>JAYUHW010000215.1:0-1838 GCA_043766615.1 Fibrobacteria bacterium | reverse complement strand
TGGAATTTTCCTTGGGCATCCGTGGTGACTGTAAGATTGGTTTCCATCATGCTGATTTTTGCGCCTGGCACGCCTTGTCCGGACGGATCGACAACTGTGCCAGCGAGATCGACTGTGACAACTTGAGCCTGGAGCGGGCGCGTCATTCCAGCCAAACAAAGACCCATGCAAAGAGTAACCCAGCGACTTTTCCATCCACATTTTACTTTGAGCATTTTGAACCTCATTATGAAAAGGAACGGTAATTGACTTAAATCAGCCTTTATCGAAAATGGATACAACCACAAAAACCACCTACAAATAGCTCCTAAAATACTGGCTTTTCCCATATTTATGAATGATTTTGGGCGAATCCTAGCCAATTCAAGTATATTTACTACCAAATCATGGCCTTCCGCAGGTGGCTTTGATATTAAAAGGATAAAATTTTATGAACGCAACTTCCATTTCTCGAATTGGGTTGATGGGTTTAATGAGCCTATTTATGGCTTGCTCATCTACCAGCAATAGAGAAGTCAGTCGAGCTCCTAAATCAGATGATCTTTTGGAATTATTAACCGGTTTCGGCGAATCCCTATCCAAAAGAAACTTTTTAAAAGCCGTTGATTATATGGTTCCGGAAGAAAAAGCCTTAATGACGGAAAACGGTGTTGTCCCTGCCGACAAGCAAAAGATGCTGCTCGCCTTGCCCTTGCAGCGATTAATTCGCCATCCCGGGGTACGCGTAGAAAACGGCCATATCGCTGGAATTTACGCCGTCTTGCCGGACCTTCGCCACGGTGAGGCTTCCTCCATGGCTGCAGCTGGAACGGATAGCGAAATGCCAGATGCGACAGTCCCTAGGGAAGATGTTTCCGTCTCGGAAAGCAGCGGACCCATGCATGAAACGGCATCCACTAGAACCGGCTATGAGGATATGGTTTCCACGCCTGTAGCCGTTGAAAATGACCCAGGACTTATAGACGCTGTCACCAAGTTTTTTTCGGCTGTAAATAATCGTAATTGGAACAGTGCCTTGGCTATGATGAATGAAGATGAGCGTAAATTATTGCTCGATGATAAAGGCAAGCTCAAAGAATCCTCGAAGCAAAGGCTTTCTCAAATGGACCAGAAGAATAGAACAGCATTAGTGATGCAAGACGGCAAATTGACGGGCGTAACCTTGCTTTTGCCCAGCAACTGAATCTCGTCACACAATCCAGAATCGTCTATCAGGCCTCGCGAAAGCGGGGCCTTTTAATTTTAATTTTTGGTGTTAAACAGAATGGCCAAAGTCACAGCTAGAACCCCCATTCCACCCAGTGTCCACCAGACAAAGGTGTGCACCGGTTTGGTTTCCCCATTTGCATCGCCCAGTCCTTCCTCTTCACCATCCTCTTCAGATTGAACTTTTTTCACTGCAATCTGCGTGCCTTCCTTTATGGGTAGGATTAAGGAATAGGTAAGGGCATCGGCGCGTTTAACTTCGAATTCTTTACAGAGCCCTTCATATCCGGGGCTGGACCCACAGATATTGTGCTTACCAGGATTGAGGGGCACGCGAGACGATATGGTGGCCATAGGTGAGCCATCAATGGTCAAAATGGTATTGGAAGGTGTGACACTGAGATTAAGCCATGCAGCTTCATGATCCAGCAGGTCAGCAGCCAACTCTCCAAAGCCTTCCGACAATAATTTCTGCGGCGTTTTGTTATAGACTTTTGATAAAGTGGTAGTGACCACCTCCGTTTCCACATTCACGTAAGACAATTTGAATGTGAATACGCCGTCCAACTTTGAAACCTCGACGCTAATGAGCTTGTCTGCCGCTAACCTTCTGGCAATATCCAGCTGACAAG
>JAYUHW010000214.1:0-2853 GCA_043766615.1 Fibrobacteria bacterium | reverse complement strand
CCCGCTCGGCCGGAAAAACTCTGAAGTTTCAAGACGAAGCCATCAAAGTACAAGAGCTCACACACGATTCCTTTAAAGGCATTGACTTGGTTTTGGCTTCCGCGGGTGGCAAGCTGAGTAAGGAATATGCGCCCTCCGCAGTCAAGGCCGGTGCCATTGTAGTCGACAACACTTCCTATTTCCGCATGGCGGAAGGCGTTCCGTTGGTAATACCGGAAATCAATCCGGAAGATATTGCCCAGCATAAGGGCATCATCGCCAATCCAAATTGCTCCACCATCATCATGGCCTTGGCTCTGTGGCCCTTGCATAAGCGCTTCAAAGCGGTTCGCGTTGTGGCTACCACGTACCAGGCGGCTAGCGGTGCTGGTGCCGTGGCTATGGACGAGCTCGTGCGGGAAACGGCCGCGTATTTACAGGGTGAAGATTTTCGGCGCACCGTCATTCCACACCCGTATGCCTTCAATCTCTTTCCGCACAATTCGCCCATGACCGAAAATGGCTATTGCGAAGAAGAAATCAAGATGGTCAAGGAGACGCATAAGATCTTCCATGACCCGGGCATTCGAATTACCGCCACTTGTGTGCGCGTGCCCGTATTGCGAGCCCATTCCGAGGCCCTTAATATTGAGTTTGCAGAAGATCCTTCCGTAGATGAAATCTATTCCATCCTGAAAAAATCTGCGGGTGTGGAAATCATGGAAGACCGGGGCGCAAACCGCTGGCCCATGCCCCTTGATGCGTCTGGCCGCGATCCGGTGCTGGTCGGCAGAGTGCGCAAGGATTTGTCCCAACCCAAAACCGTCGATATTTGGGTAGTTGGAGATCAGATTCGCAAAGGGGCCGCTCTGAATGCGGTGCAAATCGCGGAGAAACTTTTCAAATAGGGAATCAGGTAGCGGCTGCCTCTAATTTGCTACCTTTGAGACTCCCGATTAAATCCCCGCTTATTCCCTCCTAACGAAGAAGTACACATTGATCAACAAAGAACAGTTGGAACGATACGGAAAATTTGCCGGAGATCAGGACAAATGGGTGGCTTCGCAGAAACGGGAAATGGATGAGACGTTGACCGGCACCGACTGGACCCAAATTGACAAAGTTATCCAGAGGCTCAAGCTGCAGAAATCCGGCTTTGCCAGCAATGATTATCGGGAAGAAACCGAGCGCGTTTTGCGAAAGACATTTGGCGATGCCGACATCATCAAGCTCGCCAGAGAAATGGTCTAGGGGACCAAATAGTTTAATCGCGCTGTCGGCTTAACGCTGCTTCGCCCATCCACATTGTAGTTGCGACCAGAAAAAGTCTTTTTGTCCATCCACTGAGGGTGCACCCGATTTCTCGATTCCAGGGACACGGGGCTTTCGCTGACGACTGTTAGGGCCATTAAACCAGCATCCAAGTAATGTGGGCCATTGGTCGTTTGGCAATGGATGAAGATGGCGTTATACCCTTGTTTCATATGGCTCAGAGCTGCTTTGGAAATGTCAATTTCCTTGTAAGTCCCGCTGGTACCAGTCAGTTCGGCTACCAAAACGCCGTTCAAATAGACTTCCGCATCACCACTGTGGAAGACGCTTAAAGTAAGGGCGCTATAAACGCTATCGGGCGCAGAAAAAGTTTTTCGAATCCAAATGTTTGGGCATTTCCACTCCGTGCCGATAAATCCGGCGCGGGGTCCATTTCCCGAACCAAATCCACCGGGGCCCGCGCACCAGGTATCGAAAAAGAGATCCGGATCGTTGAATGAATAGGCCCAAGCCTGGGATTCCGAATCGGAGGGTGTAACCATGATGGTGGTCAAGGTGGAATCACCCGGTATTAAATGGCCGCTCTGGCTTGCAACAGACTGCGTTGGGAGGGTCAAGAGGCAGCACAGTGCAGCGACAAATCCAAAAGACCACGCGGAAGCCTTTTTTACTAGCAAGTAGTTTGTGGAACAGTCAGGGGAACAGTTTTGGGAAGGATTGAGCGGCACCGATACCTCGTGGGACAACTGGGAGACGAAGATTTTTAAATTCGCGGACAGAAAGATAAGTGTCCAGTTTGGACATCGCATGTATAATTTCGGCAATATTACGTATAAAACGCGTAATAATTATTCAATTAACGGGGAATTTTCACCCGTTTCGGCACCGCCACCCCTAAGCAAGCTATTCCCTTCGAAAACCCGGGTGGGATCGATGGCGGCTTGGGTAAGCCAGTCCTTTTCATTGAATTGCCCGCTTTGTCCATAGGCGGCCAGGGCGTTTCCATAACACATGGCTGTGACGGCGGCTCGGGAGATGCCGTTTTCCAGCATCAGCTGCGCCGTTTTGGGCACCGCCAGGGCATCGCTGATACCCCAATCTGCGCTGGAATCTACGATAATGCGTTCCTGTCCATACCGCTTTGCGATTTCCACCATCCGTTTGTTGCCCATTTTGGTTTTGGGGTAGATGGTGAAAGCGGCCCAGAACCCTCGGTCCAAAGTTTCCTGGGCGGTTTCCTCGTTGTTGTGATCGATCACAACTTTTCCTGGTGCAATGCCGTGCTCTAGGCAAATGTCCATGCTGCGGGATGTGCCGACTTTTTTATTGCGATGGGGCGTATGGATCATAACCGGCATGTCCATTTCCTTGGCAAGATCGAGTTGGATGCGGAAAAATTTCTCCTCCGCCTTAGTCATTTCGTCAAAACCGATTTCACCAATGGCGACTACGCCTTCTTTTCCCGCAAACCGCGGAATGAGGTCGATGACTTCCTCCGCCAAAGCCTCGTTGTTGGCTTCCTTGGAGTTGAGGCCGATAGTACAGTAATGTTTGATGCCGAATTGGGACGCCCGGAAGCGTTCGAAACCGACGATGGACGAG
>JAYUHW010000213.1:0-1839 GCA_043766615.1 Fibrobacteria bacterium | reverse complement strand
GCTTCGATATCTGGTTGTTCATGCACGCGGTAAAGGCCCGGCAGCTTGTGCTTGATTAAAAATCGAGCCGTAGCACGGTTCGCCAGCAGCATGCACTCTTCAATCCAGGAATGCGAGGCCAGACGCTGGCTGGGATAAATACGCACCGGGATTCCATTTTCCATTTCCACCTTGGGTTCCGGAAACTGAAAATTGAGAAACCCATCGCGATGGCGGCGCGCCAACAACTGCGAGGTGAACTCATCCATCAGAATGAGAAAAGGATCGCCTTTTTCTTTAGCTTCCTGCGCTTCTTCGTAGGAATAAAAATGCGCCACGCGAATAAACGTTTCCACAAAATCGAAACTCTTGACCTCCCCTTGCGAGTCCACTTCCATCATGCAACTAAAAGCCAAGCGGTCCCGGTTTTCGAGCAAACTGCATAAGTCGGAAGAGAGACGCTGGGGAAGCATAGGTGCAGCAATCCAGGGTAGATACTGGGTAAAGGCGCGTTTTACAGACTCCTCATCCAGTTCACTGTCTTCGGTAACATACTCGGCCACGTCGGCGATATGCACCCCTAAAATCCAATTGCCATTCTTTTTCCGTTCCAGAGAAATCGCATCATCATGATCTTTGGCAGTGGAAGGATCGATGGTAATGATGTGCTTGGCGCGCAAATCGAGCCTTTGGGAATTGGCTTCAAAAACGGGTTCAGGAAACGCACCGGCTTCTTCCATGGCCGCTTTGGGATAACTGAAGGGAAGTCCATACTCTTTGAAAAAGGCTTTCGACACAGCCTCAAAATCGACGTCCTGACTTAAGGTCGCTACAATTTTTCCAATGCGTTCATCGCCATCCGCCTCGACAATGCGAACGGAAACGATATCTCCAGGACGAGCCTGCCCCAGAGCCTTTCGAGGGACTAGAATCATGCCATCGTGGAAACCCCAGGATTTTTTTTCTCCCGGACGCTGTTGGGGTTGCACAAAGTGAAAGCCACCTTGTTTGATCAATTTTCCTTTAACCAAGTTGGCGTCGTGGGCGTGGTCGGGGCCACTTTTTCGATCCGGTCGTTCGCGTCGGCCCACCGGATCACGGCGGCTCTTTCTATCCCGTCGATTCTCACGATTGGCACTCGTTCTCGGTTCTGGCCTGCCCGCACTGCGTGGGAATTTGAATTTGTTTTCGGTAGCGGGAGCACCTGCATCGGCCTCGTCGCGTGATCCAAAAAGATCCGCAACACCGTTTCCCTCAGCAGATACGGAGATGTACTTATTGCCTTTGACTTTTCGAACTTGGCCAGAATCTGTCATGGCGGATAGGACTCGCCGAAATTCTGGAGATTTTTCGCGAGGAATATTGAATTCCGTTTCCAATTCTGCTTGACTTAAGGGAAGCGCCCCTTGCCTTCTAAGGCGGGCTAATATCAGGCCCTTGTCAGGCAGACTTTTAGGAATGAATCCGGATTTCTTGGGCTTGCCCATACTCAGTGACAAAACCGGAGGATCACTTTACCCCGGCCTTGGCGCGTTCGTATTTTAGAATGGGATCGCATTTGCCGGGAAATTTAACCGTGATTTTATCCGTGCAACCGGCAGCGGTTAAAAAGGTGCAAGTCTGACACACTTTTTCAAACCAGTCTTGAGAAATGCCGAGCGGAGGTTCGTCCGATTTCTTCTTCCCACCGCCCACTTCTAGTTGGTCCAGTTTGGCGATTATGCCTTTGGCAATGGCAAGCAATTGCTGTACGGAGGCTGGTGGCAGTTGCTGGGCCGCCTGCTGCACGTACATTTGCAGCGACTGGGCAACCAGGTCTTTTTCCTCTTCCGATAGACCCATACATCCATTCCCTATTTT
>JAYUHW010000212.1:0-13977 GCA_043766615.1 Fibrobacteria bacterium | reverse complement strand
CGTGGACCATGGAGTGGAAACGGCCGAGGAGAGAATTTCCGCCGGCAAACCCTCAGAGGGATGTATTACTTTGAAAGCCTTTCAGTCCAGCGGGATGGTGGTAATTGAAATTACCGATGATGGCAAAGGGCTAAGCTCTGAGCGCATTAAATCCAAAGCCGTAGAAAAAGGCCTTATCACGGCGGCAACAGCCGAAACGATGTCCGACCAAGCCGTGGTGGATTTGATCTTTTTACCGGGATTCTCCACGGCAGAAAAGGTTTCAACTGTTTCCGGCCGAGGCGTTGGCATGGATGTTGTTCGCACCAATATTGAGAAAGTTTCCGGCACCGTAAAGATGGTTTCCGTTTATGGAAAGGGAACGGTGCTTACTATTCGCATCCCCCTGACTTTGGCCATCATTCCTGCGTTGCTGGTGAAGGTTGGGCAACAAATTTTTGCGACACCCCAATCGGCATTGGTTGAAGTGCTGCGCCTCTCCCCGGAAGTCCGCCAGACCTCTATGGAAAATTTGAATGGCATTTTTCTCTATAAATACCGTTCCAGCCTCCTACCGGTATTCCATCTCAGTAAAACATTAGAGTTGTCTTCGACGCTGAAAACGGATCCTGATGCCACCTGGTTTGTGTTGATTTTACAACTGGATGGAAAACAATTTGGACTGGTGGTCGACAAAGTTTTGGACACTCAAGAAATTGTAGTCAAAGCCGTGGCCAAGCAACTTAAAGAGTTATTGGTTTATTCCGGGGCGACAATATTAGGCAATGGTGAAATCGCGATGATTCTCGATATTTCAGGATTAGCAAACAAAGTGGAATTGGCGCGCACGGACCACTTGACCAAAACAGCTTCCAAGAATGACAGGGCCCAGAAGGAAAAAGTAAAAACAGAATCCTACCTTATTTTCAATACCAAGGACAAATCCAGGTTTGCGGTTGATCTTAAATCCGTCCTGCGCCTTGAGCGCCTGGATAAGCCCACTTTTGAACGATCTGGAAATTGGGTTGTCCTTCAGCATCGGGAGAAAATATTACCGCTGGTATTTTTAGACCTGTGGGATAAAATTTTAGCCCCCGATGACACCGATTTGGAAACTTACAGTCAGGGAATCGAGTTTATTCTGTACCAGTTCAGGGACAAGGTTGTGGGTTTAGTTGTTGAAAAAATTCAAGATATCTTGGATCAAGCACCTGGACAACGCGGCGAATCCGGCCGTGAGGGTGTGCACTGGGCTGCGGTTCTTGGCGGTCAGGTAACCGAGTACCCGGACTTGGATGGATTTATTCAAAATCGCGACGCGACATTTTTTGAAAGGAAATCTTCAATGATACAGGAAGTGTCCATATGAAAAAGCAAATCTGTACGTTTAGTGTGGATAAAATGAACATGGGTATCGATGTGATTCATGTACAGGAAATCCTCCGTCATCAAGAAATTACCGCGGTCCCCTTGGCGCCTGAAACTATTGCAGGATTACTCAACCTGCGCGGCCAAATTGTGATGGTTACCGATTTAAAGAAAAAGTTTTTGTTATCTGATAATGTAGCGCCAAATCCCATTTTTATCATTATCCGGAATCCGGAAGGGCCGGCCTGCTTTATGGTTGATAAAGTCGGAGAAGTACTTGAAATCGACGAAGATTTACGGGAGCCGCTTCCACCACAATTAGATGAATCCATTCGCGAATGCGCCCTTGGAGTCTATTCATTGACACACGGTCTCATCGTAGAAATGAATGCCGAAAAAATGGGTGAATCACAATTGTCTAAGGCAGAAGTTTAATGAACATGAGTCAAGGAGAAATTCAAATGTCAAAAACTGGACTTCTTAATCAACCGACAAACCTCCTGCGCATTCGTGTTCAAATCCGCATACTATCCTGATTTTTTATGGTAGCCTTCCTTACCTTTTCCGTTAACGCGAATTTCGCCTTGGAAAAAGTTAAAGTCCAAGGTCCGCTTTACAAAGATATCGTGATGGGAAAGGAGAAACTATTTCCGCTGCTCAATGCAGTAAAGCGCCAAAAGGCCATGGCAACAAGCTTTGTTTCTATCGACGAATACCATGCAGCTGGTGAATTAAAAAAAGTGTGGAGATATTCCAGCATTCTAGGTTTAAGCCTCTTTAACCTATGTCTTGGATTCGGCTTTATGCTGTTTCGCATGGCCAGTGCCGCCACGGAGACGTCCTCCCAGGAGACCTTGGTGGCTACAGCAGCGGATCAAGTCAATCGAAATGTGGAAGAAGCCACGCGCATTGTAGGTGATGCTGTTTCCTTTGCCAAAAAAACCAGCCTTTTGATGAATCAGTTAGGTACCGGTGGAACGGAAATTGGAGAAGTTGTAAAGGTGATTACCAATATCACCGAGCAAACCAATCTGCTCGCCTTAAATGCCACCATCGAAACCGAACGTGCGGGTGAAGCCGGAAAAAGCTTTGCCGTTGTCGCTACGGAAGTGAAGGAACTAACCCTGAAAGAATTTTCCCGTGCCCTTTGAGCCAAAACAGGCGCTTATTGTGGATGGACTTTGATGGGGCTTGATGGATGATCCCGAAACAAATCATGGTGGTGGATGATTCCGCCATAATCCGGAAGTTGGTTAGCGATACCTTTAAAGGCCGAGCCGACATTGAATGCACGATTGCAGCCAATGGAAGTATCGCCCTGGAGAAAATGACAAGGATCAAACCGGACTTGGTTATATTGGATGTGGAAATGCCAGGTCTGGGAGGACTGGAAACACTTGAAGGATTGTTAAAAATCAATCCCCGATTACGTGTCATTATGTTTAGTGCCCTAACAGAAAAGGGTGCGAGTGTTTCCATGGATGCATTAGCGCGTGGAGCATCGGATTGCCTGGCCAAACCTTCCAATCAGGGTGGCGGATTAGTGGGAATAGAATTTTTGCATCGCGAACTTTTACCGCGTGTAGAAAGCCTTTTGGGGATTACTTCAAGACCACATCTGTCGACCGACTCACCTCCAACTATTACCAAAGAAAAACCGGTATTGGAAAAAAAAGTCAATAACGGGTCCTCAATCATTCCGGGTAAGTTTGACATTTTAGTCATTGCATCCTCCACTGGAGGCCCAAATGCTCTGCACACAATTTTTGAATCCCTACCCGCCATTCTGCCTGTTCCCGTGGTCTGCGTACAGCATATGCCCCCACTTTTTACAAAACTACTAGCGGAACGGCTTACCCAGAAATCGGTTTTCAAAGCGCATGAAGTAATGCCTGGAGAAACTTTGATCCCGGGATCTTTCTATTTAGCACCGGGGGATTTTCATTTTGAATTGGTTAAAAACGGTGAAAAGATTGTCACCTCGTTAAACCAAGGACCTCCGGAAAATTCCTGTCGACCTGCTGCTGATGTATTAATCCGATCCGTGGCAAACCTTTTTGGAAATCGAGCTTTAGGTCTGGTTCTAACCGGAATGGGTCAGGACGGATTATTAGGCTGTAAAGAATTAAAAAGCCGTGGCGGATATTTATTGGCTCAAGATGAGGCCTCGAGCGTAGTCTGGGGAATGCCAGGTGCGGTATCCCGGGCCGGATTAGTGGACGAACTCTGCCCAATCGGAAATATTGCCGAACGATTGGTCAGCCTTTTGGCACGAAGGGTATAAACCAATCATGAAAATCAGTCCGGAAACCTTCTGGTTTCGCGATCATCATTTTCCTCAACTAGACCATTGGAAAGTGAACGTTTTAGCTACCGACCTCTCTGAAAAAATGATTGCTTCAGCATACCGCAAGACTTGGATGTCATTTTCTATCGGAAAATTTAAACTGCTTTAACTCATTGCCCTTAGGCTGCAGCCAAATACGATTCAAGGCTATTCTTGGACTTCTGAAAAAGCGCTGTGGCATCATTTAAACTTTCGCGAACCGGCAACTTCCCGATTTTGCCATCCAATTCAAATGTTCGCATCAATGCGGCCAATCCGTCCGCCCCTACATTCAAACTACTCCCCTTAATGGCATGGGCTATTTTGGATAAACCTTCCGCGTTAACGGTATCATGCATCGTCCACAATACCTTGAGTCGATCCTCAGTATCCGTCAAATAGGTTAGTATGATTTCCGAGAGGAATTCCTTTTTACCCGGTTCGTCCAACTCTCGCAAAGAAGCGAGCGTTTCCAAATTGAGCATGTCATCCATAGCTAGATTGTATCCTGATTTTAATAGGAATGCATTCTGAAAGCTTAATGCCGAAAGCGTCATCGAATCAAGATGAAAATTGGAGCCACTTACCGGAATCGAACCGATGACCTACTCATTACGAATGAGCCGCTCTACCAACTGAGCTAAAGTGGCGGGAGAGGGAAATTTAGCCTATTCGGCCTTAAAAGCAAGCTCCGGAACATCAATTCCCACCACTCAAAGGCCTACTGCCATACTTTGAACCCCAGAAAGTGGGTGCAGAAGGCGTAATAGCCCTGCACCACCAACACGGTTAGAGTAGTAAACCAAAGCAGTTTAATCTGCATCAAAACGCGCCTGCCATAGCGATGAAAGAACATGCCTACACCCAGGAGGGGAATGGCTCGGACATAATAGGCCGGAAAAGTTGCGGTGATGGCGATTAATAGCGGAAAGCAAACCAGCAATGACAGCAATCCCAGCAGCAAATTGCCTTGGTAGATCCATTTGCCGACGCCGAATAGGTAAGCGGCACAGACCATCGCGATGGCCAAAGCAAATAGAATCAACATAGGGTAATAATACCCTTGGAGAGCCCCTCCAGTCCCCGCCCACATCAAATATTTTTATTTTGTGGCCAAAGCATTAAAAGGGAACGGAGAGCGCACACATGGCAGACATAGCGGGATTACACGGCTTACGGGCGGCAGCAAACAAGGCGGAGGCTTTGTCCACCCCCCCTTACGATGTGATCAAAGAGGGATCCGACCTGGAACATCTGCTCCAAGGTAATCCTGAATCATTTTATCACGTAACCCTAGGCCCCAACCCTGCGCAGGCATTATTGGACTTGCAGGCCAAGGGCGTGCTGATTCCCGATAGCGAGCCCTGCTTTTACGTCTATGAGCAAAAATGGGCAGGGGGTGAGCGTCTGGGGTTTTTTGCTGCTGTGGCCGTCAGCGCGTATGCTGAAGGTCAAATCGTTCGGCATGAAAAAACTTTTGACGAAAAGGTTAAGGGTCGACTCAAAGTAACCAATGACACCGGGTACACGCTCGAACCCATTTTCTTGCTCACCAAATCCGATTTGCAACCCATCTTGGCCCAGGTGCTGGTGGAATATCCGGCTACCTATAGTTTCACGAGTGACTTTAAAGGCTGGAATGATCTGCATGGTATTGCCAGCCGAGTTTTCCGAGTACCCGCAGCGTCAAGCTTGGGCCATAAATTGCAAAGCTGCGTTGGGGAAAATCCGCTTTATATTGCCGATGGACACCATCGTTATCACGCCGCCTTACTGAATGGGCAAACGCACGCCATGGCTTATATAGTCGAGAAAGCCCGCATACTTGCCTACAATCGCGTTATCAACGGAAAAGTAAAGTTCAAAGATATTATGGGCTCGCTTGCACTCAAACCACTGGCAAAATTTCAATCGCCCGATAAGCACTCCTTTTGCCTTTATTCCAAAGCCGGATGCTTTACCTTAGCCGCCAAGCAGGTGCCTGCCGATGTAGTAGGCCAGTTGGAATGCAGCATACTGGAGCAGGAGCTTTATCCGTTACTCGGAGTAGACCATTCCATGATCCTTCAAAAGCAGTACTTTGACTACTATCCCGAATCCGATCTGGACACCATGAAAACACTGGTAGACCAAGGCGAATATGATTTGGCAGTCGCTTTGTGTCCGGTATCCATCGGCGAATTGATGCAAGTGGCCAATGCAGGGCTTAAGAATTCAGAAATAGTGATGCCGGAGAAATCCACCTTTTTCGCGCCTAAAATCCTTTCCGGGTTAGTGCTTTACCAGCATTTGAAAACTTAAAGTACTACTTAAAGAATTATTTTAGCCTGGTAGTAATTGCCCTGCGCCCTTTACAGCGCAGAGCAAATCTTTCCCCCCAAACCAGCCAATAGGCCTCGTTCGGTCCCATTTCCCTCTGGCACGGCAGTTGCAATAAGTCCGTGTAGCACCTGGCAATGGGAATGGAATGAAGCTTAAAGATCTGATCGGAATATCCCTCGTCTCCCTCTTCCTCTTTCCGATTATTCTAATTGGAATTATGCTAGCCGCCGGCGTCGTACATATTGAATTCGGCGATGGCAAAGACAAAGAACGGCTAAAGTCCACCTTGTCCTCGGACGAAGCGGCCAAACAAGAAGAAGCGGAAGCCAAACACCTCAAAGCCTTTAAAGCCCTGGAAGTGAAGGAAAAGGAGATCAAAGATCAACAGGTGGAAGTGAGTCGCGAAACCGAGCGCTTGGAAAATTTGAAACAGGAAATGCTCAAAGCCAAAGACGAAATCGCCGAACACCATAAAAAAATCGAGGAGCTGGTAGGCAAAAGTTCGGAAATGCAGGACAAACAAATCGCCTCCCTGGCGGAAGTATATGGAGGCATGCGGCCGGATGAGGCTGCACCGATTCTACTCAGTTTGGACAATGCCATGGTCGTGCGCATCATGCGTAAAATCCCGGAAACTCGGGCGACATCCAAGCTCATGGCCGCTTTGGCCACTTTGAATGTTGCCCGTGCGGCTGAAATCACCGTTCTGCTAGGCGGAAAAGCCAAGCCCAATTCCAAAGTCGAAATACCCGATTCCACTTCACCTGCGACCAAGAAAGACGGTCCAGGAGGCAAAGCCTAGTTCTGTTGGATATCCAATTCAGGGACGCGTAAACGGAGAAAGCATGTCACAAGTCCAAAATCTCATTCAAATGTTCATGAACCGCGCCACTACACCGCCTGCTTCCATAAAAGGTACGGAAGCAAAACCAGTCAAGCATGCTGAAAAAACTTCAGCCCCTTTTCACGCCAAGGTAGTCGCCAGCCATGCCCAGTTGGCCGCAAATTCTGCTGCCTTCAAAAGCAGCGAAACATCCCGTTCGCCTGATAAAATGAATGGCGCCACACCCAGCAAACAGAAAATGGCCACACATACGGAAAAAGGTAAAGCGGTTAAACCAAATGGAAATTCCGTATCGCCCAAAATAAAATCAACAGTGCCTAAAATCGAGAAGTCGATTCCAAAAAAAACGGCCGTAGAAGTTAAAGCGAACGAATCAAAAGATTTTGGCACTGTGAAAAAGTCCGACACAGACGTGAAAGCGAAATCTGCTGATATTCAAGACCAAAATGGCAAAGCCGAAGCAGCGCTGCGTAACCGTCTGGAAAAAATGGGGATTACGGCTACCGATGAACAATTATCGGACACAGAATTTCTAAAGGACATGCTCCAATTGTTGCAATCCATGCTGCCCAACTGTTCCGGACCAGTTCCACAGGGTCACTCCAACGGAGAAGAGAGCCAATCTGAGGCAAGTGAAAATGTTGTGGCTGGCAATTCGCCTTCAATAGTGGAAGGGGCGAATGCCGAAGTCCTTTCGTCGACTCTTCCCGATGAACAAGACTCCATCGATTTGACAGAGACCGCAACTGAAAAAGATTCTGGCCCATTAGTGGGTATGGGGGGAGCCCAGAATCCCATTTTCGATAAGGCCGACCCACTCGGCATCAACAAACAATCCACCGACAAAGATTTGGCGGATTTGATTCAGGACCGATTAGTCGAAATCGCTAAGGCAGCTAAATCCCAAAATACCGACCAGACCCTTTCGACACGAATTTCCCAAGATTCTAGCCAACAGAACTGGCAAGGTATTGGAATACATGACGCGGATGGTATGCCATCAAGCGATCCAGTGGCAATGGGGGAACTCGATCGGTTGCGAATACTGCAAGCTGCGGCCCTGAATGCAGGTGGGGCTGCTGAATCGGAATCAATCCATACCCAGTCACACGCATCCACGGAAGATAACGACCCAATCAATGACATCGGATCGGTATCCATCTCACCCGTTGATAAGGCCGCCGCACACCTCCATCAAGAAGGACAGAGCGGAGACTTTGAGGGCAATAAAGAACAGACTCCATCGGCTCCAAACTCGATACTACCCGATGGCCAAGTCGTTGCCAAAGATGGTCCGGCCGGTATCGTATTCCATAATGGTTTGAGCCAAATTCGTGGAACAGAGCAACCCGCCATTGCCGAGTCGATCCGGGCACCGCATGCAGCTGCTTTTGACCAAGGCATTCTACAACAGATTTCAAAAAAACTAACCGGAATAACTTTACGCAATGCCGGGGAAATCAGCATTCAATTGGAACCGGAAAACCTGGGTAAAATACGAGTTGGACTTGGACTTAAAGATGGTATCATGACAGCCCGCATTGGCGTTGAGAATGAAAACGTGCGTCAGATAGTAGAAGCCAACCTTTCCAACCTTAGGGAAACCCTTGAAAACCAAGGCATCACGTTGCAAGGATTGGACGTTTCCGTGGATCAGCACCACTCATCCCTATTCAATCCTGAGGGCAGTAACTCAGAAGCCTTTTTTCACCGACACACAAAAAATGACATGTCGACAAATAATTCCGAGCTCCCAGACTTGGAAATATCTCCCGAATCCGATACGGGCCGTCGCTGGGGTTATAACACCTTGGAATACATCGGTTAACAGAAAAAGGTCGTAAGTATGACGAATCCACTAGATAAAGTCACACCAAAAACAGCGGCAAGTCCTTTGACAGTCAATGGAACGCCGGACCCAAGTACTCTCGCCAAGCGCAGAATTTCCGCAGATCTAAAAGGCGATCAACTCTCTTCATCCACAGTCAATGAAGGCAATACCAAAATATTTGATGCGGCCAATAAGAAACTTGGTAAACAGGATTTTCTCCAATTGCTTGTGACCCAGTTACGCTTTCAGGACCCGCTTTCCCCTACCGAAAACACGGAATTTGTCGCTCAATTGGCGCAATTTTCAAACTTGGAAGGCACTCAAAACATAAATACCTCCATCGAAGATTTGACAAAAAAGCTGGAGGCCATGGTATCCGGTCAGGCGGACAGCTCAACATCCATCAGCAATGCATCCGCTACTTCACTGATCGGAAAACGCGTACGCGTGTCGGCCGAGGACATTATTTTCGATCCCAATATCAAAAAATCGATTGACATCAATGTACACGCCAATGCTGGGAACACTTCCGTTTTAAGTATCCTGGATGAAAAAGAAAATATCGTCAACGCCCTGCCACTCAGCAAAGCAGGGGAGCTATTGGTACAATGGGATGGGAATAAAATTGACGGTACCCAAGCTGAGCCCGGAAAATATCACCTTAAAGTCACCACTCGAGATGGTCTTCACGATAGCGGTTACACCTATTTGGAAGACAAAGTAACTGGTATCAATTATTCCAAAACCGGATTGCGATTGGAAGTGCGTGGCCAGTCTATTGCTATGGATCAAGTTGTACACGTAGGCGAAGAAGTGCCAGAGGTTCAACCTAAATAACCGCCATGAGCCTGAATAAGTTGCATGTAAACGATGTCAAACGAAGGATCAAACCATGTTAAGATCACTATACTCAGCTATTTCCGGTCTGCGTAACCATCAGACTCGAATGGACACAATCGGTAACAATATCGCAAATGTAAATACTGTAGGATATAAATCCTCCCGGGTAACTTTCGAAGAATCCCTCTCGCAGTTGCTCCAAGGCGCCACACGGGGGTCCCATGGAGGAGGTGGAACCAATCCCATGCAAGTGGGCCTAGGCATGAACATTGGTTCAATTGATGCTCGTATGACTCAAGGCAGCCTGGAATCAACCGGACTTATCACAGACCTATCGGTAGAGGGTAAAGCCTATTTTGCCGTATCAGATGGCCAGGGTACATACTTCACCAGAAATGGCGCCTTTCAATTTGATTCGACTGGCCAAATGGTGCTGCCCACCAATGGAATGGTTTTGCAAGGGAAAATTGCAGACAAAGACGGTAAGTTCCCGGCAGGAGCCATCATCGGTAATATTCGGGTACCCTTCAACGATCAAGCGCCTGCCAAAGCCACTTCGGAAATCCAATTTGCAAGAAATCTGGATTCGGATTCCATGGCTAAAGGCTCCATTCTTTATACTCAGAAATACTTGCGTAACGCCACCGCAACGTCAACATTGGTGGGCATATCCGACCACAGCGGCAATCCACTAGGCATGCAAGCTGGAGACAATCTAACCTTCTCGGCCACCGCGGGCGTCTCCACGGTTAATAGCACATTTGCCGTTACTGACACCACAACAATGGCAGATATTACTGCGGCGATGACCACCTTTTTACGCAGCGCGGCACTGGGAAGCAACTTCGCCACAACCGTAGATATTGTCACTGCGGCTGATAGCACCACTCAGCGTGGAGCCATTACCATTTATGGAAATAATATTTCAGCCTTCAATAATTTCCAAGTCACCAGTAACCGTCCAGTAACGGGACCCAATGTAACCAAGGCCTTTGCCGTACCAACGACAATTCCAAAAGATACTTTACGTCTGGCCGTAGTGAGTGACACCCTCCGAGCCCCAGCCCAAGCCACGGACCTGCTCAGCGATGTATTCGACACCAGCGGAAATGATTTAGGATTGGAGAACGGGGACCAAATCAGCTTCACGGGTAGTGTAGGTGATGAACCGGCCAGTAATGTAACCCCTATAACCTATTTAGCCGGTGTTGGTGGCACAACCATGCAGGACATGCTGACCAAAATCAAAGACAATTTCCAGCTACCGGATCGGGATGGAACAATCCAGAACAACGTTTCAGTCTCTTTGAACATAGCAGGCACAGATGACAACATTCCCGATGGTTCCATAGTCATTCGAGGTCAACCCGAAACGGCATTTGCCATCAAAGACGTCGCCATACGCGCCACCGATTCAAATAATTCCAAACCATCTCCCAATTTTTTCAATACCAATACAAACCTGACGGTGCTGCGAGAAGCTGCAGATACCCAAATTGTGGATAGTGCCATTACCGTCTACGATGATATCGGAAAAGAGCATACCGTCACCATGCGTTTCATTCCAACTGCCACTCCCAGTCAATGGTTGTGGGAAGTCAAACTATCCGGTCAGGAAACGATGGTCAAAGGCGGCAAGGGCAAGCTCTCCTTCGGCCAAGATGGTTCGGTATCCTCATTCACCTATGATGACGGCAGTTCTGAACTTGAATTTGATCCTAGAAATGGCTCCAGCGATGTCAAGGTTAGAATGAATCTGGGCGGTCCTCGCGATTTTACCGGAGTAACCCAGTTCCGATCCGCCACTACGGCAACGGCGGTTGGCCAAGACGGGTATACCATGGGCAGGTTGCGTCAAATTTCCATCGGTGAGGATGGAGTCATTTCCGGTTCCTTCACTAATGGCACGGCAAAAAACCTGGCGCAAATCCTGATTGCAGATTTTACCAATCCCGGAGGATTGCAAAGAGTCAAAGATTCCGTTTATACCTCCAGCTCCAACAGTGGCGATCCAATTTTCGGCGCAGCGGGATCACAGGGTTCCAGCTCCATTAAACCAGGCTCATTAGAACTTTCAAACGTGGAGTTGGCTCAGGAATTCACGGATATGATTACCACGCAGCGCGGCTTCCAAGCCAATGGCAGAGTTATCACAGTAAGCGATAGCTTGCTCGAGGAATTGGTAAACCTCAAACGATAAGCATGGTATGAAACGCTACAACGGAGGGAAAGGCAGCTCGGACAGCATTTCCCTCCCCTTCACCCTCGCTGCTTCCCCTTTGCGCGATTCCAATTTAACGCGGGCCCCTCAAAACATGGCAATCATTCCCGGTTTAACAGCGTGGTCCTTGGAATGTCGACGAAAAAGCCTTCGAGGAGTTCTACGCGCCTGGCTGTTGAATTCTCCCAAGTCGGTAAGGTAGAATGAAGTGGGAAGAGGTTTGGCAATGATCGAGGTAACCAAACTCGGAGGAGAACGGATTATGGTCAATGCCGATCATATTGAATGCGTGGAGGCTCAACCGGATACGGCATTGGTTTTGACAAATGGAAAACGGTTTGTCATACGCGATACAGTGGCTGAGGTCGTTCAAAAGGTTGTTGCATACCAACGTTTAGTGCGATCGGGATCTGCACCACACGTTACGATTCCTGATTATGGAGAAGTACCCGGAACGGCCATAAGGCCCTGAACCTGGATTGAGGCGAAATGTCTGAAGAAAAAGCAAAGGGTGGGGCGGCTCCTGCTGCAGAAGGCAAAGAAGGCGAGGGTGAAAAGAAGCCTGCCAAAAAACCGATCAACAAGAAAATAATTATCATCGCCGCCATTATAGCGGCCGACATCGGAATAATGGCGGGATTGGGGTTTTTTATTGTTGGCAAGTTAAAAGGTAAAACCGTAGATCCCGTTGCCGAAGCCCAGCACGAGCAAGAAGAACATGAAAAGCATAAGAAGGAGCAACTCACAAAAATCGGCAAGGTTCTTCCCAAGCCTCTCACTTTTACCGTGAATATCGGCGGCCAAGTGGAAAGCCATTACCTAAAATGCGCCATCCAGTTGGAATGGGAAGGCGAGGAAGCGGAAGGTGGCGGTGGTGAACATGGAGAAGGCGGCGCGACTTTGGATGCGACGGGTAAGGAAATCGAGAAACGCATGCCAAAAATCACGGATATCATCATAAATATCCTAAGCTCTCAATCGTATGGAGAATTACTCAAGCCGTCCGGAAAACAAAAAATTAAAGAAGCCATTGTCACGGAAATAAACGCCATCATGCCTGACCCGGTTCATGATGAAAAAAAGAAAGACGAGAAAAAAGAAGAACCTACTGGGAAATTGACAAACGCCTTTTTCACGGAATTCATTGTACAGTAGTCCAATGAGTATCTAGATAACCAGGGTAAAAAAGTGAATCAGAAAAAATGAGCGATATTCTTTCCCAGGAAGAGGTAGACTCCCTCCTCAATGCCGTTTCAACCGGAAGCCTTTTGCCTGAGGCTGATGGAGAGAATGCTGCTCCCTACGATCCCGGAAGCGCTGGGGATGTTACGCATAATGAAAAATCCGTAATGGTTTATGATTTCCGTCGTCCGGATCGCGTGTCAAAGGATCAGATGCGTACCCTGCAAAATCTGCATGACGGGTATGCGCGCCTTTTATCCACTACTTTAAGCTCCTACCTTCGCACCTTGGTTGAAATCGATATTGTTTCAGTCGATCAGCTCACCTATTCCGAATTCATGATGTCCATTTCGAACCCAAGCTGCATCTACATTTTTCAAATGGAGCCACTAGAAGGCGCTGCCATTTTCGAGGTCAACCCAAATCTGGTTTTTTTCATCGTGGATAGGCTATTCGGCGGCCAGGGCAAACCTTTAGAACACAACCGAGAATTGACCGACATTGAAAAAAATGTTTTGACGAGAATCGTGGAACGCGCATTGCTTAATCTCAAGGAAGTTTGGGAACACGTAGGCATCTTCACGCCAAAAATCGAGAGTTACGAAACCAACTCCCAGTTTGTGCAAATCGCTCCGCCTAATGAAACAGTCATTCTGATTTCCCTGGAAGTCAGGATGAAACACGGTTCCGGTTTAATCAGCCTGTGTTTTCCCTATATGCTTTTGGAATCCGTAATCACAAAATTATCCGGTGAATCCTGGATATCCGGCCAGCGCACCACGACGCAGGAAACACGCCGTCTCATAGAAACCGAACTTTCCTCAACAGAACTCACCACTTCAGTGGCAATTGGCGAAACCAGTTTGTCCGTTCGCGACTTGCTGCAACTCCAGAGCGGGGATGTGGTGGTATTGGACAAGCTGGCACAGAGTGATTTAGTGATAAAAATCAGCGACAAGCCAAAATTCCTAGGAAAAGTTGGCGTCGTAGGAAGAAACAAATGCGTGCAAATAACCTCCATAATTGACCGGGAAGTAGGGGAAGATGGCTGAAGACGGGCCACT
>JAYUHW010000211.1:0-6074 GCA_043766615.1 Fibrobacteria bacterium | reverse complement strand
ATCGGTCGCACTCCCAAGCTCTTCCATTTCCGCGACCAACCAGCGCTTGGAATCATGGAAAAGGTGGATGGCCTGGACAGACTGTATTTCGTTTTGGCCGAGCATGGGCCGCTTGAATACCACGTGGCTGGAGACTTTAAGATACGCCCAGGTCCCGTTGGATTTTTCTTCGAGGGTCGTATCCGTGGATTTAGAAGTGTCGATGACCTCGGCCATTTTGGCCTGGGCCATGGCAATAAAGTCAAACATGCGCAGGACCTGGCCGGTGCAGAGGCGGCGCGCCTCGTTGAGCTTCCCTGCCGTGAGCAGCGAGTCAAACGCTTTGGCGGCGGCGGCGGGGCCCGAAAGTGGCGGGGCGGCGGCGGCGCTTAGGACGCATATCGAGACAAGACAAAGGATTAGGCTGGGTCGTGCGATTCGTTGGTGGGGTTGGCTCATCCGAATTTTAGTCCATTCATTTTTTGACTCAAAAGGTTCTGCATCGTATCCTATGATAAGTTACTTTTAATGGACAACCAAGAAGGACCCAGGGACCACCCAAAAAAATTAATGCGCAGAAATTCCTTGTTACGCATGTTTCTGTTTTTCCCCTTGCTCGCCCTCGGCGCTGCCAGCCAAAAGACAAGTCCTGAAAATGCATCTGCTTCACCTTTCGAAGGCGTGATGGATATGCGGCTGATACTGGAGTCGGGAATGGGAGACCTTGAGCTCAGTCTTTCCGGAGACATGGCCAAGCTCGATATGCAGATCACGGTCCATCCGCTTCCTGACCCGATAAGATTGGCCGTACTCATCGATGCGAAAACGCCCAAGACCGCGTATCTATTGAGCGAAATGACAAAGACCTACAGCGCATTGAACCTGACGGACCAAGGCATCAGGACTGAAAAGGACATGAAAAAATCCCAAAGCAAAAATAAATATAAGCTGACGGTGCTGGGACGAAAGACGATTCTCGGCTTGCCCTGCACGCATATAACTCTAATGCGGGACAAAGATTTAATCGACGCATGGGTGACTAAAGAATTGCCTGATGTCTATGCTGTATTGAAAAAACTTCAGCAGGCCAATCCCCAAATCGGTGAGGCAGCACTTTTCCAGGCCCTTGAAGAATCGGGCCAAGCCGGCTTACCCTTGAACTGCATAGTGATTCGTGACGGACAGCGGGTGACTACGGAAGTGAAAAGAATTGATCGTCGTGCGCTCCCAGCTTCGCTTTTCCAGATTCCCAAGAACTACGTCCTCACCCAAAATGTTACGGGAGGCCAGCAGGCCACCCAGGCTCAAATCGAAGAGATGAAAAAGGTCATTCAAGGAGCCTTGGAAGGCCAATGAAACTTGAAGTATCCGTTTCCAATCAGCCCGATGATGAAAGTTGCGGCATCACCTGTCTACAAGCCATCTATGACTACTACGGTGAGGAAACCACCTTCGAAAGGCTTCAAGGCGAAATCGAGCATTGGCATACCGGAGGCACCGTTAGCGTGAACCTCGCCAGACATGCCTTGACCCATGGATATTCCGCCGAGATTTACACCTACAACATCAAGATCTTTGATCCGACTTGGAAGGATTTACCTCCCAAGGATTTGGCAAGTAAGCTCAAGCTTCGGCAGAAGAAAATCCGCAGTAAAAAACAGAAAAAAGTAATCGGCTTCTACCAAGATTTTATCCGCAAGGGTGGATCGGTTAAGTTCGACGATTTGGACGAGTCGTTATTGGATCGGCTCTTTGCCAAGCGTAGGCCGATTATCTGCGGTTTATCGGCCACCTACCTGTATCAGAATATGCGCGAGACTCCGGACAATGAGGAGAATGACATTCTGGGACATCCCGTGGGTCATTTTGTGGTGGTCTCGGAATGGGATCCTAAATCCCGCCATGTTACCATTCATGATCCCTTGCGCAAGAACCCCATTTCCCATACCGGCACCTACCGCCTGCCCTTCACGAAATTTTCCAATGCCGTGATGCTGGGCATCCTGACTTACGATGAAAACCTCTTAGTGATAGCGAAAAAATGATTAGAAATATATGCGTAGTTGAAAATGTGAGGCACTGGAAAAAACGGGTGCCGCAAATCGAATTCATCAGTGTGAACGATTATCTGTTCGGCAACGAATGGCAGGATTTGCGGCCGCTTAAAATAATCAACCTGGCCAATAACTATGGCTACTTGGGCTCGGGCTATTATGTTTCCTTGGTTGCGGAAGCGCGCAATCACAAGGTGATTCCCAATATCTCCACCATGCAGGCCTTGTCGAAAAAGGAATTCTACCTCATTGAAACGGATGATTTGAACGCACAAATCCAAAAGGATTTGGCAAACATCACCGACAATAAGTATGAACTGTCGGTTTATTTCGGCAGAAACGTATCCAAGAAATACGAAAAGCTTTCGCGTATGTTTTTCAATGTTTTTCCCAGTCCGTTTTTCAAGGTATATTTTCGCCGTGAGAAGCAATGGATATTGACGTCCATCAAATCCATGTCCATCAACAGTATCCCAGATTCGCACATTGGCGTGTTCTTGGAAGCACTGGTGGAATACGGCGTGCACAAATGGGGAAATAAACGGCAAAGCAATTCCGAAAGGTACGATCTCGCTATCCTGCACAATCCGCAAGAGCGCTTTTCGCCCTCCAATGATTCGGCCATTCAGAAATTCATCAAGGCCGGAAAAATCGCCGGACTTTCAGTGGAGACCATTGAGAAAAAGGACTTCGCCCATTTGCCCCAGTTTGACGGCCTGTTCATTCGCGAGACCACGTCGATAGATCATCACACCTTCCGCTTTGCCAAAAAGGCCGAAAAGGAAAAGATGATCGTCATCGACGATCCCAAGTCCATCCTGTACTGCACCAACAAAATATTTCTGAATGAGCTATTCAAGCGGGAAGGCATTCCCAGACCCAAGACCTTTATCGTCAGCGAAGACAATGTCTCCTATATCTACGACCAGTTTTCGTTTCCAATCATCATTAAAATTCCCGATGGATCTTTTTCCCGCGGTGTGGTCAAGGTGGAAGATCCGGGTGAATTGGCATCGGTTTGTAAAGAGTATTTCAAGCGATCGGACTATCTCGTCGCCCAGGAATTCATGCCCACGCCCTTTGACTGGCGCATCGGCATCTTCAACGGCAAACCGTTATTCGCCTGTAAATATTTCATGTCCCGCAACCATTGGCAAATCATCAACCACCATAAGGTCGGCAAGGCCGGTGAAGGGAGCCATCAAACTTATGCCGTCTCCCAAGTTGAGCCAATCATCATCAACACTGCCCTCAAGGCCGCCAAGCTTATCGGCGATGGATTGTACGGAGTGGATATTAAGGTTGTGGGTAACAAGCCCTATGTGGTGGAAGTGAATGACAATCCCAACATTGAATCCGGCGTTGAAGACGAAGTACTCAAGGACACGCTTTACAATACCATAATGGAAGAGTTTGCCAACCGCATCGACAAGTTGAAGGCACGTAAAGAAAAGGATGTTACCTCACCGTTGGTCGCTATGAAAATTTTAAAGATGCAGGTGGGCGGATAGTCTTCGCCTAAATCCGGAACCTTAGTTTGGCTTACCCGCTTTTCTCAGTATTTGGAATTGAAATAGAATATGCCGTCGTGCATGGTAACACGATGGCGGTGGATGCTTCCGTTGATCGCCTCCTGGAAGCTTTGGAAGGAAACTCCAATTTACAGGCAGCGTTCGGCAATGTGGAAGCGGACAATGAATTAGCCGCTCATGTATTGGAGCTCAAATGCCGGGAACCGGCCGTGGACCTGGCCGCTCAAGCCCGTGACTTCTCTGCTACGATAAGACAGGTCAATCAAGTATTGGCTGGCTGGAATGCTCGGCTGATGCCTACAGGTATGCATCCTTTTATGGATCCGGCCAAAGAATCCGCGCTTTGGCCCCATGCGGACAGTCCCATCTATCAGAGTTACAATCGGATTTTCGGTTGCCGGGGGCATGGATGGTTCAATATTCAAAGCGTGCATCTTAATCTTCCCTTCGCCAACGACCGGGAGTTTTCCAGATTGCACAATGCCATCAGCCTTTTACTTCCGTTGTTACCGGCACTGGCAGCGGCCAGCCCTGTATTTGGAGGAGCACATAACGGCTGGTTGGATGGACGGCTTTTCCACTACGTAGGTAATCAGCGCAGGTTACCCGCCATAATCGGAGACATTATTCCTGAACCGATTGGCAGTGAAGCAGAATATCGCGAGGTTATTTTTGCCCCCATGTATAAGGCTATACGTCCCCTGGACCCAGACGGAATTCTGGCCCATGAATGGCTCAATTCCCGCGCGGCAATAGCACGATTTGATAGAAGCGCCATTGAGATCCGATGTTTGGACACGCAGGAGCGGTCCCTCGCTGACGTAGCCCTATGTCACTGGGTCGTTTCCGTATTGACCCTAATGCTGGATAGCGATTCCGATTTTTTGGCCATTCACCGCAAAGTGCCTACAGGCTTGCTCAAATCCCTGTTCTTAGATAGCGCCCGCTACGGCATGGCCGCTAAAGTTCCGGAAGGTTTTCCAAGTGGCGCATTCGGATTGGGGGTTCCATTCACTGCCGTTACCGTCCGAGATTTGCTCTTAGTTTTGACCGATAAAGCCTTTGCACATGCCGCTCGACCCCTGTATTTAAAGGCTGCGGACGAGGTTTTTGCCCCTGCACGGAATCTCATTTTTTCGGAGGGAAACTTGGCTGAACGGATTCTTAAAGCCGCGCCTAATGCCGAGGGGTATCGAGCAGTGTACGCAAAACTTTGCGACTGCCTGGAAAAAAATCTTCCCTTTAAAACCAGGATTTGATTTTGAAGTAGGCGATCATGGCCACAAAACTCATCAGGCACAGGGTAATGATGGCGAGAAAAGCATGGTGATGGGACGTTAAGGGCAGGCTGACATTCATGCCGAATAATCCAGTTAAAAACGTGAGTGGCAGAAACATGGCGGACATGGCCGTCAATACCTTCATGGTGTCATTGGTCCTGGAAGACATGGCGGAACGGTAGAGTTCCAAGGTATTGGCGAGTATTTCCTTGTAACTGTTTTGTTCGTCGATAAGATTCCGCATTCGGTTTTCTGCATCCCGGAAATAGGGCCGAATGAAAGGCCGAATATGTCGGCAAACGCCCGTGGCCATCTGGGTAAGGATCATCTGCTGGGGATTGAGCGCAAGCCCCAGTTCGATGATCTCATCCCTTAAAAAGACGATGCGTTCCAGGAGGTCGGATCCTGGTGAATAAAGCGCTTCCTCTTCCAAAACCGTTATTAGATCCTTTTTGCTTTCTAGGGAGGGGACGTACTTGTCGATGAGTCTGGAAACAATATGGTATAGCAATTCATCTGGCGAAACGCGCAGCAACCCGGCTTCCAGATCTTGCAGTGTGGATTCGATGCTCAGCACGGGGTGTTTATGGTAAGTCACCAGATATGTTTTTGCGAGTACGAAGTCGATTTCTATGGTCCGGCTTTCATCCCTTGGGCCGCCAAGATTCAAGGCATGAAAGGTTACCTGGCTGTAACGGTCGAAATTGATCAACTTGGGGCGTGAGCTGGCCAAATGAAAATTTTCCAGGACGATGGGATGCCAACCCAGCAACCGAGTTAATTCGGATTCCGCTTCTGCGGTCAAGTCCCCTTCAATATCGAGCCATAGGAGTTTAGTATCCGGTGAAGTGGCCATCTCCAAAACGGATAATGCCTCCACCTTGGTGCACGTTTTATCAGATTGGATCAAGTACCCGCGAATGCCGTTCATGCGTCAAAGTCCTTCTTCTGATCCAGGTCGATTTAAAATCTCAATGCCCATGGTTAGGACCTCAATTTCCAAGGTAATGATAAAAAAAGCTTTGCTTTTCCACTGGATTTCCACGTTTAGCTTAGGCTTGCTATATTGGATCTCCAATGCAGTTTAAGGTACAATGCACCTAGACCGACACGTCGTCACCGCAACTCCGTAATTTCGGCTCGTGGTTAGCCGCAACCTCGAAAGGCTCCAGGTGAATTCAGTCCAACGTTCCGGAATCTGGTATCGCACGGTGCGAGCCTATGTCACA
>JAYUHW010000210.1:0-6713 GCA_043766615.1 Fibrobacteria bacterium | reverse complement strand
CTTTGCTTTGCGGGCAGCTTCCTCTTTCGCCAGACGCAGCGCTTCCGCTTTGGCCTGTTGATTGGCAGCCTCTATAGCTTGCTTGCTCGCCTGCGCTTGCACCAAACTGTCTTGGCGTTCTTTAGCCTTGCGAGCCGCTTCCTCTTTTGCAATTCGGAAAGCTTCCGCCTTGGCTTTCGCATTGGCTTCGTCTAATGCCTTCTTCTCCGCTTGCGCCTGCGCTAGGCTATCAGCATGGGCTTTGGCTTTGCGGGCAGCTTCTTCCTTGGCTAAACGCAGTGCTTCCGCTTTGGCCTGTTGATTGGCAGCCTCTATAGCTTGCTTGCTCGCCTGCGCTTGTACCAAACTGTCTTGGCGTTCTTTAGCCTTGCGAGCCGCTTCCTCTTTTGCAATTCGGAATGCTTCCGCCTTGGCCTTTACATTGGCTTCATCTAATGCTTTCTTCTCCGCTTGTGCTTGGGCTAGGCTATCCGCATGAGCCTTGGCTTTGCGGGCAGATTCCTCTTTCGCCAAACGCAGCGCTTCCGCTTTGGCCTGTTGATTGGCAGCCTCTATAGCTTGCTTGCTTGCCTGCGCTTGCACCAAACTGTCTTGGCGCTCTTTAGCCTTGCGCGCCGCTTCCTCTTTTGCAATTTGGAATGCCTCCGCTTTGGCTTTCGCATTGGCTTCATCTAATGCTTTCTTCTCCGCTTGTGCTTGGGCTAGGCTATCCGCATGAGCCTTGGCTTGAAACTTTGCGTTTTCTTGAGCGAGTCTGGTTGCCTCAGCCTTTGAGGCCTTCTCCGCTTCCATTTTGGTTTTGGCATCTGTAGCTGCTGCTGCAGCTAGGTCTGCGTTTTTTTTATCCAGTGCGGCCTTCAGATTCGCGGCAGCTTTCTGATCCGCCTCCGCCCGGACTTTCTTGTCGGCGGCTGCTCTGCGTTCTTCTGCGGCCTGTGCCTCAGCATTCGATTTGGCCAGTGCAGCGGCCTCAGCATCGGCTTTGGCTTTCGCTTCTGCTAAATCTGGGCTTGGAACAACGGGAGTGGTTACTGCCGGAGTACTTGCCACTGGCTTGGTGGCGACTGGCGCCACTGGAACAGAAACTGGTTTAACAGGAGCAGAACCCAAAGCGGCCATTGCCGATTCCAAACGGCCGCGTTCCTCCGCCTGTTCCGTATATAGAATGGCTTTTTTATACGATTCCTTAGCAGCACTTTGGTCAAAGTGGGCTTGGGATGCGGCGAGTCCAGCCCAGTATTCCGACGATTCGGGACTGCCCTTAATCAATTCTGCAAAGGCTTCAGCAGCCTTGGGGAAATTACCGGTTTTGTTATAGGCACGGGCTAGTTTGGCGGTGTAGGAAGCGTCAAAATTGGGAAGTTTGCGCAAATCTTCCAGCAGGGCAATGTAGTCGTCGACATGTTTTTCGCGTCCATCCGCTTCGATTAGGGTCAGGTACTTGATTCCCGTAACCATATCGCTTTTGTTCAAACTGAAAAGTTTTTTCTGTACGGGTAATTCCTCTTCCTTTTTATTGGCACCTTCTAAGGCGTTCGCATAACCAACAAGAATGGAATAATCATTGGGCTTGAGCTCACTGGCATGGCGGTAAGGTTCAACGGCCTTGGCGAACTCACCGGACTCTACATACGCGCTCCCTAGCAGGGACAATGCCTCCGGATAATCCTTATTCAGCTTTAATGCTTCCTGTAGGGAACCGATGGCCTCATCGACGGCACCATCTTGATACAATTCACTCGCCCTCTGATACCATTCCGCGGCTGATGTTGGGGCTTGAGTTTGACCGGAGATTGGGAAAATTAGGCCGAGACTGATTGCCAAGACTGCCTTGAAGCTTAAACCGGGTTTACGAGCGACCTGAAGGCGGTTTAATTTGTACGAATCGTTAATCATGATTTCTCCAACAATTTGATTCAGCATAGCCTGGCGAAAATAAGGATCGTCAGACAAGAAAAACAGTAAAAGGACTTTAGGAAAGCCCGTGAAAGATAATTAATTTGGCTTATTTGGTGAAATCGGAATCGGGAGGAAGTGGGTTTAGCAGATTTCCCAGGGGAAGTTCAGAACAGAGTCGATGCCGGTACTCGTTTGGGCCAGCAATAAAATCCGGTCGAGGCCCATTGCTATACCCGCACAAGGCGGAAGTCCCCGCTTCAGCTCTCGGAGCAAAAGCCGATCTTTGGGCAATTGGGGCTTTCCTACCCGCTGTCTTTTGGTGTTCTCCCGATCGAATCGCACCTGATATTCCTCAGGGTCAACCAGTTCTAAATAGGCATTTCCCAGCTCCATCCCACCCCCATACACCTCGAACCGATTTGCCAGCCGAGAATCCTCTGGTACAAGCTGCGCCTGAGCCGCCATTTCAGCGGGAAAGGAATGGATGATGGTAAGGGATGCGGGGGAAAAACTGGGTTCCACTACATGGGCCATCAAATAGTCTAAGGCTTCTGTTTTGTTCGAAAAGGAATGTCCTTCCGGCAACTTGTCCTTTAGCAAAGGCCGAGACCCAAGGTCGTCCAATTCAAAATCGAGAGGGTCAAATTCAAGGACATCTTGAAAAGCCTGTCCGTATGTCTTCCTAACTACAGGTCTCGGACCCGCCAACAGATGGCAGAGTGCTTCGGCTTCGTCCATAAGTTGACCAAGGCTGAATCCCTTGCGATACCATTCCAGCATCGTAAACTCGGGATTGTGATGGACTCCCTGTTCTCCATTTCGGAATGCCTTGCTCACCTGGTAAATATCCGGAAAATCCTGGCACAAAAGCCGTTTCATATGCGGTTCAGGGGAAGATTGAAGAAAATACTGCCGGGAAGGGCTTCCCGATCGAAGAAAACCAAGCGGAAAAAACTCTGTAGAAAAAACATCGATATGACAATCGAGAGAAATCCCCGCCGACAGAATCGGCGTTTCCACTTCCAAAACATTTCTCTGAAAAAAAAACTCCCTCAGTTTCCTAAGGGATTCGGCTCGGAACCGGGCAGCAGATAGGCTGGGCCTAGGCCCTTGGTTCATTTTGAACGTTCAACATATTCCCCAGTGCGGGTATCAATCTTAACCTTTTCACCTTGACCGATGAATAGAGGAATATTTATTTCAGCTCCCGTTTCCACTTTGGCTTTTTTGGTGACACTATTGGCGGTATCGCCTTTTACAGCCGGCTCCGTATAAGTTACTGTCAGGACCATGAAAATTGGCGGAGTTACGGAAATAGCCCGGTCGCCCCAAAAACTGATCTCGCATTCCGTATTTTCCAGCAGCCATTGTTCCGCCCCATCCATGGCTTCTTTGGAAATTTCCACCTGCTCAAAAGATTTGGTATCCATGAAGGTGTAATTTAGTCCATCGGTATACAGGAACTGCATATTGGTCATGGTGATGTCCGCTTCCTCAAACGAGTCGCCGGACTTGAATGTCTTTTCCAGCTGTCGACCCGTAATCAAATTCTTTAAGCGAACGCGATTGAAGGCTTGTCCTTTGCCAGGTTTCACGAATTCATTTTCGACGATCATGCAGGGTTGGTTATCCAACATTATTTTCAGGCGTTTTCTGAATTCGTTTGTACTTACCGTGCCCATTTGCAATGGCCTCCGCTGGGATTCTGACTATATTCAATTAAATTGGGCCATAATAGTAGAAACATCATGTCTTATCTTCCAAAAGTACCCGATACAGCGGGCTGGGTGCCAAAGGATTGGCAAAAGGACATGCAAAAGGCTTTCCGACGCCTGGAACCCCTGCTTGACTTCCTGCATCTGAACCCAAAGGACGCCCCCTACGCCCTGGCCTTGGATACGGCTTTTCCAATTTTGGTAAGTGAAAGCTTTGCGAGCGCAATGCGCAAGGGAGATTGGCTTGACCCACTCCTACTCCAAATCGTACCGCTAGCTGCTGAAAAAAATTCCAGCGCGGGTTTTAATGACGATGCCGTTGGCGACCTTCCCGCCCAAATAATTCCCGGTTTGCTGCACAAATACGCTTCGCGTGCACTGTTGATGGTTTCCCCGCATTGCGCCATCCATTGTCGGTATTGTTTTCGCCGGGAATTCCCGTATGCGGATTTGCCGCATAGCCAAAAAGCATGGGAACCGGCATGGGAATATCTTCGCAGGGACAAATCAATTAATGAAATTGTCTTTAGCGGTGGGGATCCACTTTTTCTTGACAATCGCCAAGTGCAATCACTTTTGGATACGGCCATGGCTATACCAAATATCCAGACCTTACGCTTTCATACTCGATTGCCGATTGTCCTTCCCTCGCGCATGGATGTCCAGTTGTTGGAACTTTTTAAAGCTGCCGCTTCCGTAAAGTCACTCATCATTGTTATTCATGCCAATCACGCCAATGAAATCAATACCCAGGTGGCCCGGGCCTTGGGGGAACTTCGCAGCAATGGGGCCTTGCTCTTAAACCAAACGGTGCTGCTAAAGGGAGTCAACGACCATGCCGATACTCTGATAGCACTTTCCCATCGGCTCATTCAACAAGGTGTGCTTCCCTACTATCTCCATCAATTGGACCGCGTAACGGGCACGGCACATTTTGAAGTTGCCGAAAAGCGAGGATTGGAAATAATCGAAGAGATGCGAGCAAAACTTCCCGGTTACCTTATCCCAAAATATGTCCGGGAAGAAGCAGGTCAAGCTTATAAAAGTCCACTGTATTGAACTGCGACAATCATTCGATGCCTCAGAAATTATTGGTGACGCGGATATGCACAAATCCATTCCCTAATGACCGCGCAGGATTCAAGGCATAGCTGATGCCAAAAGTCCAATCCTTGGCACCCGACTCCAACCCCAATCCATAGCCAATTTCCCGCTTCCAGTTCACGTCGCCGTCCATGCGGTTAATTAAGGCTGGAACGATAAAAGCCGAAGCACGACTGCGAGGCGCCAGGAGAAATTGCATTTCGAAATTTCCATACAGAAACAGATTGGTCAAAAATTCTTTCTCCCGAAATCCACGGATAGTGTTGGCACCGCCGATGGAGTACAGCTCGCCTCGATTGGCGCGACCTTGTAAAGGCCAGTTTCCGCTTCCTGAAATTAGGACATGGCCAACCCATCGACCCAAGTTAGCCCAGAAAGAAAATTCATTCCAATTTTGCAGAAGAAAATAGGAGGAATCCTGCAAGTCACGGTGAACGCCATTCAGGCGAGTAGAGAATCGTATGCCTTTTAGAGTTGCCGGAACCTGATCGCGTGTATCGAACTGAAAACCCAGGCCAGCAATGTCCGCCGTGGATCGACTTAATGAAATGTAGTCTCGATTGAACTGACGCGCAAAAGCGACCAGATAGCGTGAATGAAAATCAAAATCTTGAAAAAATTCCGCTCCCATACTGCGTTCATCGTAAACAGAATCTTCCAACGAAACATGCAGCTTTAGCTTAACGCCGATGGATGTACCTGGTATCCAAGGTTCAAGATAGTCTAGTCTTGCTTCCTTTGAGCTCGTACCAAGCCCAGTTTGTTTGGATTCAAAATTGAAATCCAAATCCCTGGCGGTACCACGTAGATTGATTAGATGGATATCCACATATCCATTGACTCCATCACCACCTTTCTTTTCCGAATCATAACCCAAAATCCCACTCAAACGGTTTCCTTTCAAATCAGTCATGGATAGGCTTGGGTAGAGCAGGTTTTTTGACGAATCTCGGAAGACTGTGCCTGGTACAAGGGATTCAAAATATCCCGTGCGGGACAGTTTCTCTATCGCCAGTGCTACGCGTGTTTCGCTATACGGTTCACCGTACTTTAACAAGGCAAGTCGTTCAAGAGCCTCGGGCCGAATGCTACTCCCCCCATATTTGAATCCGCCAAATTTAAACCCATCCCCCGCCTCGATAAAGACACCCAAGTCCAAGGCGGCTTTATCTTCCCGCGTTGTGAAGTCCATTTTTACCACCGCAAAAGGATACCCATGGTCGAGTAAAAATCTGCGCACCCGATTTCCAATAGTTTGCAAGTTTGCAGCGGTAGCCGATTGTCCAGAAAAAACTGCTATCCCCATTTGTATGGTTGTAAATCCGGGTGCACTACGAATCCAAATTTCACCAAGATGGAACAAGGGACCCTTATCCAAATGATTCCCTTTTGATTTAGCCAACAAAAAGCCTTCGGCCATGGCGGCACTTACATCGGAGGAATCAAATCTAGATGGCTCTTTCATCCCGTAGGCAGAAACCGTTAAAGCAACACTGACCAAAGCAACGGCCAAACACAGGCGACGATAGGCCTGAGCCAGATTAGGCACCCGCATTAAAACACCGCCCGTGCTTCCGCAGAAAATTTCTGGGTGATTTTTTGTCCATCCGGTTGTGAGCCCGGCGGTTCTAGCCGTATCACATAATCAAAATTAAGATACATGTTTTCGCCAACTTGAAAATTGGCATTGGCTTGTGCACGATGCGTCACGCCCCTTACAAATTCACCTGTGGTATAAAATCCGCCTTGGCCTGTACCCCAAAAATAGATTAGGCCGTAATCGAGAAAGGCTCGGCCATTATAGACCGCGGACTTTTCAAGTTTTATTCCCGGTTTAAATCCTTGAAGATGAACAGGCCCTATACTTGAGGCTCCATTCACGACAAGATATTCCGTGCGGCCTTCCAATGAAAACGCTCTCGGCAATTTGCGTTGCAGACGTGAACCGTAGGTATAGTTTTCATTTTCGGAAATGGCGGAGGGCCCTGTGGACAA
>JAYUHW010000209.1:0-11097 GCA_043766615.1 Fibrobacteria bacterium | reverse complement strand
TCACGCTCAGCATATCCCCGTTTTCAAGGCCCAAATCGTTGCCCCCTGTGTCGAAAAGGTCACTTAACAAATCTCCGGCCATGGCAGGACTCCGGAAGGTATTGGTGCATATTTCCAACCTACGCGTTCCGGCGGGAATATCGGTGGGAACGGCGAAAGATTTCGTGACATTCGGCCCGCTCACAGGCCGACTGCTCGTGACCTGGAAGTTTCGGATGGGCCTAGTATTGCCATACAAGGTGATTGCTCCACGGAGAACGGCATTGTCGGATGAGGTAACGAGATCAGCTGTGGTTCCGCTGCCGAAGTCCATGCTGGCGTTCCTTAAAAATCCAGTTATGGCAGTAACCAAATTGGCTACGGTAAACCCTTTTGTTACCAAGACGGTTTCAGTATGAGTGGAGCTTTGGCCCACCGTCGCCGACAACGTTATTGCATCGCCAATTTGCATACCCAGTTCAAGGCCGTCGTAACTATTGAGTCCTATCAATAGGTCGGCTGCTTCGGCGTGACGCAGAAATTTTTGAGTGTAAAGAATCGTCCCCTTTCCCCCAGCATCGGAATCCAGGTTATAAGCCAATTTGATAAATGAGGTTGCGCGGGGCGGCATCAATTCATGAAACGGCCAGTGGATATCTACTAGCTGAGTTAGGGGTACATTCGGGCGGGAGAGCGAGTCTTCGCTGATGTCCGGGTAGGGAAGTTTGTTGCTGTACAATGGAATACCTTGCAGGCGGGTCTTGGCGTTTCCGAGTGTGAGGTATCCCTCGGCGTCTTGAGTGAAACTGGCTGGCCGGCGGAAGTAAACGTATTGCGATCCATTCTTGAGGATGAAGAAACCGTTGCCCTCGATGCCGAGGTCCATTATATGGCCAGTTGCCATCAGGTTTCCTTGCAGGAATTCATACCTGTTCCCTTTTCCCATGCCCAGCTGAGCGTCCAGGGAGTCGCCGGGAGTGGGGCCATTCAATCCGGTGGCCGAAGAGGGTCCATCGCATCCTACGGTGAGCATGGAGACGGAGAAGAGTGCTACCAATAATCCAGCATGTCCTTGAAAAACCGCTTTTCGAATGCGCATGGGTGCCACCTGGTTAAAAAATCCGCACCCCCATTATGGACTATACCGATTACGGAATACAAGGCCCGAATGAGTCTACAGGTTGGTAGAGTTTTCAGCATTCGAATCATTTGCCGAGAAAACGCCAATTTATTGATTAAATAATCCTTGAAATATCGGAGATAAAATCCGATATTTCAAGGAAGAACTTATGCCGATCCGAACCCTTTCCAGACTCGATCACCTTAAGGCCGTCAAGGCGGAATTGAGCCGCTTTCCCGTGGTCGCATTGGTCGGTTCCCGGCAATCCGGAAAAACCACTTTGGCCCGGTTGCTGGCTAAAGCCTGGAAAGGCGAAACGCATTGGTTCGACTTGGAAAATCCCGGAGATGCGGCGGCGTTGTCCCAGCCGGCCTTGATCCTTCCCGACCTTAAAGGATTGGTGATTATCGATGAGGTGCAGCGACTTCCGGACTTGTTTCCCTTGCTCAGGGTTTTGGCGGATCGCAAGCCTTTGCCAGCTCGTTTCCTGGTGTTGGGGAGCGCTTCCGGGGACCTGATGCGGCAGGGCTCCGAATCATTGGCGGGGCGCATTCTATTCCATGAATTGCCGGGGCTGTCGCTAACCGAAGTGGACGGCGCGAACTGGGAACGGTTATGGCAACGGGGCGGTTACCCTAAGTCCTATCTGGCACGAAGTGGACTGGAAAGCCTCCAGTGGCGCAATGCTTTTATCGACACTTTCCTGGACCGGGACATTCCCAGTTTGGGGCTTCGGGTACCGGCCCCGGAAATGCGGCGCTTCTGGATGATGGCAGCGCACTATCATGGTCAGACTTGGAACTCTGCGGAAATCGGCCGCTCGCTTGGGTTGAGCGACAAAACCATGCTTCACTATTTACGGATCCTGGAGCAAACCTTCATGGTCCGGCTTTTGCAGCCTTGGTTCGCGAATATTGGCAAGAGAGTGGTGAAGGCCCCGAAGTTCTACATCCGGGATTCAGGATTGTTCCATGCGCTTATGGGTTTGAAGGATCAGAAGGAGTTGTTGAGACACCCAAAATTGGGCGCGTCATGGGAAGGCTTTGCGTTGGAGGAAGTGTTGAAACATACGGGCGCGGGACGAAATGCGTATTTCTGGGGAACGCACGGTGGCGCGGAGTTGGACTTGCTCCTGACTGACGGGAACAAGCGCAAGGGTGTGGAGTTCAAATATTTACAGGCTCCATCAACCACCAAATCCATGCACGTGGCCATGGCGGATTTGAAATTGGACCGATTGCTTATAGTCTATCCGGGAGAAAGAGCCTATGCTTTGGCCGAGAAAATCAAAGTAGTGCCTGTGTCGCAATTGAAAAAATACCTGATTTGAATCCACGATAAGCATCACACGACTGGCTTCTCAGGACCAGCTAGCAGTGGCTCGCTAGGAGTGACTACCCTCCAAGTACTTCTCTTACTACACGAACGGCGCAATGCTTGTAGGAAGGTTGCCGGGAATGAGGATCGAATGCGGGGTAGGTCAAGCGATTGACTTCCAGATCGTGCATGGGCATAAAAAGTTGGCCTGGCCGTACCGTTGACGCTACGGCAGCTCGGGCGCGGGCTTGTCCTCGACGGGACTGGACGAGCACCCATTCGCCTGCGGCGATATTGAGGCGGCGAGCGTCTTCGGGATTTATTTCGACCAAGGAATCTTTGGGATGCAGTTTTCGTAATACAGCGGATTTACCGGTGCGGGTATTGGTGTGCCATTGGGCCGAGGAGCCTCTTCCGGTCATCAGGATGTAAGGAAATTCGCTGGAGGTAAGCTCATGCACCGGCTGCGGTAAGCTGAAAACGAATTTCGCCTTGCCATCGGGATGGAAAAATCGGCCGTCTTCAAAAAGCCTGCGTTCACGGTGTATGCGTGTAGCTGAATCGGATGTGGATGTGGAAGACCTGGTGGATGTTTCTGGACCATTTATCCTGGTTTTCGGAAAGGGCCATTGTATACCGCCTAAGTCGTCGATCATTTTATAATCGGCTATTCCTGTGAAATCACATGGGCGGTTTTCGGATAGAGCGCGCATGACTAGAAACGCTTTTTCGGGTGTTTCCATATCCTTGAAGAGGGATTCACAACCCCAGTATTTGGCGATAAGCTTGAAGATGTAGAAGTCCGCCAGCGCCTGTCCAGGAGCCGGTGATACTTTTTTGAATAATCCCAATCGACGTTCCGAGTTGATGACGACGCCTTCTTTTTCGCCCCATCCCGCCGAAGGTAGGACAAGATGTGCATGCTTGGCTGTATCCGTATCCGGATACATATCCTGCACAACCAGAAAATCAAGTTTTCCGGCCGCCGCTTTAAAATCAGACTGATTGATCCACGAATGGGCTGGATTGGTGGCTATCACCCACAGGCCTTTTATTTTTCCCTCGTGGATGCCTGCGATGATTTGGTCATAGGCCAAGCCTGGAACTTTTTGAATGCTATCGGGATTGATCTGGAGTATATTCGCGACCTCTTGCCGATGGATGGAATCTTGGAAGTTACGGCCGCCGGGAAGGCCTGTGGTATTGCTGAATAGACGGGAGCCCATGGCGTTGACCTGGCCCGTAATGGAATTTGCGCCAGTGCCAGGCTTGCCGATATTGCCGGTCATGAGCGCAAGGTTGATTACCGCTTGAGCGGTGCGGACGCCTTCATGACTTTGATTGACTCCCATGGTCCACCAAAAGGAAACTCGTTTGCCTGGGCGTAGCAATTCGGCAAACTCCAGTAGACGTTTTTCACCTAGGCCGGTTTCTTTGCCGACGGTAGCAGGATCAAAGGCGTGTACATGTTCTCGGAAGGCTGCGAATTCAGTGGTATGGGCTGCAATATATTCTTGGTCGATCCAGTTTTCGCGAATGAGAATATGCGCCAATCCGTACAGCAGGGGCAAATCCGATTTGGGTTGGATAGCATAATGCCGGGTCGCAGCAAGTGCAGTTTCCGTTTGACGTGGATCGACAACCAGGATTTCGGGATTGCGCTGATTTTTCATCACGCGTTCCCACATGATGGGATGGGCTATGCAGGGGTTGGCGCCGAGAAAAACCAAAACATCTGATTCTTCAAAATCCTTATAGGTAAAGGGCGGAGCATCAAATCCGAAACTTTGTTTGTAGGCTACATGTGATGTGGCCATGCATTGCCGGGTATTGGCATCGCCGTGTATCATACCCATTCCAAACTTGGCCAAAATTCCCAGAACGAACATTTCTTCCGTGGGAATTTGTCCGGTGCTTAAAAAGGCAACGGAATCGGGTCCATGTTTGGCAATAATTTCTTTGAACTTTTCCGTGAAAACAGTGAGGCCTTGATCCCAGTCAATGGGATGCAAGCGACCCTGCTTGTTGCGGAGTAGTGGCGTTGTTGCCCGATCTTTAGACTTAAGCGGTGTGAGGGCTTCCCAGCCTTTGGGGCAGGCCATGCCGAGATTGACGGGGTATTCCGGATCCGGAGTTAAGTTGATGGCCTTGCCATCCTTCAAATGAATTTTGAGGCTGCAGCCTGTGGAGCAATAGCCGCATACCATGGAGGTGGTGGCATCGGGTTGTAAACGGTCGGGAGTTTTGCCAAGACCAAAGCGCCCGGGTGAAAGCACCATTTCATGCGTGAGCTTGCCTTCGCGTTTGCGGAGGAGACTGGAAATAGTTTCAGTGAAAGTCATGAATTTGATTCACCCAAAAAACCGTTCAGATTTATCTGTAACCAATGGAAAAATCACGAAGCTATGCTCCCGGCATTCTGGGGGGCACGCATGCCGTAAAAAATAAATAGCGTTCCAAACCTTCCCCAGCAAGTAGCGCGCATAGTATGCATAGGGACATTGCTGGGTCAAATGAGCCAGTGCCGGTATAGCCGCGATACAGCCAAAACATAGGCAGCACAAGCCCGCCGAGTATGCCTAGGTTGAAACGCCAGCCGTGGATAAACCGGAGTTCACCGCGCAGCAGCAAGGCCGTTTTCTTGAGTGGGTTGGCGTCTTGATCGTCCACATGCCTTTGAACTCTGGCTTCACAAATAAGTTTTGCGATGAGGGACAGCCCCATTATCATGGAGATAGGTGTAGCCAAATGCGCTTGGAATGAGACAGATGCGTCCCCACCGAAGCTGTCGAACCAAGCTACCAAAGCGAACAAACCGGCCATGCCTGTTATCGTCCCGGAAAGAAAAAATTTGGCCGAAGTCAATCCGGTTGCCCAGTAGAGGCGCGGAGTATCCCTATAAACCATCGCTGAGCTGTACACCGCCATCAGGCTGGAAAAAATCAAGGTCAACCGCATGGCCATTCCAGTAGTTGCCGCCACTAGGCCGGTTGGGATTTGGTCGAGTGTATGCGCACGGTTAGCCAGAACAGCGCCCAGGGCCGCGGCCAGGCTCGCGCAGCCAAAGAGACCGAAGAGCACAATCTCCCGGCTCAGCCATGACTTGCGGAAACCGAGTACGGCGCGGAAGGCAAATTGTGGGCGACCCAAGTGAAAAATGCTGACTAAGATGGCCAGATTCATGAGGCCTGCACCGATACTGTGCGCGCATGCTTGAAAAACAGAGTCGCTCGGCAGCCATCCAGTCCACGTCCCTATCTCCAGAAAGAGAAGGAATCCCGCGGCCATTTGAGAAAGAGTCAGCATGAAGACAAGCGGCATGTGCGCTTTTTCCTTGCGAAACTTATATGCGTCAGCGGCTTCCATGCCCTCCGGAAATTTGCGCGCGGTTTTATATCGCGTCGTAGGATAGGTGTAGGTTGGGTCCGGTGCACCAGGTAAAGCGGTGTAGTCGGTGGGATTTTTCCGTACGTCCGCATTGGAGACCACGGTGATGCGGATCGCCTTGGTAGGGCAAGCCTGCACACAGGCGGGAGCTTCACCCACTTCGAGCCGGCTGGTGCACATATCGCATTTCCGGACGATGCCTTTTCCATGGTGGTATTGGGGGACATCGTACGGGCATTTCAAAATGCAGTATTCGCATCCGATGCATTGATCATCCAAATGTTTTACGATGCCGGTAATCGGATCTTTTTCAAATGCTTTGACAGGGCAACCATTTGCGCAAGCGGGATCCAGGCAGTGTTGGCATGCAGTGGTTACCGTTTGCTGTAAGGGCTTACCCATGACATTGTGGATAAGACCGACAGAACGCCAAGTCTCTTCTTCGTCCAGACCATTTAAATTGTGACAAGCGGTGACACAGGCTTTGCAGCCTGTACAGCGATCGAGGTCCACCTCAAAAGCGTATTGCTGGCCGGGTTTGGGCGATTCAAAAGGCAGTAAATCGCGGTAATGGCTTTCTAATCGAGGCTTATTCCCGTTCAACCCGTTTATGCGATCGTGCTCGGTGGAAAAACGATCGACCGCCGTCAGGTTTTGTTGTTCCTCCAGGTATGCGCCAATCAGCGCTTGCCCTTCGCCTAGGAAACTGTTCAGAGAAGGCTTGGTCATTTCAGTACACGTCTCGCTGATAACGTTTGCCTTTTTTCATAGCTTCCAGATAGGCCAGGGCCGATTCCGAACCTTGACCATTTTCTTTGGCTATTATTTGAAGCAGGGTCTCTTCTACATCTTTGGCCATGCGCTTGGCATCACCGCAAACATAAAAGTGGGCGCCCGCCTCCAGCCAGGCAAATAGTTCTTTGGACTGTTCGAGCATGCGTGTTTGCACGTAGACTTTTTCTTCCTGATCTCGTGAGAAGGCCAGGTCCATCCTGGTTAAAAATCCGGAGGCTTCCATGGCTACAAATTCATCGCTGTACAGAAAGTCGTATTGCCGGTGCTGGTCTCCAAAGAAGAGCCAATTTTTTCCAGTATCACCCAGGTAACGGCGTTGTTGCAAAAAGGCGCGAAAGGGTGCGACTCCGGTGCCTGGACCCACCATGATAATCGGACATCCGGTTTTTGTCGGCAAGGTGAAATGGGCTGTGGGCTGAATGAAGACGGGCGCGGTCATGCCTAGGGGAATTCTCTCCGCCAGAAACGAGGATGCTACGCCAAGACGCCGACGGCCGGCAGCGGCATAACGGACCACCGCCACGGTCAAATGCACTTCGCCAGGATATTCATCCGGGGAGCTGGAAATGGAATACAATCTGGGGGCAATTTTATTCAGAGAAGCCGCCAAATGCTGGGCATCGAGGCGGGTATGGGGGAAGTCCATCAAAACGTCAAGCACATCCTTTTCCGCCAAATAAGGCCGAGCCTTAGCGCCATCATCGCCGATGAGTTCGTCCAGTCTCCGTTTTTCACCGAGGTTTTGGCAGGCCTGGCGCAGGTTGAATAACAGCCGCTCTGTACCGCGGCGGAGGTCGATTCTGGAGATCAGGCCCGACCGCAAGGTAGTTTCTTCTCCGCCATCTAAGGTAACCTTCTCGTTACCGAAACAATTGAGAGACAGGATGATTCTATCCACCAGTTCATAGCAATTGCGTGGGAAAACTCCGAGCGCATCGCCTACCTTGTAGTTCAGACCACTGCCGAGTAAGGAGAAGGCCAGGTGGCGCGTGTCCTTGGAGGAGCCTTTGGCATTGAGAGGATGGTTTTCCAACAGTGGCGCAGAAAACGGATTTTTTCGGGAATATTTTGGAGATGCCGGCGCTGTTGTTTCCTGCTGATCCAGACTGCGCGATTCTGGAATGGCAATGGATACTTCATCGGCATTAGTAAAAGCTTTGCTATCGGTGAGATTTAAGGATTCCAGGACATTCGTCATCCATTTTTCGGATGTGGATTCATAGTCCGTGTCGCATTCGACCAAAGGAAAAAGCCTTTTTGCTCCCAATTCAAATAAACGCGCGTCCAAGTTTTTTCCGGCTTGGCAAAAATGTGAATAGTTGCGATCACCCAATCCCAGCACGGCGAATTGGATTTTAGGAAGGACCGGTGCTTCCGGAGATTTAAGCCATTCCCAAAAGGCTACAGCATTATCAGGCATCTCTCCATCCCCCCATGTACTGGTCAATAGGAGAATGCTGGTTTCCTGAGTCCAGTCGAAATTGAGATATTGATCCATTCCCATCAGCCGCGAATTGTAGCGAGGGTGGCCGCCGTCCGGGGCCTTTGTGGCAGCCAACTTTTCTGTTAATGTTTGCGCCAATCCTTCCGTCGTTCCAGACTGGGATCCAAACATAACCAAGACAGGCAAGGTGGCTGTAGCAACCGAACCCACAGTTGCGCTGCCATTTGATGCAACACTCGTGTTACCATTGGATGCAGCGAATGTATTTCCATTGATGTCGGTATTGCTCAAACCAGCAAAATATCCGTTCAGCCAATTCCGTTGTTCGGAGGAGAAGGGAGAGGAATCGGGAAGGACGGGAGGACTCATAATTGTTCCTTGGTAGTTAAGGCCGCATCCAGGAATAACGTCTGTAAGGCTTGGTTGTCCTGTCTTTCGGTGAAATCTGAAAAACTTTCTTGCGGCATGCGCAGTTCGAGGTAGATATTCAGCATGCGTTCGATTTCCATCGGGACTTGGGGGACGGGGACAAAACGCACTGCGGCTACTGCCATGCGGCCTGTGCGGCCATAGCCACCTCCCACAAAGAAATGGAAGCCCGGGCCTTTATAGTTTTCCGTGTCTACGCCTGTGGCCAAAAGTCCAATGTCACCGATAAAATGCTGCGCGCAGGAATGGGTGCAACCGGTCAAATGAATATTGACGGGGTGTTCCAAAGTTATTCTGTCCTTAAGCCAATCGGTTATGGCTAACGCCGTAGATTTTGTGGGCGCCATCCCGAATTTGCATCCTTCGGCGCCCGTGCAGGCGACAATGCCAGCGCTGATGGGATTGGCCTCGTGATTGAGTCCTAGGGCATGCAGGTCCTGGATGGCATGGCTTAGGTCAGCGTCGGGAATATCGGATAGGATCAGGTTTTGCCATACGGTAAGCCGTAGCGTTCCGGACCCATAGTGTTTGGAGAGGTTTGCCAATCCGCGCAATTGCTGCACGGTGAGCCTCCCGACCGGCACATCGACGCCGATGTAGTTCAGTCCAGTTTGGCGCTGGTGGTGAATACCTAAATGAGCGACTTTATTTATGGGGGGCGCGGACAAGCAATCGGATTCGGGTAAGCGCCGCAATTCAAAAGAGAGCAGCTTCTGTGTTTCGCTCAGGAATTTTTCGAAGCCCCAGGAATCAAGCACGTACTTGAGCCGGGCGCGTTTGCGATTGCCTCTATCGCCGCTGGCTATATAGACTTTAATCATGGCAGTGATGACGGGCAGGCATTCTTCCGGCTTGAGCAGAAGCCCCGTGTCCCTGGCCAGATCTCCGTGGCCGGTGATGCCGCCGAGGGCAGCTCTAAAATAAATTCCAGATTCCAGGCCAGGCCTGTCCACTATTTTGACGGCCTTTAGACCAATGTCATTGGTGTCTTCGAGCGAGGAGACGGTGTTGCCGCCGTCAAAGGCGACGTTGAATTTGCGCGGTAGTCCAAAAAGATCCCGGTCATGGAGGATGAGGTGATGCAATTGCCGACAGAGAGGAAGGACATTGTAGAATTCATTTTTGTCGATGCCGCATGTGGCGTTACCGGTGACATTGCGGATATTGTCTGCGCCCGATCCGCGTGGCGTGATCCCGCATTCATGCAGGTCGGTGAGAAGTGGAAGCATGTGTTTGCCGGGGATATCACGAATCTGGAAATTGGCCCGTGTAGTAATATCCACATACCCGCCGCCGTATGCGTTTGCTGCTGTGGCAATAGCTTCCGCTTGATGAGAGTTGAGGACACCACCGGGAATTCTCAGTCGGCACATCATTGCGGGTTGCGCCGGAGACACATTCCAAAGGCCGTGGGTTTTAAAGCGATAGAGATCTTCGCCCTCGGGTAGGGCATTTTGAGCGGAAAGCTCGGCGATGCGTGGCCATGCATCTAAAGGGTTGGCATCAAACTTTATTTTCTCTTCCTTGGAGAGTCGCTTGCCTGCGGCTATCCATGCTTGTTGGGCGCGTTTGCCTAGGGCGAGATGAAGAACGTTTTCCTGATTGGATGCTGGAGTCGAGGGCTCAACTTCAATCTTCCGGTTTTGGGCGCGGAAAAACCCATCCAGGTATTCCTTCTGTTCTGTGGAGAATGGCCCTCCAGGTGTTCCCTTAGGTATCACGAAAAATCTCCCGACATGCCTCCATCGACGGGTATTTCCATAGCCAATGCCATGGCCCATCCTCCTTTGATAAAGAGGAATTGCGATGACCAAAGGTTCGGACGGACCGGAGACGGTTGGCGGTAATCCAGTTGTATAACGCAAAGGGCGTACCAAAATATTTAATCAAGGTAATGGGTTCATTTCCGAAAATTCAAAGCAAAAGCCGACGCTGGCCCTCAAAACGCTCGGTTAAATAAAAATCAATGTTTCCAATGGTCAGGTTGTGTCAATTCCGTTCTTACAATTTCGGCCATCTTTTGCGGGCTTTAGGTCTAATTGATTTACTGAATTAGGCTTGGCAAGTACAAATAAATTGGCAAACGCTTTTGTTTTAAATAAGAGGACAAAAATAACAGTAACACGCATGATACATGATTCGCAGCAAACATATATGGCATTGCGTTTGCTTAGAAACGGTGAGTAGGAGAACGTACCATGAAACTTAGAGACTTTGCCAAAGCCGGTAATCCCGCCACCTTGTTTGCCGCCTTTCTGTATTTTGATATGAGTTTTATGGTTTGGGTTTTGCTTGGACCCTTGGGTGTCCACATTGCCAAAGACCTTGGATTGACTCCATCGCAAAAAGGAATGATGGTGGCGGTGCCGGTGCTTTCCGGAGCCATCCTGCGTGTGTTTATGGGGATTTTGGTGGATTCCTTGGGCGCAAAAAAGGCAGGCCTGATAGGCCAGGGAGTGGTGCTTTCGGCTTTACTTTGCGCCTGGATGTTTGGTGTGCATAGTCTGAACCAAGTTTATTTATTGGGCGTGTGTTTGGGTGTTGCAGGCGCCTCGTTTGCAGTGGCCTTGCCTTTAGCATCGCGCTGGTATCCGCCTGAAGCTCAGGGTTTGGCCTTAGGGATAGC
>JAYUHW010000208.1:0-16472 GCA_043766615.1 Fibrobacteria bacterium | reverse complement strand
GGCGCTGTTCGCCGAGTACATGCAGGGCAAGCATGAAATAAAGATCGAAGCCTCACGGTTTGTCCATGTGGCCGGGCATACCTGGATGGGCTGTGCGGCGCACAACCGGGTCAAGGAGAGCCAGGGGCCGGCACCGGATAACCGACGAGTGACATTTCTTCTTATCAACACCAGCAAACATTTTCCGGTTAACTTTCCTTGCCAGGATGGGAGCGAAGCTGCTTGCAGAGGCCAATGTGAAAAAGAAGGAAAGAGATCGGCGGCGGGGATCAAGTGTTTATTTTATGATGAGCTGGTGAGGGAGGAGAAGAAGGCGATGACCGCGGCACCAGCCCACGAGGAGAAGAATGCCGAGGATGCGAATACACTCAAAAACTACAGCATTGAAAAAGCCGTCGCTCATCTTGATGCAAACGCCCACGATAAAAGCCAAAGCAGTTGCGCAAGGTATGTCCGGCTGGCGATTGAGGCTGGTGGAGGGAAAATCAAACCTCCGAATCCACTCAGTGCCAAGGATTACGGACCCAAGCTCGCGGAAATCGGGTTCAGGAAAATAGATACGGCTGGCTATATCGCACATAAAGGAGATCTTGTCGTCTTTCAGGCACCCACCATCAGCCCTCACGGCCATATACAGATGTTCAACGGAACGATTTGGGTATCTGATTTCCGCCAGCACGATTCAAGCGACATATATCCAGGTTCAAGATACAGGGAGGAAAAGGTATCCTATGAAATTTATCGGCCTTAACCGGACTCGGCGATCGCTTGTATTAATTCACTTCGGACTTCTATTGTTCTGGATCAATGCCTGCGGTCAAAGTAAAACATCTGCGAAAGTATTTCTTTCCGACCTTTACAAGGGCTATCAATTGTCCCAGGGACCCAACTATTTAGGAAATGCAGCCGACACGATCTTTGCCTCGGATTTACTGAATCTAATCCGTAAGGATCAGGAACAGGCGGAAGGAGATGTTGGCCTGCTAGATTTTGATCCGATTTGCGATTGCCAGGACTTCGATATCTCCAATGTCCACATCGATACAAAGAAAATGACAAAATCAAAATTGGAAGCAGACGTCCATTTCACCAATGCAGGATCCACTGTGAATATCGGTTTTACCCTAGTGGGAGACGGAAAGCAGTGGAAGATTGCTGATATCCGTTCAAAATCGACCCCCAGTCTATATAGGTTTCTGAAAGCCAAATTGAAACCAACTGTAAAGGAGTAGAATCCATTAAAATGAGACCCAAGGGTTTTTTCGGGAGGGAGGCCTTCATTATGCGAAAGAATATGGCCCCGTACCTTCAGCTTTGGGATTTCAGAAAGTTCCTATCAGTTGATACTCACCCAAAAGGGGGACTTAGCAGTCTTTCAACCCCCGGTAAGCACGAATGCGGGTCATGTTCAAATGTACAATGGTACAGAATGGGTGTCCGACTTTTTCCAAGGAGATAGCCCAGACATTTACCCAGGCTCAGCATACCGTAACGCAAAGGTTGAATATGAAGTTTACAGGCCTTAAATACTCTTTGGTAATAATTTTTCTCGCTCATACCACTCCATGGGCTAGGGAGAGTAAAAGCCTTTTAATGACAGACCCCTTACTGGGAATACCTTACAATCCCGACTCCATCAAATTCGAATCCTGCCCTCGGTGGTTCGACTCCCGAGAAGGCCGCGTTGTGGGGAAGGAATGGATATATGCCAAGTGTAGACAGTCCAATGTTACCTATTACATTTATTCAGGATTGTTCAAGCTGTGGGATGATCATGATGAAGCCTGGGTGGACAGCGTCCTTGAACCCGATTTTGGCGCAGTCATTAAAGTCGCTGGTAGGAAAATCGTAGAACTTGGGACACCGGCTGTCCTCTATGGAACAAAACCTAGTTTTCCAGATAATGCAGGAAAATGCTTAGTGGAGGACGCTGTTAAGCGTTATACAAAAGCCTTTGGTGGCGTCCTGGAATTACAAAAGGCCGTCACCGACAATAAAGTTGTGGAAGGGAATTTGCCAAAAATCTTGGTCGAGGCGCTTATATCTGGAGGCATAAATGTTCCAGTTGGCAAAAAGAAATGAAATTGTGGGCCTAAGTAGGGTTTTTTTTCCTGAGTTGAGCTTTAATATTATAGAACTGGAAAGCAGTTAAGCGAGGTAATCGGGTTCAGGAAAATTGTTACGGCTGGCTATATCCCACATAAAGGAGATCCCCTTGGGTCGTCTTACAGGCACCCACCATCAGATCTCACGGCGTTGACAGAATCAAGGCGCGCCTTGATTGGGTCACTGCTCACTTCATTTTGGACATGGCTTGCCGAGCGCTCCGAACAAGTGCTTCCGAAAAGCAGTTTGGTCGTGGCAATAAATTATGCGCTTGAGCGAAAAGGGGCGGGGGAAAAGTTCTTGGACGACCCTCGCATCCCAATGGACAATAACCAGTCGGAGCGCGATCTGCGTCATGTTCTGATTGGCCGCAAAACCTGGAATTTTGCCGGAAGTTACGAAGGTGCCCCTGTCTCGCAACATTTTTCACTTTGATGCAAAGTTGCAAGCGCGTGAAACTAAATCCTTGGTTCTACCTGACTCATGTATTTGCCGTGATCGAGGACTACTCGTCAAACCGTCAGGACGAATTGACACCCTCCCGGGTTAAAGCGACTCTTCAAGCACCTTCCTAGGCACCAGCGGCGGGAGTCGCTTACCCCAATCCATTTATTTCTGCGCTATTAATAAAATGCTGCCATGGAAAGGTGGCGACTAGAACGGATACACACATGTTACCTATCCTTTCGGTAAGTTCGGGAGACTAAATAGGAGGCGAATGAGCCAGAAACGCCGGACTCGGCTAATCAACCAAGGTGAAAGGTTTTGTAATCCGCAAGCTCGGATTACTGATCTCCAGAAAGTACTGCCCCTTGGGACGCCCGGAAATCGGCACTTCGATTTCACGATTCGCTTCAGTTTCAGCAACTTTCAACACCTTATGCCCTGTTAAGCCGTAAAGTGCTGCGCGAGTCTTCTGGCCAAACAAAGTGGCTGGCAAGGTGGCAAAAAGGGACGAGGGAGAGAAGCGAAGGGAAAAAGTGTTTTGCGCGGTAACCTGGGTTATACTATTTGTAACGGCAAGCTGGGGAGAAGTTAGCGTGGTTCCTGAAGCACCCACGATTACGAACTGCGTGCCGGTCCATACTATGGAAGTTAGCCGCCCTATTAAAATTCTGTAGCCAAACCTTAATCTCCTTCTGCCAGTAGACTTAAAGATAAATCCGATGGCCATTAGGATGAGGGTCGGGATGAATCCGCCTGCAAAATTCGGATATAACTGATAATGGTCCATCGCTCCTGAGCAGAAAGTTTCTTTTGAAAGGACGGCATGAAACCCTTCCCATGAGTGATTGTCGCGAAGATTTCCCCTTCGGAAAGGTGGAGGCTGTTTGAAGAATGATAGGAGCTTGGTGTGACAGACAATCCCCGAGCAGCAGCTCCATCACCCCAACCCTTAGGGCCATGGCAAACGGCACAATTTTCAAGAAATTTTTCCTGACCTGATTTCTGGAGCTCAGGTGTCAATACTAATGCATTGGCTTCAAGGTATTCCCCATGACTGATCCCGGAACTGAAAGCGAGCGAGTCAATTCCAGAAATTCTTTGGCCAAGCATACTTGGGTTTTTATCCAGATGAATTCGGCAACATAGGATTTTTATTCCTCCAATTAGCAAGAGAGATCCTAAACCGATTCCGGTCCAAGGCAGAATAGACTTTTTCCATTTTCGCAGCATCTCAAGGCCGATTGGTTACTTCGGGTAAAGTGCGCATTTCGAAAAGAGCCGATCCATTTTCGAGTGGATCCTTAGATGCAAGCACCGGCTCTTCTCCAACCGCCAAGTTCCTTTTCCGAAGGCAGAGAAAAATGGGTTCGCCCTGTTCATCTTCGGCCATCGACACCAGCATAGGTAAATTGAAAAGTAATTTTGAACGGTAGCTACCACTCTCCTTTACCAAAGCAGAAACAGTTCCCACTGAATAGTCACCGTAAAAATATGCACCTTCCAATTCTGGATGGGCTTTGCCGTGATAAACAAAACCGCCAATAATGCATTTCATATCCACACGATTGAATTCGGCTACTGGCGCCTCCAATTTCGCCAAGGTCAGCGAGTTCTCTTTGGCTTCGGGATGCGGAACCCAAGTCCCTTCCCTAAGATTCCATCCATAATTCCCGCCTTTCACAACGATATCAATCTCTTCTCTTTTCTTGAAGCCTACATCCGCCAACCAAAGTTTTCCATCCTTGTGATCGAAGCTCAATCGCCAAGGCATGCGGAAACCATAGGCCCATATTTCCCCGCGGACCTTTGGATTCACCTTTGATTCTCTAAAGAAAGGATTGTCATCAGGAATCCTGTAAGCTGCTTTGCCAATACTAGTGTTCACATCAATACGAAGTACTTTCCCTTTCAATGTTTCGAGATTCTGGCCGTGACCTTCTGGATCGCCCTGTGGTCCACCATCTCCAATGGGCAAGTATAGGTAGCCATCTGGTCCAAAAACTGGCGCACCACCTTGGTTCAATGAACTGCCATCTTCCTCCTTGAATGGAAACGCTTCAACGATCAGCTTCCTCTCCATTCCGGATTGGCCCTTCGCCGCTTCCGGACCGACCGTGAATTCGGAAAGTACCATCTCACGGTTGCGATTTATATAGTGGACATAGATTCTACCGTTTGTTTTGAAGGCAGGATGGAATGCCATTCCATAAGCGCCTTGATACATGGTGAACAAGGTCCGATCGGAAAAATCAAGCACGAGTTCCAGCTTATGGCTCTCCCGTGATCCTGTAATACGGAAGATACGCCCTACTTGAGTAAGCAAGAACCAATCCCCGCGTCCCCCCACCGGCCGGCCGATCCACGTGGCCTGGTTTCCTATATCCAAATCTGTGAAGACCGCTTGCGGGGTGTAAATGGCTAACTTGGAGGAAGCGATCTCGGGATTTTGATCCTTTTGGGCCAAAGCTAAAAACAAAGAAAAGACTAGAGCATAGGGCATACATTCACCTCGTATGTGATTCCATGAGAACGGTTCAGGTTTTGAAAATATTCATGGAAAATAGACTATCATTAACAGAAAACCAGGCTGGTCAACGGGCCAGCGCCTCCCCAAATCTTATACGCAAGGCCAAAAAAGTGCAAAGTAGGGAGACCAGAATACCAAAACCGACCAAGGTGGGCATAAGGCCGAAACTATCGGCCAAGAATCCTAATAAGACACTTGGCAATCCGAATCCCAGGTAGGCGAAAATAAAATAGCCTGATACCGCGCGCGCGCGATGAATTCCGCCGAGCCGGGTAACTTCAGAAAGGCCCCCAAGGTAGGTGAAGCCATAACATGCGGACCCGGCTAGGGAGGCCCCGGCAAGCACAAACCAGATTTTTCCCGTCCAAGCTCCCCAGAGCAAACAGAAAAAGCCCAGCGGCAATACAATAAAACCGATGAGCAGGGATCTTTTAGACGTCATCTTCCTCGCAATTGGCTGAATCAAAGCTCCAGTTCCGTTCACCAAGAACAAGGCATGACCTGCCCAAGCAGAGACCCCATGCCGCGCCAACTGAGCTGGAAGCAAGGAGATGATAACTCCCGTGACTGCCCATGCAATAGTGATGGAGGCACTGATTCCTAATACTCCGGGTGGGAAAAAAGGCAGTCGCATCAGTGAACCACCGGCCGAATGGATGCCGCGAACGCCCATAACCAGTGCCATGCACAACAAGGTAGCTACAGCTGCGATCCAATAGCTCACCGGAGTGAGCGTAGCTCCGAAAAGCAAAATCGTTCCAGTGAAAAGCGCTCCTCCTCCAAAACCTAGCGATGTGGCTACGGTTACGTAGCCCGCTGCTCGTTTTATCGACCGGCCCTCATCAAGTGCTTCGGCAAGGTACGCAGAACCTGCGCCCATGGATAAGCCTACACCGATGCCTTGGAGGATGCGAGAGAAGAAAAGCAAGTGCATGCCTGGGTGAATGATCATAATGAGTGTGGCCGATAGCGCCGAGGCCAATCCAGCCATGATAGTGCTTTTGCGTCCTATTCGATCGGAAATTCCTCCAAAGAAAAGTAGGGTGGGAAGCAGGCCCGCAATATAGGCAGCGAAGACCAAGGTCGTCATGCCATTACCGTAACCAGCAAGTGAAGCATAGGTACGGTAAAGCGGCATTTCCAAGTTAACTGCGCCAGTCACAAGAAAAAGCGCGGCAGCTATGACCAGACTGTCATATGCCTTAAATATCCTGTTCGAGGTTTCAGTGGAAATCGAGGGCACACCCGTTTTTAGTGTCGTTCTTACTTTTTGTTTCAATGCCATTACTTCCGTTTTCCGAACTGTCCAAACTGGGTCTTACGCTATGGAGAATATTTTTTCCGCGAGACCATCCGCCATTTCCAGATGTTTCCGGCCTAAGTTTAATTTTACCCCGGGCCAAAAAAACTCTACCGTGCCCACTCGGTCGTCGTAATTGAGCGATCCCCCTATAACATCCCCTTTGCGGCCAGTAATGTAAAGCGAAACCACCTCCTTAGGCAATTCCTTGAGTGGAGAAACGCTTTGAATAGTTCCTCGGCGTGTCTGCATGAAGGCAATAGCAGACACGCCGCGTAGCGTGGGTTCCATAGGAAGGCTTTCCAAGGTTCCGAGATAGGATCTGATATGAAGGTCATAAAGATTCAACCCATAGGCCCTTTCCACCTGATCCATGATGCCATCTCCACCCGGTCGCGCCGCAACTTCGATGAGAAAAGGCTCGTCCTGGGAATCAATTCTTACTTCCACATGGGAAACGCCGTGATCAATTCCCAACGCCTCGCAAGCCTCTATGGCGAGCAATTTTAATTTTAAATTGTCCTTATCCAGGCTCGGAACCATATGGCCTATTTCGGCGAAAAATGGTGGAGGCGTTAGATATTTTTCAGTAACTGCGAGTACACGGTGCTCATGACCATGGTTGATAACTTCCACCGAAACTTCTCGATCCGCCTCGATAAATTGTTCGGCTTGGAAAAAGCAATTGGAGATTTTCCAACTGTCTTGCACCGCTTTGAGGCCAGAGATGCAATACTCGAATGCGGATTCCAGCTCAGCGAGATTGTTTATTTTTATGACCCCTATGCTATGGGCAGCCGCGCTAGGCTTTACCACCACAGGCAGCCCCAGTTTCGTCACTGCTAGTCGCAAACCTTCCAAATCCTGGAATAATTCATATTTGGGAGTAGAAAGTTTTGCGGCAATAAAAGCCTGCTTCATCAAATCCTTGTTGCGGGCTTTGTCCACGCAGGCGCGGCTAAGAAAGGGAAGTCCATAATACTCGGCGATTTCAAGTGCCGAATAGAGACTCATCTCGGTTACGGGGATTACCGCTGAAGGCGTGAGCCCATGTACGCGCTCAAATTCTTTCACTGCATCTAGTGCGGATTGGGGTAGGTGGGGATCCCCGGCTAGCACATGATCGAAAAAGCGGTTCTTAGGATTAGCGGGGGAGACATTCATGCCCACTACTGGACCTTTGTAAGTGCGTAGGCCTGCGAGGATACACCTGTCACGCAGGAATTCATCGGCTTTTAGCAATAGTAGGTATTTTTTTTCGGCATTGGGATAACTGGCAAACATCTTAATCTCCTTGAGGGTTTATTCTGTGGCGCCGGCGTCTTTGGCCGAAAAATATTTATAGGCATGTTCGTAAAGACGGGTTCCAGCCTTGATAGCCGTATGAGCACCCATGACAATTTCTGAAACCTCATCTAGCGAAAGGCGTGGTTGTTGATGCAGAATGGCCTGTAACATTTCCTCAGTATGGAAAGGATCGATTCCCACGTGAGAAGTAAAATAGACGGCGAGATCTCGGTGATCGAGACCAACCCTAGCCATACCGGCTAGGATCCTTTCGAAATGAGCTTGAACCCAACTTTCGGTGATGAGGAAGGATCCGTAAGCCCGGAACTTGTACCCAGGTCGAGTGGCCATCATATTGAAGGAGTTTGACGTGATCTTCCCGAACCAAGGCGCACTGTCTTCACGGTATTGCGGCAATTTGTCGAAACAGTCGAGGCGATCGAGCAGGCGCCGGAGCCAATACGTATGGAAGCCTGACAACTTTCCGTTTCCACATTCATCCCAAAGGTTGGAGGTCATGGTCTTCTTCATAAGACCTTGCATGCCGATGATTATGTAAGCAACTTCATCGTCGACCACCTCGTTGCGAACGGTTTCCAGTTTGAGAAACTCGATCATAGATTCTCGCGACATTTCGGTCTTCACATAATCGAAAAAACTGTGATAAATGCCCGTATTTCCAGTTGTGATTTCCCGCAGGTATTCAACAGCCTCTTCCTGATCCATTCCGACTGGAACAGGATCTGGTTTCAGCCAGTGTTCAAGCATCTCCCGTTCAATTGAAAGTTTTGCCCGTCCTAGTTTTTCCTCGAGAAAATCGTCCGCTTGCAGATAAAGGGGGCTGTCCTGGTAACCGAAAACAAATCCGTATATAAGTGACAACGATTCTTGTATGAATTTACCATGCTGCATTGAATTTCCACGCAGACCTTCCAGGTATGTGCCCTGCGCTTTGAGCGGCTCGGACAAAAATTCCCGGAAGTCTTTCTGAAAGGCTATGAAGTCCCCCACCGGTGGCCAACGATATTGCTGTAGTTCATCGAACTCCACTTCAAGATTCTTAACGTTTAGCATCCCCATCTCCTCATAATTGTTAGCATCAGTCCGGCAACTTTACCCCGTCGTTTCCTGCGACGGCATTGTGGTAGTAGTACCCTCCTAGGGCAATGTCGAAAGCTGCCATCCCCATGGGATTGAACATGGCGCAGCCCGCCGGACCGAGCTTGGTGAATGCCCGACCGAGAAAGATGTCGCCTAGGTTTAGGGTGTCGTCCTTTTCCAGTCCCATAGTCTTGTGCATGGCCTCGATATCCGTATTCTCCCTGCAAACTTCATCCCAATCATCCACCATGATCAATTGAAAGCAATGGAGCATTTGCGGATGGTAATCACGCAGGGAAATATTCAAATGGAGGGAGCCGGGCTTAGGTGCGCGATCAATATATCTCGCTTTTGAAACTGTTGATGTAATGAAAACGTCGGCTGCATCAAAAACCATTTCCCACGAACCGCAGATCCTAACCCTTGAATGGAGTGCTTCCGGAAAATCAGTAAGGGAAATTTCCTTGAGGTCGAAAACCCGAACCTCGGTGATCCGATCCGGAAAAAGCGCCGAGGCCATTTCCAGATGAGCGCGACCAATGGGTCCCATACCTATGATTCCTAAAACGAGCGCTCCCTCTCCCCTTGTTTGTTCTAGAAATTCGTGAATAACGGCTCCTGAAACACCTGCGGTGCGAATGGTGCTGATACGGGAACTGTTGATGATGGCAAGGGGCAATCCCGTATCAGCCTCGTTCAGGACGGTGACGGAATGTGCCCGCGGCATCCCCTTATCGAGGTTGCCCGGAAAGCTGGCAATCCATTTGATTCCGGCAATGGCCTTAGGGCCGCCGATAAAGGCTGGCATCGCGATAATTCGATTGGCTGCTGCCCGGTATCTCAGATAAGGCTTCACTGGTTGGGAGTAATCCCCAGAGCTGACCGTCGCTATCGTCTCCACAATAAGTGATCGAATGCTCTCCCAATCAACGCCTATCCTTCCAATTTCCGCATCGTTAAAATAGATCAAGTCCGTTCCTCCCATTTGCCTACACCGGCCAGCTCTCGCTCATTAATTTCCGGGTCAAAGGCCGGGAAGCGCTCAGAAATCCATTCCGGATTGAAAATGGTATCCATATATTTGTCTCCAAAATCCGGACTGATGGCCACGATGCAGCCTTGTACCCGATGGGAACGCAAGTACTTCGCTACCCCGCAAAGTACAGTCGCAGTCGAACCACCAATGAAAAGACAATACCTTTCCAGTATCTCCTGGGCCATGAGGATGGTATCCTCCTCCTTGATCATATAGACATCGTCCACGTGCTTATCCGTAAACACCTCCGGCTTTCTGCTGGTCCCAAGGCCGGGAATAAAGCGCTTCGCAGGCGAATGACCAAAGGTCACGGACCCGGCTGCGTCCACGGCAATGATCTTAGGTTTGCGTACATTTGTACTGAAATAATCGGCACATCCAACCAGCGTCCCGGTGGTGCCGGCACCTATGAACAAGCATTCAAGATGTGGGAAATCACGGTGGATCTCTCGCGCCGTATGCCGGAAATGGGCGTCTGGATTTGCCTGGTTAGCGTATTGATTCGTCCATACGCAATCGGAATCCGCTTCCACCATTTTCCTGATAAGCTTAATCCTAGTATTCAGGAAGCCTCCATTCTCGTCGCGCTCGGTGACTTGGATAATCCGCCCTCCATATAAGTGGATAAAATTCAGACAAAGCGGTGCGATATTTGGATCCGTCACACAAGTGAAATCATAACCCTTGACCTTGCATACGAGACTTAAGGCAACACCCAAATTACCGGAAGAGGATTCGATAATCCTGCTACGGCCTGGCTTTATCAACCCTCGCTCTTCCAAATCCTCAATCATATTGATGGCTGGCTTTATTTTAATTGACCCTGCGGGATTTAGTCCTTCAAGCTTCAGATATAGGCTGATGTCACCACGGAAAGCGTTTAACTTGAAGTACATGTCCTTGACCTGTATCTCCAATGGCGATTCGACAATCTTCATATTTCCTCCCCGAATCATTATATGCCGCTATTGATTCGGTGAGGAGTAATATACCACAGTCTTATTACGATGGCTCGGTCATAGTCCCTTGACAAAGCGGTCATTTTTCCATGACAGATAGGTCATTGCGAGTTGACATTGCGGTCGGAAGTCGGTGACAAGTTTACGGATCGAATCGAAAATAATAATTTCACGGTTATGATTTATTGACTAAATGCCGGCGCTTCTCGCTGGTGTTAAGGCCATTCCTACACAAGATGGCATTAACCGTTGTTGCCGATAAAAAGATACCGGCCTGTTCCATGATTTTCACGATTCGATACTTCCCCATATGCGGATTGGATTTAGAAATCTTCAATACTCGCTTTTCTAAGGTTTCCGTGGAGACTGATTTTTTCCGATTGATAATCATCAATGCGTTCTCTCCTCCCGATTCATAAAGCTTTCTCAATCGATAGTAGCTGTTGCGAGAGAGTCCAACGGACTTGCAAGCTTGTGATATATTGCGAAACTCCTCTACCAACTTCATCAACGCCAATCTTTTTTCAAGCATATGAGGGCTAATTTTCATGAAACTCCCTTCATCGAATCCAAGCTATCATTCAAGTAAAATGACTGAGGATGATCGATTAAAAATGAATAGCGGTAATTTTAAAAGGTGAAATGCCACTATCCATAAAAAACACTGCTACAAATTTTTGGCTTTGAGCAGCCGATTGCATCCCAACTATTTTCCATATCCCATAGAACATTTTACAATAGATGAGAATATACTCGACTTCACTGCCAAATTGTTTAGCACTATTTTTATTTCAAGGGTTACATTCTGAGTGCGAGATAAGTCGATTAAATTTTTACCGATTGAAGATTTCCGTTCTGGAGCCACTCCTTTTCCATAGAATTCATTTAGGGGAACCTCTAAAAATCACTCTGTTTTCTTGACACGTAACACGTAGGTTACTTTATTTATCTGGAACAAGAAGAACCCTATGTCCCAACTTGGTTTATTCGACATCGACAACCGTCTCCAAGCCATTTCTGATCTCAAAGACTCCCTGGAAATCCTTCAAAGCAGAGTCCCATGGGACGTTTTCCGTAAGGACCTAAACCGAGCCCTGCGTAAAGAGAAGAAAATAATGCCGGTCGGAAACCCTTTGATGGGCTATTTATGTTCAAAATCCTTGTGCTGTAAAGCCTGCATGGCTTGTCGGATCATCAGATGGAATTTCAAATCAAGGATCGACTCTCCTTCAAGCGTTTCTTAGGCTTTGGCGCCGAAAAACGGATTCCGGATGAAAAAACCATTTGGCTCTATCGAGAAATTTTGGCAAAAGGCGGGTTCATCAAACCCCAGTTTGAACGCTTTGAGACGCATTTTCAGGAAGCTGGATACCGGAAGAAAACGAACAGATCAAGAACGGCGAAACGCCCGCCTCACTTTCGGAAAACCCGCAAAGTATTGCGGCAGAAAGACTTGGATGCACGCTGGACGAAGAAGCGGGGCGAGACCTTTTACGGTTATAAGGATCATTTCAGCGTGGACGTGAAGCATAAGTTGATTCGGAGATACACGGTGACCGCGGCGCATTTCCATGACAGTGTGGAATTGGAAAAACTGCTCGACCCTTGGATTACGAGAGGCGTGGTTTATGGGGACTCGGCTTATTTGAGCATGGAGCAAGAGGAAAAACTGGGTAGACTGGGGTACTGGTTTCGATTCAATCAAAAGGGATATCGTGGGAATCCGTTGACGGATGGGCAGAAGCGCCGGAAGCGAATGAAGTCCCGAATCCGTGCAAGAGTGGAGCATGTGTTTGAATGGATGGAATGCAAGACTGGCGGGACACTGACACGGGGTGTCGGGCAAGTGCGGGTAGAGGCGAAGATAGGATTGCGGAATCTGGTCTACATCCTGAGTCGATTCGCCTACCTGGAGGTTGCGACATGCGGTGAGATCCGTCCGGGCCAAGCGCCCGGGCGAAAATGGGCCTCGAGAGGGGAAGTAGTCAGGAGTGAACCGATGAAAAAATCGATTTTAAAGGGCACATCGGGGTTACGATAAAAAATTTGGATCCGAAATTGATATTCTTTGAGGTTCCTTATTATCCAGATGGTAAACCACGGGTCAAATATCGAACCAAGTACGAGCCCAACAATAAAAATGTTTTCAAAAAAAAGCGTATCGAGGCTGAAGCTTGGGCTCCGAATGGAAAATCAACAGGAAAAATCGAAAATGGAAATGGTGAGTGGATAACTTTTCCAGATGGCGTAGACCCTAAAGACAAGAGCGTTTTCCATGAGGTATATAAAGACAGCATAATGATTAAAGGCGAAAAGTTGGACTCTGTCCAAATTGCGAAATGGCTTAAACCCTGAGGGAACCAGCAGGCTTCAATTGGGATAGACCAGGCCTATCTCCCCAACGCCCGCCCCAAATTCTCCGCCTCAAAATCAACATTGCTCCTCAGGTTCCTCCTGGCCTCAACCTGATAAGCCCCCACCCCCAGTAACGCCGCCTTAGACTGGGCCAAGTTCATCTCCATAATCAACTCACTTTCCATCATCTCCAGCCGCTTCAATTCCACCTTATTCTGCAAAGCCAACAAATCCGCCAGCGAAGTTGGTGATGAGGTTTCAGATGTATTCTGTTTCGACGGCTTACCTCCATTCATCACCGGAACCGGTACTTTGTCCGCATCGGTTGGGCTATACAGGTCACGGGATATCGCTACACTGGGACTTTTAACCGAGCGATCTTTTGATTTCGGCAGCTTATCCTTTGATGCCAATACCCATTCCTGATTTAATCCTGCCAAATCCTTTTGGTGCCGGTCCATCTGGCCTGAAACCGCGGTAATCTCCCCGCCCAAGTTTTGAGCCATATCCATCAAGAAGGCGATTTGCTTGTCCACTGTAGTTCCTCCCACATCCGGACTCAGCATTTCCTCTTCCAACGCAGCAATTTCCTTTTCCAAAGCTGACGCCTTCGCCTCCATGACTCGCCGCGTGTCCGAATCTACGGTAGTCCTAAGCCCGGCTTGAACCGCCGACAATTCCCCCTGCTTGCCAAGCAAGCTTACCCTCTTCGCATTCAGTGCCACAAGCCTTATCTTCTCTCGATTATCCTGATAGTCCCTCCCCAAGTAATAGGCATTTAAAACCGCCCGCAACTGCCCTTGCGAAACGTCAAATGACAACCCTCGATTCACCTGGCTATAAAACCCGACTGTCATCCGGTCATCGACCGTCTTCAAAACGCTAATGAAGAGGATATCCACAAAATCATTCGTTTCCTCGGACACCAATCCATTGGCCCGGTCCAACCAAGCGGCCCAGGAATTCATATCATAGGGATTGATATTTGACAGGGAACCGAACTGCCCAAGCATTTGCTCGGTTTCCGATTTCAGATCATCGAGCCGACTGGACATGCTTTTTGCCAGAGCTATTTCCTTATTCACCGCCCTGACCAAGGTCGCCGTTTGCACATAGCAATTGATGGCTCCGGTGACGAAACCGATTTCTGTCAAGGAGGGTAAATATTTGGTGGCTTTTTTCAGGAGCTTCGAATTCTGGGCCGAAGCGGGAGAAACCCAAACGTAGATCATTAAAATGGCTGTCAGCCGAAATAAGTTCATGGCTTGGCCTCCCCTTTTAACTGATCCTCCACCCAGGTATTTCGGAAAATGGGCTGCACGTCAAATTGCCTGCCAATGGCTTCCGGACTTCGGTCCTGATAGGCTTTACTAAAGGCATCAGGGCTTCCGGCCAGGTTATGGGTCACATAGTCCTTCATGGTCAACCAATCCCGTGAATCCGATTGAACCGCCATCAGCACATTCCTAAGTCCCGAAGTAGACGCTTCTAAGGATTTCACCTGCGTATTGCGAGTTTTCTGAATAGCCAAGCGGGTCAGTGCCGAAAGCCGGATATAGTTGGAGGTATTGTCCCCGCCCCTACCCAGAGCCGCTTGCGCGTCCTTAAGCGCCTGATGGGTTCCTGCCCGGTCGCGGTCATTTTCCGTTTCCACTTGGGCCAAGGAACCGGCGGTTTCCCGATACAGATAGGCCAGAGTCCTTTTTCCCGGTCCATCCATAAACCGGTCCAGGTCGAGGTTTAAGGCATGCAGTGAGGTTTCAAAATGGAGGAGCTCGTTCCTGAACTCATTCGTGGACCAGTCAAAATAGCGCATGGCCCTCGTGGGATAAACCATGCTGATATTGGTCGGCCTGATTTTGGCATAATCCAGATTCACGAAAAAATCCACCAGCAAGCCCCCGGACCTTTTAAACCGGGAGTAAGCCCGTTCCAGGGCCCGCCTGGAGTCCCGGATCTCGGCCAGAATATCCATGAGCCGCCGCCACTCTACATAGCCCTTATAGAAGGCATAAGCAACCTTCGCGCTTTGCTTCACGGCCACCATATTTTCTAGTCGCTTTGCGGATTCATAAATGTAAGGCTTATCCTTTTGGCTGAAGATCCATTTCATGGCCATGTCCAACCCCTCGGACACCGCGATATAGTAGGCAATGCGCGCCATCGCTTCCGACTTTTCTTCAAAGGTTGCCGGGTCCCGCTCGTGCAAGGACTTCAGGTCCGTATGGGCCTCTCGGGAACTTAAGTCATAGGTATCCGAAGTGGAAAGCAGTTTACCGCCTTCCAAATGGATTTGATCCACCCATTTTCCCACCAGCTTCTGTCCACCCTCCTCAGAATTTTTCCAGAAAATATTCGAAATCCTAAGCGTCCCAACTTGTTCCGGATCGCCATGCGAGTTATAAACAAAAAGCCCATAATCCCAATACACCCGGAACTTGAGGTCATCGAGATCGCTTCCCAGAATGAAATCATCCCATTCCTTGCCATCCGCCCACTTCTGCACCTTCAAGGGCATACCCGTTTGGGATTGGGTGATAAAGGTGCGGGCACTTTTGTATTCCAAATATTTATCGGAGGTGTTTAGAATCCGAATGGGTTTATTTAGGTCATCGGGATTCCCGATTGCCAAATCCAAATCCAGCTTGCCAAAAGCCGCGAAGGCTCGGATGGCGCTAGTTGTAACATCCACTGTTATAGGCAAGGTGACACCGTTGCCCCCATTAAACCGAATCTGAAATAATTCCAGTAAGGGCTCTTTACCCTTTGATACCACGGTCTCAAAAAGGGATTGCATATCTCCCATCAAGGCATGAATGCGAGGATTGATCCGGTATTGCTTCTCCTTCGACCCCTCCAAATCATCCCAGGCCTTGGGACCATAACGGTACGCATAGAAAATGGTACTGGGATCAAGCGGATCCATCATGTCCTCGTGATTGGGATTCAGCCTTGCCCCGGTTTTATCATAGTAGGCGGGCGTTTCCGGCATGATGTCCACGGACAAATCCTCATGGTCAATTGTTCCGTCCGGATTCATGGATTTATAAACCGGACTCTCCCCCAGCTTGGACGCCAAATAATCCCCATAGTCCACCCGCCCCTGTAAATCCGGGCTCTGGCGCTCCTCTTTAAGATCCTTTTCCACGCATGTCTGATACAGCGAAAAATAAGTTCGCTGGTCAGGACAATCCTTGAACAAAGCAGGATTAGAATTCTCGGCGTTATCCGGGGCGATGGGAGTCCAATTGCCCTTCTTATCAACCACGGCCACATTGCGATCATCGCCTTCAAAATGAAGGTCCGAGCACCGACACTCAGAATGCCATTCCAAAAGCCTACGATTCGTTATGA
>JAYUHW010000207.1:0-3907 GCA_043766615.1 Fibrobacteria bacterium | reverse complement strand
CCAAAACTTTTGAGTATGAGTATAAAGATGAATGTTAAACCACGTAACTTACTATTGGATTCAATAAAAGTCGGCAGTGCTCCCATGGTTCATTTTGATTCCAATGCGCTGTATGTTTTACGACCGCGAAAAGATTCCTTACGGCTCGTTTGTTCCGCATTTGATCTGGATGACTCCACCCTGGATTTTCGCGTTTCCATTGGAAAAACAATTCTAAAGACAGCCGCCGCGATAAGGAAATCGCCTGGAAAATTCTCCGTTGCAATTGCCTTGAAGCCACTTGATACTATCCCCGATCCATTGCCACTGACCATTGTTGCCGTGGACGATAAAGGCTGGAACAGTGCACCGTTTACTTTTCTCTTTAAGCATAAAAATACTCCGCCCATCCAATCACTTCAGGTCTTTCGCAATCGAGGGCGTGATTCCTTAGGGTTTTATGTTCCTCGCGGTGGCGGCATGGATTCCTTAATTCCCTTACCCTTAGAGCTGATTCTGGTGCAAGTCAAGGACACACTTACCATTAAAGGAACTTATACAGACTCCAATGACGACAGCCTGACCAGTCTTTGGTGGAAAAATTCGGATTCTTTAAACAATCACGCGAAAAAAATTTCCAAATCGGATGTTCAGTCCATTAAATTCCCAGTGGATACCGTAGCGCCCTTAATTGATACGCTCACGTTTTCTATCCGTGACAAGGATACCATTGTGAACTTTAAATTTCGGGTTCGTCCAAATCGTGTACCAAGCATTGATTCGGTTCGGCACTATTCCTTTAAAATGGGAGATTCCACCTATTTCATCCGTGACTCCCTCAAGGTGGGTCGGTTCGATAGAATTACGAACTTCGGTTCCGATTCTACGCTGGTAGTCCCGGCCGGTCTGCTTACTACGCTGGATGCAGGAACATCAGATCAGGATGTATCACTGGGAGATTCCCTCAAACTTTTCTGGGCAACCTGGGCGCCTATGGCCGGTTGTGCACCGAGTGGCAATTTGGCCTGTTATACTCAGACGGATTCCATGCTTGGGAAAACCTTTACACATACTTTTTCGCCTAGTGTACCGGATCAATTCCTTACCTTAAGGGCCGTGGATATTTCTGGTGCCTTTCTCCAGAGAAAAATCAAATTGGAATTTTCTATCGCTGACACTGCGGGAATGGCGGACGCAGCCAAGGCTTTGAACGGTAAGGAACTCCGTTTTGTTCTGGGCGCCAAGATTAGAGACACTACCGTCAAACTTGAAATCACCAATACTGGCAATATACCCTTGCAAATACTCGCAGTCTCCACAAAAAACAATGACCGGAAGTGGCTGAATTTCAAACTGGAATGGCTATCTGGATCGGTGGGAAATGAACTAGGTTTCAACGGTAGGACGAGTGATAATTTGATCACAAATGGAAACCAGGTTTTTGTTGATGCCGATGGAAAGCTGGGTTTAAAATTTACTTTTTTCAGTGATTCTCTTCGCGGTGACTCCATACTATCCGATACTTTGGTCGTGCGCACTGCGGACTTTGCCAATCCGGTATTTAAAATCCCTTTTCAAATAAAATACGACGACCTTCCTTTGCTGCGCATCGGCATTCCGGGAGCCGCCGCTGCCGGTAGTGGAAATGGATTCAATGCCGCAGGACTGCCTGCCTTGGTACCGGCGCGATCCAATTTGGTTTTCAGTTTTAATGAACGTGTCAAAATACGGGAACCGGATAGTGTATTTCAAATTTATTCCTTATTAGATAGCCTCAAGAGTCCCTTTGGATATCATCGAATCGCCGGTGCCTTTTCCTATCGTTTGAAATCGAAGGGTTTAGGCAAAATCGCCGCGGCCGCGGATTCGGTTGCCGATAGCCTGGTTTTTACGCCCAGATACGATCGAAAATCGGATTCGATGCAAGTGCAGCCTGCGCCAGGCTATTTCATCTACAGGGATGTACTCCATATTCGTGTTTCCAATCAAATAACGGATTTGGCTGGAAACAGCCTGGACCTTAAACTGGATCGGTCGTTGGAAAAGTTTTCGGCTGTGTTTGAAGCTAAAGTAGACACGGGGTTTTTTCGCGTGATTGAAAGTGAGCCTGCTCCAGGAGTCACTGGCTGGAAACAAGATCAACCCATGCGGATCCGCTTCAACCGAAAGTTGGCGCAAAGACCTCCATGGGGCGTGGATTCGCTGACCAGTCTCGATTTAAAAACAATGCAAGGTGACTCCAATAACGCAATACGTATCACTTCGGCATTTATGGGCAAAAAAAGGTATGACTTTCTTTTTCTGGCGTTGGAGAATGGGGATTCCACCTTGGTTTTTAAAACACGACCGCATTTTCCGGCTAAGGATACCGTCACGATCGCTTTATCTGGGGCATTAATGGATACTTCAGGTCTTTCTTTAGACGGAAATGGAAATTATTTCCCGGACTGGCTCTATTCCCGAGTCGATTCCGCGGACGCATTTTCCTTTTCCTTTATGACTGGCTATCAAGACTTCTACATTTACCCAAATCCCTTTAGATTTTCGGATGCCAGGCACCGTGAAAAGGGAAGCATCACCTTCAAGAACGTCAACACTTTAACCGGTTTTGTGCCCGGTCAACCTGTGACTTTACGAATCCACACCATGACCGGAGAATTGGTTTACGCATCACGTGATGGTTCGGCAGTGGCCAGGGCTGGCGCAAATTCGGAGGTATTCAGCAGTCTGGGCTGGGACTTGCAGAACCGCGCGGGAACAACCGTGGGAACGGGAGTTTACATTTACACGCTGATGACCGGTAACTCCAAGGTACTCCGTAAGGGTAAGGTCGCCGTAGTTCGTTAGAATTCCAGCTCGGATTGGTGCAATGACCGGCCACTTTTAATAATTTGTAGGCATGCTTATAAATGCCCTGCTTGCTAAAATATTCGGTACCAGTCACGATCGGGAAGTCAAACGCCTTCAACCCAGGGTGGAGGCCATTAATTTGCTTGGACCTGGCCTGGAAGGCCTGGATGACGCCGATTTAGTCGCTAAAACAGTAGAATTTAGGCAGCGTCTAGCCGATGGTAAAACGCTCGATGACCTGCTGGAAGAGGCCTTTGCGGTTTGCCGCGAAGCCGCGGACCGTCGTCTGGGTATTTTGAACGTTCTCAATCCTGAACTGGGATTTGATGTGGCGCAGCTATCGCCCCAATCCCAGCTCCTTGTCAAGGAAGCGAGAGAAAAACTGGCTGAAGGCCCAGAGGGTCAGCCTGGCGCAGAGCATCATACCTTGCTTTTCCCCGGTTCTTTTTACGTAGAAGTCCGCCGATTGATTCCTGAAAGCCGGTTTCCCTTTCGTTACCGTCCCTTCGATGTTCAGCTGATCGGTGGGATGGTTTTACATGAGGGTAAAATTGCGGAAATGAAAACCGGTGAGGGCAAGACCGTCGTCGCAACCTTACCCGTTTATTTAAACGGCTTGACCAGTAAAGGTGTTCATGTAGTCACAGTTAACGATTACTTGGCCAAACGCGATGCCCTGACTATGGGTCGGGTTTACAGGTTCCTGGGGCTCACCGTCGGTATCATTGTGCATGGGCTGAGCGAAGAAGAACGCAAACGGAATTATGGCGCGGACGTAACCTATGGGACCAATAACGAATTTGGTTTTGATTACCTGCGCGACAATATGGCGCATCAAATTGACGACTGCGTGCAGCGCGAACTGAATTATGCCATCGTCGACGAAGTGGATAGCATTCTAGTGGATGAAGCGCGTACCCCATTGATCATTTCGGGACCTGCGGAACAATCTACGGACAAATACAAAAAGGCCAATGAGGTTCTGCGGTATTTGGTCAAAGACACCCACTATACTTTGGACGAAAAGGAAAAGCACACGGCATTGACAGAAGAAGGCGTCAATGTGTGCGAAGATAAA
>JAYUHW010000206.1:0-2645 GCA_043766615.1 Fibrobacteria bacterium | reverse complement strand
CTTTTAGGTATTCCTGTAAAGACTTCCATTTCGGTCCGACTACGGGGTATTCCTGATATATATCCGCCATTTGCCTAATGCAAGGCTGCTTCGCAACGTTCGGTGTGAGTTTATGGCGCAGATCAGCCAAGCGTTTCGCTTGGATGCTGAACATACTGTCGGTAACGATTAAATAATCACATTTTCCGGCTTGCAAATCCGGAACCAGTACCAATCCTAAACAGGCGAGAAGGAAAGGAAATTTAATTAGTTGCGGGAACATGGGTATCCTTTGGCATTAGCAGAGTGGAACGTCTACTAAGCTACCCGGTAACGGGTGATTCCACAAGAGCAAAAGCCTGAAAAGGTAAAAAGCGCTTCAGCCCTTTGCAGACCTGTAATCCAAAATTGAGAAGGATGTCCTTGTCCTCTTCCGAAAAGCGGTTGCCATAGGACTGGTCCATGGATTTTTTGTCATATAGGGACAGTGTTCCCAGCACCTCTCCATTTATCTCGATGGCTACCATCAACATGGATTCAGCGGCAGGACTTTCGCTTTCATATTGAGAGTGGTTGAAATCCGTGATCAGAAGCGCTCCTTTACCAGGTAGCATGTCGGCGGAAATGCATTCATCTTGAATCAGGATTTCCTTGAGTGCCGTTGTATTTTTATGCGATAACGATTCGAATACTTTCAAAGCTTCCGTGGGAGAATTGCGTAAGCGCAATATACAGGTTTCCGATTCCAGAATGAGGCGGACGTTGGATAGGATCATTTTAGTCAAATCGGCAAGACTTTTTGCATTGGCGATATCGAAGGAAAATTGCGAAATGGCCGAGTACTTGAGGGACTGCACTTTGAGGGATTCCATATCCCGATTTTTGGAAAGTTCCCGGGCCAGCATGTCCCCGATTTTCCGGAGCAAAATGGTTTCATCCTTAAGATGGTTTTTTTCCGAATGAAGGTATATGAAAATTGTGCCTACCAGATCCTGGCCGGTTCCAATTCGGATGGGTTGTAGCAAGCACCACTTTTTACTCCGGTGAGTTGTTCCAGTGGCGTTTACGCAAATGGTATTGCTGGTTTTCAGCACCCGCTGGGCAAAGGTGTCATCCAAAAGCATGGGACGTTCCTTGAGCAAACTCATGCCGATGGAGCTGGACGCTTTAGCTATAAACCCCCGATCCAGTGGGTTGAATTCATAATAGGTGCATTCCTTTGCTTCGAATGCATTGGCTATTTTCATCAAGAGCAAATTTAATCTCTCTTCGAACCGGTATTTCATGGAGAAAATTTCACGCACATTGTTCAAAAGGCCTAGTACGTAGGTGGATTGTACATTGGACGCATTATCACGAGAGGTTATGATCACTTCTGCAGTCAACTGGGATAGTTTAACTAGAAAATCTTCATCGGCACTGGTAAAAATCCGGTCCTGGCTTTTACTGGAAATATTTATGACACCCACAGGCTCTTCATCATAAAGTAATGGGCAACAAATAGAGGAGACAATGTCCGGTTTTTGATAGTCGGTGCCAAACGCCACTCTGTCCACGGTTCCTTGAATCAAGATCGGTTTTCCGCGACGGACAGCCATACCGGAAATTCCTTTGCCGACACGCTGGATGGATGACGCCACAACATTTTCCTGAAGCCCATAGGCAGCTTCTATAGTCAAGTGCCGTTTGGTGGGATCGAGCAGCATGATGGATCCGCAATCTGCTCCTGCGGTTCGGACTGCGGTATTTAAAATGACTTTAAGGATTTCATCTTTGTTTTTAGTCAGGCAAACCGTTTCGCGAATTTCTTCTAAACTTCTTAAGACATTATCCTTTTCTTCTTCGGAACCTTTCCTGATACTGCAAAACAAAATGCGTGCACTCAGTCCACTAATGACTTCCACTTTCCGTAAGGGTAACTTTCGAAGTTTGGTGGCGACCGTAGCATTATGGGTAGTGTCGATTATAATTGAGAGATGCGGATATTGCGTGAGTCTATTCAGATCCTCCACTTCCGGATTGAGTATTTTAATAACAATAATGCCGTCAGCCTCCAGAAGGCTGGGCAACAAGGTAGCCGTTTCGCGATTCAATCCAACGATGGCAACCTGGCGTGGCACTCCAGTTGGATGGGGATTGTTCAATTCTGGATTTTCTGACATACTCTCGATTGGGTTAGGATTTGCCGGTTGCGGTTACCGGCATGTTTCCCTCTATCGTCCCTAATTGTACCGCCAATACAGACATAGCTGCAACTTTGAATTGGCTGGTTTTTGGGTTTATGGCGGTACATCAGCCAAAGGCTCTGTGGGATGGACATTGAAGAAAAACCAAAAAACCCATACACTAGGTCAATGCGCCCCGTTTCATTGTTACCTAAGGGTCATGCCAGGCGGAATACGCACTCTCACCAACAATGGCCAGGCCGCGTTTCAATGGCCTACGCCTTTGGGCTTATAAGTGTCGGATTCGGCTTGGTGATATTGCCACTAACTTATTTTAGCGCTATCAGTGTAATGGTTTGGTCGCTAGTCACTCATCTTACCGTCCATGCCGGTTGGATCAACGGAACCGGGGCCAGTTTGCCAATGGCGGCCGGATACATATTGCTTGGTATTGTACTTGTTCTGTTGAGCTGGTTTTTAATTCGACCCATACTCCATTCA
>JAYUHW010000205.1:0-1748 GCA_043766615.1 Fibrobacteria bacterium | reverse complement strand
GCCGGGCAAACCTATCGTGTGATTTACAAATCCGTTGATTCTACTCGCGAAATGGAATCATTCATTCTCGATGATCGGTATGAAGACAAAAAGCATATTCTTGTGAAGACGAATACTGCGATTTTGGATTCGACATTCTCAAAGCCAGAAAATTTGGCTTCCAATTTATCTGGAAGGACGCCTGCTACATTTATTTATCAGATGCTGAATATTCCCGTTCGCACTGACACCGTGTCTGTATCCGGTAACCTCAGTTCCAATTTATATGATGCCTTCTTGTCCAAAGGCGAATCGCCGGCTCTAATTCAATTGGTGACAAAAATTTTTGCCTGGGACATTGATTTTTTTAAAGATCCTCGCGTTGGCGATGCCTTTAATTTACTGGTCGAAAAACGTTTCGGAGAAGACGGCGGTTTCCGAGGATACGGTAAAGTGCTTTCCGCAAAATACGTGAATCGAAACAAGGATTTCTACGGTATTCTCTATAATGGCTCCTATTTTGATAAGAATGGTGGAAGCCTGGAGAAAATGTTACTGAAAGCTCCATTGAATTTCGCACATATTTCTTCCGGGTTTACCTCTTCTCGCCTTCACCCTATTCTTGGCGTGAATCGGCCACACTGGGGAATTGACTATGCTGCACCCAAGGGGACTAAAATCTTTGCGGCCGGTGACGGTACGGTCGAATACGCAAAATGGATTAACGGATACGGTAAGACCCTAAAGATTAGGCACAACGGGGTTTATAATACCTACTATGCCCATCTGAACGGTTTCGCTTCGGGTATGAGCGCCGGTCGCCGTGTTCACCAAGGGGAAACAGTTGCTTTTTTGGGCATGACTGGATTGGCCACTGGACCACACCTGGATTATAGAGTCGAATGCCATGGAAAGTATATCAATCCTGCGGAGCTCAAGATGGAGGCCAAAGGAGGCGTGGCCAAAGGCGAGTGGAAGACTTTCTGTGATCAGCGCGATCTTTTATTGGCGCGCATGGTTTCCTCAGAAGCCAATCATTTCGCCAGCAACTAATTTACTCTAAGGCAATACAATTTCTACTTACCTAACCGGAGCACGCATGGCTGTTGTAAAAAAGCAAATCGCGAAAGTAGAGCGGGGACCACAGCAAGGTGAGAAAGCACCGGAATTTTCCCTGAAAGATGCTCAGGATAAGACAGTAAACCTTTCTGACTTCAAGGGCAAACAAGTGGTTCTTTATTTTTATCCAAAAGACAATACTCCAGGTTGTACCACGGAGGCTTGTGACTTTCGAGATAACCTATCCCGAATCGCCAAGGCCAAGGCTGTTGTTTTGGGCATAAGCGCAGATTCAATAGCATCGCACCAAAAATTCATTGCCAAGCAAAGTTTGAATTTTCCTCTGCTGAGCGATCCTGAGCTTAAGGTCCTAAAAGCCTATGGAGTGTGGCAGGAAAAATCCCTTTACGGCCGAAAATTTATGGGCATCGTCCGGACAACTTTCATTATCGATAAAACTGGGAAAATCTCCAAAGTATTTCCAAAAGTTAAGGTTTCCGGCCATGTAGCTGAGGTCTTGGCGGCACTTTAGTTAAAAAACGGGCACCTTTTTTTGACGAGATGACCTATTATTGAGTTGTACATATTCCGGAATGAAAATTGGGAGAGTCTTATGTTGAAGAATTTGCGTTCAATTTTATGCTTTGCAGCGGTTTTGGTGTTGGTGACCGGCAAAAATTCCCATGCTCAAGCGGATTACGTACCACCTC
>JAYUHW010000204.1:0-8074 GCA_043766615.1 Fibrobacteria bacterium | reverse complement strand
TCCACGGTCCAAAGTCCAGGCCCTTGCACATGCCAACCGGTTAGGGTTTTTCCATCAAACAATACTTCCCGCGTTTGGGCTTGAACAAGGTCAAAGGCCCCAGACCATACAATTAGACAAAGCAATAAACGGAATATCATGGTTGTGCTCCTTTTTCAACTTTTAGCAAGGTTGATTTTTTTTCAATCCAGAGAAGTTTACCTCGTACATCTGTGGCTCTTTCAATACCTTTAACACTCTTCACTATCACCAATTTGCTTCCGTCAAACTCTAGCCTTCGTCCCCGCTTATTCATTGCACCCGTTGTCTTCGGCAATATGGCGGTTGAATTTTTTAGCAGATTTTCAACGAGCCAAGGACCACCGTTCTTTCCAGTGACAACGATATCCAAATCTCCGTCACCGTCATAGTCGCCGACGCCCATATCCTGACCCGCACCAATCTGCGCTTTGGAAATGGTATGCTTAACCCAAGGATACTGCATTCCCGGTCGAAGTTCGTACCATTTGAGAACCAAGTCGCCCTCTTCCATGGGATCGTTACCATCTCCGCCTTTGAAATTCTTGCCGGTGATCAGGTCCGGATCTCCATCACCATCTACGTCTGCAAACTCCAACGCATGAGCTTGGGACCAATCGGCATCAATCACCTGTTGGTCAAATACGAATCCCGCTTTTTGCTTCCACCACGAAATTCCTACGCGATGCGCGGAGCTAGTAATGATGTCATTTTTCCCATCCTTATCCACATCGTACACGAAAATTTTTGCGGTGTGACCAAATCCACCGGAAGGGTTTCTGCCTTGCCAATCCGGTCCAGCTGGCGTCACGTTAGGAGCCCATCCCGTGTTTCCGTAAGGCCGATCATCCAGCAGCCCAATGGCAAGCGGATGCGAAATCCATTGACCGGTCCGAGGATTGACGGGTGCCTCGTACCACGCATCGGGACGAATAACATCCGGTCTACCATCTCCATTTAAATCCCCAACTCCAGCCCCCAAATCTCTGGATTCATTGGCAATGAGATAGGAAGTCCATTTGCCACCTGTATATTCCCACCATCGGATAGTTCCCAGGTTTCCGGAAGAAATCAATTCCTGTTTTTTCCCATCCCCGTCAATATCCCAAAGGCCGCCTGTTTCATAATTCCCTTGAGCATCGATAACGGACTTACTCCACATTCCAGTGCCGGAATTTTTATACCAAACCAGTCCAGCTTTCATGCTTCCGGCAATAAAATCCAACTTACCATCGCCATCGACTTCCATAACCTCGGAAATAGCATCTTCATCCATGCTTCCAATTCCAGTGGAGCTGATTGTACCGGTCATGGTCCGAAACTGATGTTTAATATGTGTAGGCGATTCGTACCAATAGTCCCCGCCGATTATATCCGGTTTCCCATCCCCATTCATATCTCCAAAACTGCACGTTTGGCTTTTATGTGTATCGATTTGGGTTATTTTCCAGTTCACGGTATTTCCCAAACCAGGTCCAACTTCATCAACGCGTGCTTGTTCCAGCCTATTGATGAACAGCCATGGGCCGCCACCTCTACCTTCTACAGCAGGAGCAATGACTACCAGATCCATATCTCCGTCTTTATCATAATCCCCGACACCAATATCGCATCCGGATGCGATGTTCTCTCCATAGGTAATAAAGTGCCGCTTCCACAAAAGGGCGTCCTCCTCGTCGGCAGGTTTGAAATTGGGATTCAACACTTCCGGCCGGTTTTCGTACCACGCCACAAAGAGAGGAGCTTCCGAAAAAGGATCTTCCTGGGAGCCATGTCCGCGCCATCGATTACTGGTCACAATATCCATGTCGCCGTCATTATCGATGTCCACCAATTCGAGGGAATGCAAAATGGACACGGAGCCATCGATGATATGTTGCTTAAAGGTGATTGTACTTCCGACTTTGACCTGCTCATCCCAAGTCAAGCCCATGCGATGACCAGATGATGAAATAATATCATTCAGTCCATCTTTATTCACATCGTAGGCATACATTTGCACGGTGTGGCCATGTTGTCCTACTTCATTTCTGAATTCATGAATACGTTCCACAAATGGCAATACCTGAACATTCACGTTGGGTTGATTTTCCAGTGCCCCAACGGCAATGGGATGCCGGATCCAGTTTGGCTGGCGGCGATTAATCGGAGCCTCATACCAGGCCGTAGACCGGATGATGTCCATCCTCCCGTCCATGTTGATATCCCCTACACCACTCCCATACTGGTCGTTTACGGTGCCGATGTCATAGCATTTCCAAGCCCCGCCAACATATTCACTCCACTGCGTAGTCGGTACGGAAACATCGTCGAGAAGTTCCCGCGCCTTGCCATCCCCATCGATATCCCATGCATTACCGCTGTGATTTCCTATACAGGGAGGTACCGAGAGAGGCCAAAGCCCCCCGACAGCACCAGGGTTTTTGTGAAAATCATTGTAACCATGATGCCCGGTTACAAGATCGGTCCATCCATCACCGTCTACATCATAGGCCACCATCATATCGTCTTGTTTATTCACTCTGAAATCATGCTTGGTCCATGCCGGGGCTTCAAACCAACTCTCAGCGCAGGCAATGTCCAGCTTGCCGTCATTGTTGAAATCAGCGAAGACGCACGCATCGTTGCTTAAACTTCCAATTTTCAGCTTGTCCCATTTGATGGTTTTTCCATTGAGCAGGACGGATAATAGTCCCGTTAAAATGAATATTCTGGAAATAAACCGCATCCAACCTCCTTGGCAAACCTGAACGGTGCCATCGATATCAAGTGTCCGTCAATGCAAAGAAATAATTGTGGAATTCTCTTTCTGCGTGGCATACTCCATCCGAATCCAAGACTCCGGCAGCACACGATGGTAAAAACGCACTTCATCTAATTTGCCCTGCAAGTTAGATTGATTCTGAATTTGCGTGCCGAAATGCACCCCGTTAGTAAACTGGATATTCATCGGGGGCAAGGAATTTACCGCCACGATTTCACCATTGATATAACTGGAAAGTGTTTGTTTGGCGGCATCATATACCGTAGCCACATGCACCCATTTGCCTACATAAGGTGCCAGATTGTAAGTATTCTGGTGAATGGAGGCTGCGTCAACCCCGGGAACTGGAGAGAGGTCCCAAGGACCGATCTGAGTCATAGTGTCCATTTTGACAAGAAAGTGAAAACCCAAATTTGGTTCTTGTTGACCAAAGTAAAGTACCCCTGTCCGCATGGGAGCCACTTGGTAATTCATCCAAAAAGTAATTGTGAAGCTGGAATTTCCTGCCATGTCTGCAGCAAGGGGCGCGACCAGCTGTCCTCCCACATCCACAAATTTTTTGCCCATCCCTGCCACCGCCGGTACTTGGCTTAAAGTATTCGGTGCTGTGGCAGTGGCATGATTTGCATTGACCGTCGCATCACGATAACCACCCGCCAATAAGTTGGGCTCTTCTGAGAAATGCCAGACAGACGAAAACCCTTGGGCAGTGTCGAATACCTGACCGCTTTTGGAAATATCCATTGCATCAATACGGCCCCAATGCATGGTGACCGAGGTGTCCACCGTACGTCTTGGAAGGGAATCGACGAGCACCCAAATAGTGGCCGATTTTCCAGGCACGTCCCAGCGTTCAATTTGATGCGGCAAACGGGTTCCATCTTCCCGTGTAAATCGGATATCCTCACCGCTTAGGCGTGTTTGGGAGAAATCAAAGTTCTGTGAATTTAATCGCACCAATAACGGATAATGTTCCACGGCATCAACCAATGGCCCAACTATCCCCGAAGGATCCAATTTTATTCGTGTGGAATACTGCCAGTCTTGCAGAGGCGTTAATTTGGTTGCGACGCCAGCGTCAATATGGAAATTATTACTGATGGAAATTGGGCCGCCATTCGGAAGGTCCGGCGACATGACCAACATTTTTGTGTAGAGACCGGCGGATAGATTTTCCAAAACCAGATTCCCCTGCATATTCACTTTGGAAGCGGTAAAGGTATGATACGTAGTACCCGGGACATAGGCTTGGGCATTTTCAGGTAAATAACGATCGACAAAAGGAATCTCCAAGGAGCCAGTATTTTTGACAATCCCATCGGCGGATAGCGGTGACTTTCCGCTATCGATTGGAATACCCTGAATCAATAATTGTAGTTGGCGCACCGTGTCGCGCGCTTCCAAATTGTAAACTCCACCTGCAATGCCACTAAAACGATAGTGCCCAAGGTTGTCGGTTGTCGTGCGCTGAAGCGCCCGTGAATCCTTTCCAGGAATAGGATTGTAGGTTTCCGGTAATAAAATTACCGAGGCAGAAACCACAGGTCGACCACCTTCATCCTTGATGTTACCTGCCAGGCCATTGGTTGTTTCCGAACCGCCCGTTGATCCTCCCACGAACTCACAGCCATTGCCAAGCAGCGCCATGAGTACGGTCCCTACGCCAAGCAGCAAACCAATGTTTCTGTTTTTCATGGCTTCCCTTTTCCAATTTGCGTCAAAGGAAAAACCTGAATATTCACTTGATAAACAGAATCCGGATCGTCTCCTTCAGAATGTAAATGCAAAAGAGATTGACGCAATTCCTTTATACGCGCCCGGACTTCCTCAATATTTTTGGAAGAGAGCGTCATTGTAACTGTGGAAATATCCCGCAATTCCTTAGAATGGCGCGTCAAGGATTCACTGGCCAACCGTAAACATTCTTCTTGGAAGTTGCGAATAGCCGCCGATTGCCATTTCTCCCCTGTGGTGATGCGCGCGTCCTGCACCACATATTTACCATTTTCCTGCTTGCGGATAAATCCTAGGTCTTCCAATAAATGTATAGACTCCTTGGCCTCTTTAACCGAAATTGGCGGACTCATCTTAGCAGCTAAAGCCTTAAAGTCTCCCTTGAATTCATGGAAAAGCAGCAGACTGTGGATCGCAGAATGGTACCATTTTTGATAAAAAGTATACTGGGCGATTTCCACCTTTCTGGGTTCCAGGTCCCGGACAGCTATGAGGCGTTCGAAATGAAGTTTGATATCCTTGGGCGTCTTGGCCCGTCCATAATGGACCAATTCCCGAAAGTATTCGATTTCGCGACCTTCAAAACCACAAATCTTGATAAGCGGGGCGATGCATTTTTCGGGTAAGGCCAGCTTGCCTTGCATCACTTTTACCAAGAAACCAGCATCCAGGTTTAGTGCTTTACCTAGGTATCGATAGGAAAAAAAAATGTTATGAATTTTCCGATGGTCGTAGAAATCCTTTAAAAACGTACTGTAATTCAGATACTCAAAAACATTCGGTTTCACGCTCATCATGGCATGACACGATCTTGTGAATTTGAAGTAAATATCAACAGCATGAACTGGAACCCCAATTTTTATTCAATATAAACCCAATTATTCAATCGAAGGGGTCATAGCTTAAGAAAACTGTTGAATTTAAATGTCAACACACTAAAGGTTCAAATTTGACCTCTATTATTCGAAACGCCCACAACTTAAACGGGCTATTTTGTGGTGGTTGGTTTTGTCTGTTCCAGGATAAAATGGCAAGCAACCCTCATTTGACGCACCAGCCTGTGTTCTACCAGCTGATAAACTGTTTTACAGCCTTAAAGCCATTCATCTTTGCCTGACTCTGAAACCAATCGGAGGAGTTTTCCGCATGTATGGAGGGATCGAATTTAAGATCATGGTTTTCATAATCGATATAGTGCAATCCAAAAAGCGTTTGGGTTGTCATGATTTTCTTGATTCCATTGACTTTTCCCAAGAGTGCAAAAATATGCGTTCCGTGTCGCGTAGGTAAAACGGCAAAATTGCCCTTCAAGAGTTTATGGCGAAATCGCAATTCAACCGCTTTGAAATCAACATGTTCATTCAATTTATCTAAACCGATTCCTGCCAAACTCATGTAAGCACACCCTTTTTCAATAAATCAAAAATTGTTGGACTCAACATTCCAATACAAAGGACTGTAGAAACCGGGAACGCCTTTAATTTAAACCTTTTGAATACCGCTATCAAGCCAGATGGATGACAACTGGAACAGCATAGTTTAGTTCAAACGCTAAGGCTTATTCTCCGCCGCCTTAAAATTTGGCTTTACGGAATCTTTTCCCGAATCTGCGTCAACGGCCCATTTAAAGAGCGAAAGGGCTTCCGTGTGCTTACTCTGATTTTCGTTGGGCTGACCCATATGGTTCAGCGCTTTGGCATCCGGGCCACGGCCCAAGCATTGCGAACCTCCGAGAGCGGTCAAGGGTAAACCAAAGAGGGAGCACAGCAAGGCATGCCGAATCCGCTAGTGGGCCGAAATTCTGGCGCCGGATTTTTGGATGCCTCCGCCAGCCCGAAAAGCTTTCGTGGCACAGGTCGGCAAATTGGGGTGATTGCCCAAGACGTGGCAGAAAGCCGTTGAGGGACAGGAACAGGCCTTGGCCAAGATGAAATCTGCGAATGCACTTTTGTCCGCGTGTATGGAAAAAGTGGAAGCAGTTCTGCGCCTGTCAGCGATAAGTCATGTGCCAGTCAAGAACATTTCAGCTACACCTATTGAATCCGAATTATTCTTTCGACATTTTAGGACACGTTATTGAAAAGTCTTGCCCAATTAATCCTGCAGTTAGAGGCAAGCCAACCGCGGACAAGACGCCAGGGATCCTTACCCTACCGGTCAACGATCAATATTTATTTTGTCAGGTAGAAGAGAGGATCGGAGTTACGCTTGCGATCCAATCGTCCATTCATTCGGTATTGTGCTTGGAGGTCTATGGACTTCCAGCTTCCTACTTGCTTGCGCTTAAACAATCCGGTTGATCCCATAATATCCAGAACGAAAACCTTATCTGTCTCTATAATGCCGAAGGCTTGTAAAGATCCGCCGAATAAATAGATCTTTCCGCCCATGGTTACGCATGCAATTCCGTGCATTGGTGTAGGAAGATCGGCTAAATAGGACCATTTACCCGTCGCAGGATCGAAAATTTCTGTGGACTTTATCAGTTTCGGAACACCATTCACATAGGTTTCTCCGCCAGTCACAACAATTTTGCCTCCGACAACGGCTGCTGGAAATCCGCTTCGTACATCTTGCATGGGGATACCATCTGTCCACACCTTAGTAGTCGTATCATAAATTTCTACCGAATTTAATACACCGTCGTTACCCTTACCGCCGAGCACATAGATCTTGCTCCCCAAAGCAACCGCATTGACATGGCCCCGCAAAGTTTTCAGTGGTGCCAAATCCATCCATTTATCTTCCAAAGGGGAGTAACTCTGAAGTTTCAGCAGTCCGCCTCCCATTACATAAATTTTGTTTCCCAGCGCCACTGATGTGCCGTCAAATCGATAATCGCTGCCAGTTTTTTCGGTCCATTGATCCGTGCTCGGATCGTATACCCATGTTTTCCCGTGCATGACATAAACCTTACTTTGATAACCAGCCATCATATGGTGGTCCTGTCCCACGGGCATGCTGGCAACGGCTTTCCACTTGTTATTGGCCAAATCATAAGCGTCAACACTGGCCTTTGGTCCAGGTGCCCCTCCCGCTACATAGGCAACACCATTAATCAGGACGGCGCGCATTTCGCACCGGGTGGTGGGCATCCGAGCGCCTTCGTACCAGGAATTTGATTGTGCGAATATGTTTATTGCAAAAATTATGGTTATGGCTGAAATGATTTTATTCATTTATTCTCCAAAAATCGTGAACGGCAATAAGCTTCCATGCGATAAAATAGCCTCAACGTCAAGAAGCCTGTCTGCGATTCTGTTCACTGAAATAAGTAATTTACGCGCAGCAGACTTTAGAAAAATCGAAGCCTATTTCCAATTCTTAATCCCCACCAAAGTATCATTGCAAACGCAAGTGCAATTGAGATTGCACACTTCCCCAGCTAAATCTCTCCTCTCATCAATCAGCCCATTCCTGGGGTTGCTCACTCCATTTCAAATCCACATCTTCCATAAGTGCAAAATCCGGTCAAAGTGACCGGGCGATCCGGTCCAAACTGACCGACAGCCTCCCTCGTCAAAGCCGGTCATCATGGACCGGATTTCAACCGTTTAC
>JAYUHW010000203.1:0-2767 GCA_043766615.1 Fibrobacteria bacterium | reverse complement strand
CACACGTGTGAAGCTGCCGTGAGTCAAATCGGAAAGCTCTTTTAGTTTGGCGGTGTCTTTGGTGGCCACTTGACCTAGGTAGATGCTGTAGATGGGGATGTTGACGTCAACTAAAGGCAGGTAAGGCGCACGGGTAGGATTGGTTTCCTTGTTTCCTACGGAATCTACGGGGGCGCCATCCGATATAAAAATAATGACTTGTTTCTTGGTTTTGATCAACGCAGGATTCTTCAACCACGAGTAGGCTTGCTGCAGGGGTACTGCATAAAGAGTCCAGGCAGAAGAATCGATCATAGCACTGTCTTTGACGCGATTCACATTTACCGTCGTGTTCAACTGTAGTGGGGCGAGAGGGTGCATATTTTTTAGTGCAAATCCCGTTACGCCAGCAGTGGAGGTTGGCGAGTTTAACGCCATTGAATCAATTGCGGATTTTATCACCTTGGCTCTAACTTCATATGGATCACCAGAGTATGAGGTACAGCCCGAATTGTTCGTTAATTTTTTAATTGTTCGGACACCATTTCCGAAATCTATAGCAAAGGTGCCTAAGGTGGCTTTACTTGTACAGAGAGAATCATCGAAATAATAGACAGTATCATTGAGAACCGGGTTGATATAAGCGAATGCTGCCCGCATACTGGTGCTGTTGTCATAGATAAAAACCACATCTGCATCTGATGTCGAACTCACCTGGAAAGCGTTTGGACAGAACTTGAATCCATCTTGGCTGATGCGCGTGGTATTACTGGCTGTTTGAAAAGCTGGTCCACCGTTGGTTAGGGAAACCAAATCCAGGCATGCCGGTTCAGCACCCACACCGGGCGTACTTTTTACGACTAAGTCACATCGTTTGCTTGCTTGGGCCTCAATTCGACCCAGTCCAAAAAGGGCCAGGGTTCCGGCTAAAACCAGAGCTGATAAAATGCTGCCTAGCCCGTGGCCATTGGATCTGCCTAAATTCATTAGAAAGCCTCTGTTTTTTGATGCAAGTGGTCTCAAACCGTGCCGAGACTGCTAAAATACCCCCGAATTATTAAAAAATGTTACCAATTACGATGCTGTCTTGGTGCTGGATGCCCGTAGTTAAACCGGTAGCCGAAAGGTATAATTATGGTATAGCATAATGATAAATATTAAGATATATCATAATATATGCCAAAAATTGCCATTGATGCAGATTATAGGGGCAGTATGTCGCAATTAGAGAATACCGCGCGCCCCATTCGCGGATGGATTCGTGCGACGCGTTCTGACCTTGGTCTAACCGGTGTGCAGCTGGCGCAAAAAATGGGGGTGCAACCGCCGCGAGTTGTGGAGATGGAAAAAGGGGAGTTGGAAGGCGTGCTGACTCTCAACACCTTGGAACGCGCTGCCGAGGCAATGGGATACCAGTTTGTATATGCAATGGTTCCTAAAAGGGCGCCGACACTGACCGGCCCCTCCACAGCCGAGGCCGACTCCATTTCCCTTTCCGAATCGGAAAAATCAGGGTTGCGGCAGTCACATATCAAGACACGGAATGATTTGAGGCGATGGGAAGAAGAAAGCATTCGCTTGGCCGAGGTTTGGGCCAGGAAAAAGAAACCGAGGAATTTGCTCAGTGAAAAATTCTTTTTGCAATTGCATCAAAGGATGTTTGGACCGGTCTGGAAGGGTTGCGGCACGTTTCGAACGGACGCAGAGGTGGAAACATCAATCTTACCAGTCGGTTTTCATGCCGTGCCTAAACCTGCAGATATAGCAGGCAAGGTCGGCAGTCTGTTTCAAAACGCGAAGTATTGGAATTCCTCAAGCACCTATTCGGCAGTTGAAGCTGGCGCTCGCTTCTACCATCGGTTGCTCGTTATCCATCCTTTTTCAAAAGGATCGCACTCCATTTCCAGACTGATGACGGATTTGATGCTGATTCATTTGTATAAGCACCCCCCGTTCACATGGGGGGCACAAGCTTGCGTGGAAGGCGAACCTGGCGATGCGGAAATTAAAGCCTTGCGTGCAGCACAAGGCAGAAATTATGGGCCATTGATCGAATGGGCGCGAACCGGATCCGTTAAGGTCTGACGATTATTTTCAAAGCTCCGGCCTTATTATCGTTCTGCACGGCCACGGCCTGCTTGAATTCCGATAAGGGGAAACGATGGGTGATCAAGCTCTTGCCGTCGATTTTTCCGGATTCCAAATATTGGATGGCATCCTGATAGTCTCGACGCACGGAACTGTTGGCGCCATGCACGTGGAGTTCACGGTAGTGGATGAGGTTTAAGTCGATGGGTTCGATGGGGTTGGATTTGTTCATGCCCGCAAAGAGGGAAAGATGGCCGTTGATGGCCAGAAGTCCCAGGCCAAGGCTGCCCATTGATTTTTCTGAAGCGGATACGATCACGCAGTCCACGCCTTTGCCTTTGGTCTGTTCCTTGACCCAGGCGGCGGGAGGATTCACCGACATGTCGACCAAATCGTCGAAAGGTAAGCCCATCTTGCGGATAATGTCCAAACGGCCGCTGGAGCGGTTGAAAATGCTGACCCGCTTTGCACCACGGGCTTTGGCGATAAGGCCGTTCAATACGCCGATCACGCCGGCGCCAATGATGACCACATGATCCATCTCTTCAAGGGGAATGCAGCGCAGTCCGTTGATGCCGCAGCTTAGCGGTTCCAGCAGCGTGCCGACATCGTAGTCCATTTTTTCCGGTAGAGGTATCAAGCAGTTTTGGTCGACTCCGGCCTTGGGCATGATCATGAATTGGGAAAAGCCGCCGTTGTA
>JAYUHW010000202.1:0-11938 GCA_043766615.1 Fibrobacteria bacterium | reverse complement strand
CGGTACATTGGTAGCCAAGTCTTTCCAGAAACTTGCCTTTCCGGAATTTAAGGATGTACCCAAGGATCTCTTAAACGACCGCACGTACCCGGAAGAGATGGGAATTGCTGAACTCGATCGACGCATTGCCATATTACAGCGTTCGGGAGAGTCGTCTACACAACTTGAAACCGAACGGCATTTCCGTTTTTCCAGTTGTTTGGTCAATCTGTTCATGACCCTTATTGGAACGGCCATGTCCGTGCACACCATCAAATCCGGTTTGGCCAGGAATTTTGGTATAGCCCTTGGAATTACCTTCTTGTATTATGTGGCACTGCGATTGGGCTTGGTGATGGGCCAAAATGGCAGTTTATCGCCCTTGGTCGGCGCCTGGTTGGGTAATTTCATTTTCGCTCCTTTGGGTTTCTTGCTTTTATGGAAAGCAGCCAGGGCATGAGTGCATTCTGGTATTTTCTTGCCGGGTTATTCGCTGGAGTGGGTATGCTGGGGGGTAACTGGCGTGCTGCCTACTTAGTGGCGCCGGTGTGCGTGTTTTTAGCGTGGACAGGTCGAAGCCGCTCAGAGACAAAAACGAAACCAAAACCTGGACTGGGACCACGAACCAACGTCCCAGCTGCAAAAATACTTCCCTTAGAACCATCCACTGAAGAGCGTAGGCACGACACTACCCGAGCTTTCCTTAAAGGTGATATTGGACTGCCCGGCAACGAAGCCCAGGCACGTGAGCTGCGGAAGCAGGCGCTCCAGGAAGTTGAAGATGGAATTGATGCTGGCATTTTTGACGGCCTCACCTTATTGAAACACGGTTTGCCGGGAGGACACACCTACGCAGTGCTCTTTCCAGGTAAAAGCGAAGGACTTTACCTTCGAGCATGGATTACCGACAGTGAGTCCATTATTCCCGGAGCCCAGATACAAAGCAATCAGGGGTTGGTGGGTCAACTTCTCAAGGAAAATATCCGCCGAGTTTTAGAAGGGGATATTACCGAGGATTCCACTCTGCTGCATTATTACTTAGCCAGTGAAGAAGGTGTGCATTCCTTGGTAGGCGTACCCATCATTGTTAAAGGCGTGCGTCGTGGTGCGGTCATTGTCGACAGTTTGGATAGAAATGCATTTGATGGACAAGCCCTGGAACGGTTGGAAAGTTTGGCAAATCTAGTAGGTCAACTTGCCTATCAGGCGTATATGGCCTTTGAACACGCCTCACATAAAGAGCAGCTTTCTGCGCTGAGCAATTATCAACGAAAATTTCTGGAAAACATGTCGATCGAGAATATCGTAACTCATGTACAGAATTATATGGCCGAATGCTTGGAAGGGGATCGGTTTTTAGTAGTGGAGCGACTCATCCACAATGGAACAGCCCTTCGAATTACCAGTTGTATCGGCGAGGGTGAAAAAGACTTGCAAGGGTTGGAGTTTTCCTTGGAGGACAAGGGGATCGTTTCCCTTGTATTTGAAAAGGAGCAAGTCGTCAATCGAACATTCCCTTTTGGTCCACATGTTCCACGTTTTACGCCCAAGGAAAAACCGCATTCGCGCATGGCTAGTTTGCTGGCGGTGCCCGTTCCCACCGACCAAGGTGTGGATATGGCTTTAGTAGTTGAATCCATTCGTCCGCGGCGGTTTTCCGAACATCACCAAAACCTCCTCACCACTATTTCCCGCGCAGCAGGTTTCGCGCTATCCCGTGCCCGGCTGTACCAGGAAAAAGAACAACTCGCCAGTCGAGATGGGTTAACTGGGGTGGAAAACCATCGTACTTTTCAAGAACGCTTTCTCAATGAAATTTTACGCGCCCAGCGCTACGAACATCAATTTGCCGTGCTCATGATGGATATCGACTTTTTTAAAAAAGTGAATGACTCTTACGGGCATCCTGTGGGCGATCAGGTGCTTAAAGAAGTCGCCAAACTCATCACGTTAAATATTCGCGCCGGCACCGATCTTATGGCCCGCTATGGCGGTGAAGAGTTTATCTGCATGTTTGCCGACACGGATAAAGCCCAGGCCTGCGAAACCGCTGAACGCATTCGAGAAAGCATCGCGGCCAAAGTTTTTGAAACTGGATCCACCCGCTTTCAAGTGACCATGAGCATTGGCGGAGCCATGTACCCGACGGATTCCCGCCACGGACAGGAACTTTTGGAAAAGGCGGATAAGGCCCTTTATCGGGCCAAGGAAACCGGACGCAACCGCCTTATTTTTTACAACTAGGTTCTGCTTTTTAATCGAAAACACTATTTTTCAAAGTCACAATGCTAGAAACCCCGAATGATGAATATTTTATGCGGCAAGCCCTACGTGAGGCGCATGGCGCTTTTCAAGCCGGTGAAGTCCCCATTGGCTGCGTAATTGTCAAGGATGGCAAGATTATTGGGCGGGGGCGCAACCACATGGAGACGCTGAAGGATCCAACTGCCCATGCGGAAATCTTGGCCATGGGTGCCGCCAGCGGAGCGCTACAGAACTGGCGCCTGGAAGGCTGCGTTCTTTACGCCACCCTGGAGCCTTGTCCCATGTGTGCAGGGGGAATTCTCAACGCACGCATCGCCAAAGTCGTTTATGGTTCTCGAGACAAGCGCTTGGGGGCATTGGGCTCCACCTATGATATTCTCGCCGCTAATCCCCTCAATCGCGAAATTGAAGTCAAGGGAGGCGTGCTGGCGGACGAATGCCTGGGCATCATTCAGGATTTTTTCAAGGAATTGCGACGGTCGGCCAAGGTTAAGGATTCGCCTGAAATAGATTGAAAACGGAATTTCACACTTATCCCAATTATCGTGCCCCTCGAGCTGTTGGATGTCTACGGCGCTAATTCCGCTGCTGCACCGCATACGCGCACCGGCTATGGCTGCATGAACCGCCACGAGAGGGTAGAGGCGTTCTGTCTAAACTGCACCATATAGAAACCGGACTCCAGGGTGGGACTGGAGGTCCAATGGTTCCAGCCTGCTCTGCCCATGCCCTGCGAACTACCGATAATCCGCGCCTGCAAGGACCGGATTTCAACCTGGTAAGGCCCATCCGCACCCAGGTAAAAACGGATTCCGGATTCCGGAGCCGCCGGGTTTAGCAAAATCCCAGGTAACCTAGGCATTACGGTAGGCGCCGACAGCTTGTGAATGAAGAGCCCCAGGGTGGCATCGGATGAGAGGATGTTTCCGGAGGGTAAGTGCACGTAGGCCGCGAAGGATCCGAATAACACCACGGAGGTGTCCCTGGGAGGGTATTGCGGCTGGTAGAAGGCGATCTCCTTGAGGTGGGCACGATCGGTGACGTCCAGTACCCGGAATCCCTGACCATAATGGGAGACATAAATGGTATCGCCTTTGAGATAGACATTGTGTGCTATGCTCTTTAGGGGATTGCCGGACAGATACTGCGTTACCAGGGGGATGCTGTTAAGATTGCGGATGTCCCAAACCTTTAGGGAATTTTCAACTACCTCTTCGGTGGTGAAAAGGTAATTTCCATCCGTAGTGGTGACGGCATTATGAATATAGGAAGGCCCTCCAGGATGCTTGATGGCAGTGATCTTGATAGGGTGTCCGGGATCCGTAACGTCAAAAATTTGGGTCTGGTTGGTGCGGCCCGTAGACATGTACATCAAGTTGCCGCGCGTGAAGAAATCATGGCTTTCTAGGTTTTGGGTGTATAATTGCACGGGCTTTTCTGGATCCGCCAGGCTTAGGATGCGGAAGCCCTGCCCGTTGGTGCCCGTGGCGTATAGGAGCGCTCTGGTCGTATCGATCCAAATGTTGTGAGTGGAGGTGAAACCCGCTCCCGTATAGGCTGGGAGCTCGTGCACAAAATTTGGTAGCCCGGATAAATCTACAATTTGCAGGCCAGTGCCACCGTTGTCCGTTCCCAGGTAAGCATAGTGCTTATACACCTTCACGGTTTTCCAGTTGGTCCGGTAGGCGGGAATGAAGGCAACTTCCAAGATACGGCCCGGGTCGGTGACGTCGAGCACACTCATCCCATGGGTCCATGTCTGCATGGCGTATTCCCTTCCTCCAGGTGGGGCGTAACCCCATACGTCCTTGGCTAACTCAGCAGGAATGTATTTATTGAATACCCCCAAGGTGAGCAAGGATTTGGATTGGGCTTGTCCCCGCACTGGGATGGCGATGCACAGCAGGGAAAGAATGGCAGCAGAAAGCTTGAAGACCGTGGCGGAAAGACCTGAAGTTTTCATTTTCATGATTTACCCCTCAATTGGGGGGTTAAGCTAACGCCTAAGTCGAATGTTTGCAATCTATTTGTCGTATAGCTGCAAAAACGGAACGGAATTGTCACTTTAACCAATTTTTCTAAATTGTCTCTCGCTCATCTTGGAAGGTGCAGACCTCACGCAACAGCGGCGAGCTGAACCCCGCCAGGACGAAAGTAGCAACGGTAGGCATCAAATCTGTGTGCCGTGCCAAAGTCTGCAACCGGTTTGGAAACAAATCGGTGCGCCGACCAGGATGAGCACCTCAAGCCATTTGTGCGGAGCTTTTCAAGGAGCCACCTGGAAAATGCCCCTTAAATCCTCACTTGAGGAAATCAGACCTTGAATGTCCACGTTAGCGCTTTTATCCGCATATACCTTCCAGGAATAGATTCCTCCAGCTTTTAACGGCTCCGTTGCCGACCCGTCAAAATTATAGCTGGCGCTATCTCCTACCACTTGAGTATGGCGGACTTGGCCGGAATTGGTATAACCGCCCCAAATCCGCTTTCCATTTCCGTTGAACACTTCGAGAATATATTCCTTGGCTGAGGAATATTTATTCCACTTGAAAGTAGGTGTCAGTCCAGACACCATCACCGGATAAAGCAATCCCTCCGGATCCGTCGGGCCTACTATGGTGATGGCTCCCGTTACATCAAAATCCAAAGTCTTGGCGGTATCGGAAGGCAAAAAGGTCACTTCCGGAAGTCCGAATTTTTGAATGCGATCCGGGTCCATTACATAGCCGTCGTTGTGGAAGCTGGCCCAGGCCAGATAGGTTCCGGGTGGGATGCCGGAAAGCGTGAAACTATTGCTGCCATCATTGAGGGTGCTAAGCCCGGGAATAGCATCACGCGTGAGTGGATTGACTAGCGTGATATCCACAACTGAATTGGGCGAAGCGAGAAAGCTGATTTTCCCTCGCAAAATTTTTCCGGCGCTGGCCATCATGTTTAGCGAAACATTTGCAGGAACCGTGCCCGCAGTAACGTTTATCTGCACCGTACCTGTATCCTGGACCAGTCCACTTTTGTAGCCCTGTAAAGTGTAGGCCCCCGGATTCAAGTTAAAGAAAATAAACACCCCGTCCGGTCCCGTAGTCGTAGAATAGGCCGAGGTCGCTGAAGTGGCAATGATTAGGATTCCGCCCGCCGCATTTGATCCCGAAAGCGTAACGTTGCCTGTTATTCCTCCCATACTGGCAGACCCACCGTCCGGTTCCAGGTAAAGATTGTGAATATTCACTCCCCCGACATCCGCCTGAAACGGCAGGGGTTTTCCTCCATGCGGTGGCGGAGAGGATATTCTTCCCTGCGCCGCAGCAGTCAGGTAATAACTCCCTGGCATGGTAGTGAAACTATAGGCCCCTAATGCCGAGGTAAGGACTCGGGCTACCAGGGTATTTGCCTTGGCGTCATATAGGACCACGTTCGCTCCAGATATTCCGCTACTATCCTCTTGGAGCATCACTTTTCCCTGGATAGTGGCAACTGTTTCCGGTTCGGTGTTCTTACCACAGCCGAATAAAACAAAACAGGTAATTCCAAGCATGCCTGCGATAACACACGGTTTATTCAAAACGATCCTCTTTTCTTGTTACAACCAACTCATAGCCAGCAAGACCTAGGGGGCATAATATATGGTGTCGATGTCAGGAATGGTATCCACACCAGCCGTGAAAAGTCCGCGCAAATCTTCGCTGGAAGAAATGAGCTGACTCACTTTTACCAAATTTTCCTTATCCGCATACACCTTCCAAGAATAAGTTTGGCGCATCTTAAGGGGTTCAAGGGCCGAGCCATCAAAATTGAACTGCACGCTATCCAATCCCCCTCCATGGGCTAAAATCGGGGCATGCAAAATTTTTCCGGTACTGTCCCAGCCGCCCCATATACGCGCTCCGCTTTGATCCAGCACCTCGATAATATATTGTTTGGTGGAGGAATATTGATCCCAGACAAAATAGGGTGTCAAGCTTTTCACCGGAGCCGGAGTAAGTCGTTCCGGAGGATTGGTTGGCCTGAGAATACTGATCGCTCCGGTGACATCGAAACTCAAGTTCTTAAGTGAGTCCTTGGCCGCGAAGGTTACAAGCGGCAGACCAAATTTACGGATGGCATCCGGATCCATGACATAGCCATCATTCAAGTAACTGGCCCAAGCGATATACGTTCCAGGAGGAATCCCTCCGAGGGTATAATTGAGGCCACTTGTATTGAATGTGCGCAATCCCGGAATTGCCGTACGTGAACCCGGGTCCACCAAGGTGATATCAACAATACTGTTCTTGCTGGCGAGATAAGTGATTTTGCCTGCCAACCTCCTACCGGGATCCACTAGCATACTCAAGGACAGATTCGGGATTACGCTATCCCGCACCACCACGGTGGTAACCTTCAAGCTATCCTGCGCCAGGCCACTTCGGAATACGCTGATGGTATAGTTTCCAATCGGCAGATTGTAGAAGACATAATAGCCATCCGGTCCTGTGGTTGTTGAGAAAAAGATGGAGTCGCTGCGGGTAGCGATAACCAGGATTCCTGCTGCACTGGTTGTGCCACCGGAAATCAGGATGGTCCCGGAAATTCCGCCTGTGGTGTCGCCAGAACTGTCCCTGCGCATGTAGATATTCCGAACCTTGGTCGAATCCATGGCCACATGAAAGGGACTGGCTCGACCCCAAGGCGGAGGCGCTGGAATTCTGCCCGTGGCGGTCGCGGTCAGATAATAATCTCCCGAATCCACCTTGAATTGAAAACTGCCTCCGTAACCGGAAGTGGTGCGTAGCAGGGGTGAATTGGTGTTGGCATTATACAAAACCACATTGGCTCCTCGGATGGCGCCGCTGTCTTCCTTCCGTAGGACAGATCCCATCACCAGCGTCGGTGGCCGAGTCGTGTGGCCGGTAGTGAAGGTGATGGATTTGTTGGCCGCCATTGCGATGCCGGCCTTGGACTGGGCCGCGGTAGTCAATGTAATGGTATACATCGTGGTATCCTTAAGATCCGAAGTAGGAATCCACGTCATCTTAGTATCCCCATTGTCCCAAGAAAAAGTACCCGCAATCGACGGAATGGAAGTTATCGCCGCCTGGGTCAAGGATGGGTTCATGGCTACGTTGAACACAAGGGTCACGTAGGAATTGTAGGCTACATTGATGGAGTGATCAGCAGGGTCAGTGGAGACGACCAAGGGCACGGATGTGCTACTGTCCGGGACCGTGGTAAAGGTGAATGCGGTATCTCGCACCATCGACAGGTTTCCTGCGGAATGAGTGGATGCGGCCACCTTAACTGTATAAGCGGTATTACCCGTGAGGTTGGCATCGGGATTCCAAACGACGGTGGTATTTCCTGTTGTCCAAGAGAAGGTACCGGTGATGGGCGGCACGGATGAAATAGCGGCTCTGGCTGAAGCCGTATCCATGGCCGTGTTAAAAGTGATGGAGATTTGGGTATTGGAAGTCACGTTTTGCGAACCTCCGGTAGGTAATGCTACGGTAACCAAAGGAACCGTTGTCGAGCCGCCCAATGGGCCAGAATTATTGCTACTGCCCTTGGAGCAGTTCAAGGAAACGAGCAACCAAATAGCCATTACGATGCTGCCGAGTATTTGTTTTTTCAATTTTAATCATCCTGTTGGAGAAGTGCGCCGATAGAATGAAGCTAGTTCCTATTTTTACACTTAAGCCGCGAAGAATGTCTAGAAAACGGAGAACATATTCCCATATTTTGGAATTGTGTACCAAATGGTACTGGGCTTAGCGAGGCACCGATATTCCGGTCAATACCGAAAACTCTTCCAGTGAAACCAGTGGATCGCCGTCGATCATTCTTTCAGGATAAAGAATCCCTTCCAGATGGTCGAATTCATGTTGAAATAGACGAGCCAGAAAGCCGGAGAAATGTGCAGTATGCCTTTGTCCAGTTCGGTCCAGATAGGCTACCTCGATTTCAACATGTCTGGGCACCAAACCTCTGAAGCCCGGAACGCTCAGGCAACCTTCCCAACCTTTTTCCATTTCCGTCGACTTCTGTAAAATCTCTGGGTTGATAATGGCAGTAGGGTCCATGGTAGGCGCATCAGGATATCTGGAATTTGGACTAGGAGCCATGATGAACATGCGAATCGATTTTCCGACCTGAGGCGCGGCGATGCCTACTCCATCATTTTCGGCGCCGCATCGGATTAACCTGTCGATAAAATCTTGGAAATCAGGATCGAGGAGGCTACCAATAATTGCGGCCTTTTGCGTGAGTCGGTTATCCCCACGAGGTAACAAAATTAACGGTTCCATCTTTCTGCCCCTCCTTCACGTTGCAGGCGGTTTCGGCTGTACGCCCCAACCCGGTTCTTGACCCAGCCGAATTGCGCCGTTCACAATTTCCATCCCTGTAAAAGGATCCTCTCCTAGCAGCCAACTGCCGTCCAAGTCCGCATAGTCGGCATCCTGTGCAGCCACAGCGCCCGCAGAGATCAATAAACTGCTTTCCAGCATGCAACCCACCATGGTTTTTAATCCCAATTCCCGTCCCTGTTTTAACATAGCCAGTGCCGGAGTTAAGCCTCCACATTTAACCAGCTTTACATTGAAACCAGAAAATCGGCCGACCAAACCCGAAATATCGGCTGGGCCAGCGCAGCTTTCGTCGGCAATAATTGGCAGGCAGGATTCTTTCAGTATACCTCTCATGCGATTGTCCTCTTCAGGAGGCAAGGGTTGTTCTATGAACTCAACTCCCAAGTCCGCAAGCTTTTTACTCAATGGACCAATGGCTAAACCGCTCCAAGAGCCATTTGCATCGACTCTAATGCTGGCAGAGCTATGCATGCGAATCGACTGCAAAAGTTCAAAGTCTGGCTCGGCATGCATCTTAACTTTTATCGCCGCAAATCCGGACATTTCAGACAGTCTCTCGGGCCATTCTTCTTTAGGACAAAGGCCCAAAGTGACGGAAGTCTTTATATCCCAGACTACTTTTCCCAATGCCACTTCACTCACGCGCAGCCCTTTTAATTTACTCCATAAATCCCACAGAGCGAGATCCACCGCGCATTGGCTGGCGCGGGAAGGCGCCACACGGTTCCAAACTTCTTTCCAAATCCGTGTGATATCCGCTTCAGTACGCAATGTCTGGCAACGGAAGTAGTCGGATAAGCCGGACAAGTACATCTGCACTTCAAAAGGATCTTCATGGAAAAAGGCATTCGGCGACGCTTCACCAAATCCAACGCAACCATCCTGCTCCAGCAGGAAAAAAATATTATCCACTTGCGTTCGGCTTGCTCGGGCAATTCTAAAAATATGCCGAGGGTATAGGGACTTGTGCGCTTGGTAGGATTGAATCATGGCTTTTTTATGTTAGACCGTAAAATATACATTGGACGGAAAACAACGTGACTTCCCTTTTTTATGATATTATGGAGCCGGAGGCATAGCAAGGTAATGCGTACCATTCTTGCAAAATCCATTGAAGGCCGCGAACTGCATGTGCATGTTAATGAAGCCTTCCAGAACCCTGGTTCGCATTCACCTCCATTGGGTGCTTCGACCTTGCTTATCGGTGGGACGCATGGAGATGAACGGGCGACGGTCACCATACTCGAAAATTTTATCACCGCCTACATTGAGGCCGGAAAGCTTTCCGAGCCTACAGCCATCCTCAGTCTCTTGAATCCGGATGGCTATGCCAAAAATAGCCGATACAATGCCCGGGGTGTGGACTTGAACCGTAATTTTCCACACCAATGGAGCCCACACAGCGCAGAAGCGCCTGGGCCGTCGCCTCTTTCTGAGCCGGAAACACGGGCGCTCCATGATTTTATCGTCCTGCATCGGCCCGCAAAAATTATCAGCCTGCATTGGGCGTTGGCTGAAATAGACGCGGATGGACCGCAAAGTACTGGGCTGGCGCACTCGATGTGGGCAAGCCTTAACCCTGAAGAAAAACAACCTTACCGATTGCGCGTGCACCGTGAATCAACGGGAGCTGTCGAATTCTGTTCCGGCTCGTTGGGCCAATGGTGCGGTTACGGGATGTCCTACTCGGGCCGTCCACCGCCAGCCATGGTGACACTTGAACTGCCATATCACTCGGAATTCCATTTACGGCCTGAAACATTGCCCGAGGACCACCTAGACACTTTGATGCGACTATGGGAAGCCCAGCCGGATAAATACCTGCAGGGCGTGGAAGGCCCCGTGCATCGCATGTTGGAAGCCGCCTGCCTTTACCGGATTCAGCCAAAAGTGCAAACTACCTGATGAAAATTCTGGTTTGTCCTTTGGATTGGGGCCTGGGCCATGCGACGCGGAGCATACCGCTTATCCGTGCATTGATAGCATGCGGGCATCAGGTGAGTGTGGGTGCAACAGGTGGCGGTCAAAGACTTTTAAAGACGGAATTTCCTAGCATGGATATTTTTGATTATCCCGGGTACCAGGTCCGTTACTCTCGTTCACCAGCAACTTTTCTCCCGGTCCTGCTGTTGCAAATGCCAGCATTGGTTTTAGGCATGTTTCGTGAGCGCGCATTCCTTAAACGGGTATTAGCCGATAGGCATCCCGATCTCGTTATTTCGGATGGGCGTTATGGGGTTTTTACCAGGAAAGTTCCGACGCTTTTTGTCACCCATCAAATTTTCATACGTATTCCTGGCCGATTTCCAGGTTCAGGCTTGGCTGCCAAATGGGTGCTGGCATTGAATGTGAAACTTTTGCGGCGCTTCAAGGAAGTCTGGGTGCCGGATTATCCCGGCTCTAAAAATTTATCGGGTGCGCTCAGTCATGGAATAAGCGGATTGTCCAATGTGGTTTTCATTCATCCATTGTCGCGCTTCAAGGTGGGGGAGGAAAGGACATTGAAGTCCACTGTCGATGCACAAAACGCGAAACCCCTTGGTGACATCCCCGTTGATATTTTGGCATTGGTCAGTGGTCCAGAACCACAGCGTGGATTATTTGAAACAAGCCTGCGTCAAGCATTCAAAAAACAATCTGGAACTCGGGTTTTGGTCTGTGGGATACCGCAGGCTGCAGGGCAGAATCAACCGTTAAACTTTAGATTGCGTCCTGGAGAACTGAACGAATTTTCACATCTTCCCGGGGATACCTTGGCGTTACTGCTTCGCAATGCAAAAATGGTGGTTGCCAGATCGGGTTATACCACCGTTATGGAGATGGCCAGCTTAGAGGTTAAGGCTGCCGTGCTTGTACCTACTCCGGGTCAATCCGAACAGGAATATCTGGCCGATCACCTCGAACACTCTCGAACAGCAATGCGCATGGACCAGGATCATTTGGACTTAACGCAAGCGGCACAAAACCTGCCTACCTATTCTGGATTCTCAACCGGAACCCGTACCAATGCAACTTCAGGCCAAATGAGTAGGGAAGCCGATGGGTTTACGCTGATCGCTTTTATTCAACACCATCCATTATTCCAGTCCAAGTCATCGTAATGAATGGCATTCCGATGTATAATTCCAGAGAACAATTGTAGATTTTCCACAGGAATACTGAAGCTTGCGTCCATCCGATTCTCGATTTTTCCGCCGCATACCCATTAGTAGACCCGGGTACTGGATCTTCCTTTTTTTTGGCGTGATTTTTGTGGGGCGTGGAATTTCAGAAGGTGCGGAAAGTCGCTTGGATTTTTATCAAAACAGGCTTAAAAGTTATCTCCGCATTCTACAAAAGTCTGATTCGCTTAA
>JAYUHW010000201.1:0-19214 GCA_043766615.1 Fibrobacteria bacterium | reverse complement strand
CGCAACGCTTAGTGCCCTCGTTCTCGCCCGCAATCCAGACCAACTGGCTACCGCCTTCACAGGGTCGCAAAATGGACTCCCCGAGCCTCTCTGCGCCATCTATGAACCCGCATGTTACCCCCGCATGTTGGAGTTTTTGGGCAAAGGCATTACCTGCCCACGCAAAGTCCTTCTGAATTCCCCAGCCCATTTGCTCGCCCCACCGGACCTTCGCGCATTGGTAAACGCCAATGATCCAGTCGCCTATCAGGATGCGATGAAATCCTTGACTTCGGCTTAATTTCACAAAAAGAATGATCCTCTAGTATTCGCCAACACCGACATTCCATAATTGAACTCAATGCGCATACTGCTTTTCGCCTACATCACTCTTCTTTCCCTATGCTTCTCCACTCCCATTGAAGCCGGAGACCTTCTAGGAGAAGATTTCGAGGAAGCAGAAAACCACACCTACGCCGCTCTCCCCAAATTGCGGATCTCAGCGGAATATGGTTTCAGCAAATGGCTCATGAGTCCAGACTCGATCACAAGTAGCTACGAAAATTACCTGTCACGACTGGAAATTGGCACAACCTCCAATGCCGAACTCGCGTATTTCTTCTGGCCCAAAGGCGGTGTAGGAGTCAGCTGGATTTGGTTTCTATCGAGAGCCAAGGCCATTGACATACAAAAATGGCCGTCCAGTGCAGCAACCCACAACCTCGATGAAAGAGTATCCGTGACCTATGTTGGACCGGATTTTCTCACCCGGCATCAACTGAGCGATAAAGCCATGTTAATCGGTGGCCTGGGCGTCGGCTATTTATTCTTCCACGAATCTGGAATCGACAATGCAGAAAATTTCAGCGTCACTGCCGAAAACTTCGCCATCCAAGCCCACGTCGGCGCCGACTATGCGTTTGTACATAACCTGGCTCTAGGCCTGGAAGGACGCTTCTTTTTTTCCAACATCCGAGAGTACAACTACAACGGCATCAAATACAAAATCAAGGATCCAAACAACCAATTTATCTGGTACAACGTCCCCTTATACCGCCTAGAACTAAGCGCCGGACTTCACTTGTTACTCTAACGTACCCTCCCGATCCCACCAAGGGGCCCGGTTGGCTACACTGGCCATCGTTCCTTTTTAGTATTTTTCCCACGACATGGAAAAGAGTAACTATGAATATTTTTTTGCTGGTCTTTTTAAGCTTCGCCTTCAACCTTGTTGCTTCCGAGAACGTAAAATTTTCGATCGGTCCGACATTCTCAGGAGGGGAAATCCGCAAACAGTACAGCTATGATATGATGGGTTCAAAGGGGATTTATGAATATGGAATCCACGTTTCATCCGAAATGAAATATGTAGAATCAAGTCTTCAATTTGAACTGGGGCGGTATACCAGAAACCCCGCATATGGTATAAACCTTGATTTGAATGGAAAATACGGCGTCTTCCAAGATTGGGTAAAACTTTATGCCGGTATTGGATATGCCTATAATGGATATGCAGATGACCGTTGGGTAGGTTACAATTCGATTATTGGAGAGTACACACACAATTTCTGCCCCTATCTAACCGCCAAGACAGAATTATTTAAAACCCTCCGTTTAGGAGTCGAGGGATTATTCAATTCTAATATCAATTGGAAGGCAAGGATAAGCCTAGCCCTTTATCATTTTTAATCACAGACCCATTCCATACCTACATCCCCACCCTCACTCCACATCCCCACCCTCACTCCACATCTCCACCCTCACTCCGCATCTCCAACCCCACTCCGCATCCCCACCCTCACTCCGCATCCCCAACCCCACTCCACATCCCCAACCCCACTCCACATCTCCGCCCTCACTCCGCATTCCCATCCCCATCCCCCACGCACGGTTCCCAACCGGCCCGTGGCGCCAGAATCCCCATCCCCATTCTTTACTTTGTGAACCGCACCTGCCGCAGAGATGGGGTGCCCGGGGTGAACCCTGGGGCCGAATCGTCGCAGGTGCCGGCGCGGACATTCCCGCGGAAAGCAAGGCCGCCCCTGGGGCAAACCCAATCCACCTGACCCTAGCGGCCTGAATATCGACTCATTGAATCCCACCGCGGGAATGCCCAGCCAACCCAGCGAACCCCAAGCCGGCACCGTAGACGCCTGAGGCCCCAGGGTTCACCCCGGGCACCCCGCGACCCACGTTACATATCCTGCCAAAAACGGAAATCCGTACTTTCAATATCCTTCGTCGTCGGCATGGGAAAAAACCGGTACTTGTCTTGACTCGTGAACATGAATCCGTGACGGATCATCTTGAAGGAAATCTGATCCAGTGGGCAGAATAAGGAAATACCCTTAGTGGTCTTTTCGGGTTTGATTTTCATTTGCAAAATGGCATCGCGCAGCTTGGAAGGATGTAAGAACGGAAACGGCGCCTGCATAAAAGGATTCCGCTCGAAGTTGGCAATGAATTCGTCCACATTCAAATCGATTTGGGTATAGAACAATTTGGGACAGCCTTTGGCGTTTCCTGGCGTGGTGATGAATTTACCAAACTCGACCATATCATAGGGGCTGATGACGAGCATGGATAGGGGCGCGATTTCCGCAAAGGTGCGCAAAAAGCCGACCTGATGCACCTTATCGTATTCCTGGGGCTTGAGCTCCAAGATGTGCGCTTCCGAAGTCGAAAGGTAAAGGTGATTGATGCAATCGAAATCCATATGCTCCATTACGCGGTAGGAGCAAATGAATTTGGTATGCTTGGGCCGTCCGTCGGCATGCGGTACGAGGTCGGCCAAACCTGCATCGATATTGAAGTAGGGATGTCGGAAATTGATGTCGATATCGGCGAATACCAGCTTGCCCGAATAATGCCGGATCGACCCAATAAGATAATGCCGGGCAAACGCCTCTGGTGCCAACTGCGAGGCGACTAAAGCTTGATTGGGATACAGGATTTGATAGAGTCGGTTTTCGTATTGCATGTTCAGAGACCCCAGAAGAGTTTGAGCATGGGAGCAATGACCACCGACATGACGCCCATCAGTTTAATCAAAATGTTCAAAGAAGGACCAGCCGTGTCCTTGAACGGATCGCCGACCGTATCCCCCACTACCGCGGCCTTGTGGGCATCCGAGCCCTTACCCCCGCTGACACCGCTTTCGATGGTCTTCTTAGCGTTGTCCCAGGCACCGCCGGTATTGCTCATGAATATAGCTAATGCCACTCCCGATGCCGTGACACCTGTCAGGAACCCCATCAGCATTTCTATGCCCCCCAAAAACCCAACGGCAACGGGCGATAGAATCGCCAAAAGTCCTGGCAGCACCATTTCCTTAAGGGCCGCCGTGGTACTAATATCGATGCACTTGGCATAGTCCGGTTCCGCTTTGTCTTGGAGCAGACCGGGTATGGTACGAAACTGCCGTCGCACTTCCTCAACCATAGCCATGGCCGCACGCCCTACCGCCATCATGCACATAGAGGAGAAAAGGTAGGGAATCATGCCGCCGAGCAAAAGTCCTACCAGCACTTTTGGATTTGTGATCTCGATAACATCTATTCCGACTTCTGTTTTGAAGGCCGAGAAAAGGACAATGGACGTCAGTGCTGCCGAACCAATAGCGAACCCTTTGCCGATTGCAGCCGTGGTATTTCCCACCGCATCGAGCTTATCGGTAGTGGCACGCACCGAAGGCGGCATTTCCGACATTTCCGCCAGACCACCGGCATTATCTGCCACAGGGCCAAAGGCGTCTACGGCTAGCTGGATGCCCAAAGTCAATTGCAATCCCACGGTGGCGATGGCTACGCCGAACAGACCAGCGAGATTGTAACTGAGCAGAATCGCCGCTCCCATGACGACAACGGGAAGCGCCGTGGACACCATGCCTACACCCATACCTGTAATGATGGTGGTGGCCGGGCCGGTGTCGCAGGCTTTGACAATGGCGTTGACGGGCACTTTATTGGTTGCGGTAAAGTATTCGGTAAGCATGCCGATCAGCGTACCCGCGCCAATTCCAACCACCGTGCAAAGGAAGAGTTGGAGGGCACCGGATCCGTCATTAAAGGTTTGGCCTCCAAGGCAACCATAAAAAATCGGATAGCTGAAAAGGGCGGCGAGGATGGATGCTATATGCGAACCTTTATTCAAAGCGGCTTGTGGCGATCCGCCTTCCTTAACCCTTACGAATTGGATACCGATAGCCGAGGCGACTGCGCCGGCCGCAGCCAAAACCAGCGGCAGCAAAGCAAGTCGGATTTTAAGAATGTCACTGGCTTCCGCAGCCAAGCCAAGAATCATACAGCCCAGCACGGAGGCAACAAAGGATTCGTAGAGATCGGCGCCCATGCCTGCAACGTCACCAACATTGTCGCCCACATTATCTGCGATGGTGGCGGGATTGCGAGGATCATCTTCCGGAATTCCAGCTTCCACTTTGCCGACTAGATCCGCGCCCACATCGGCCGCTTTGGTATAGATGCCGCCACCCACGCGGGCAAAGAGCGCAATACACGAAGCGCCTAAGGCAAAGCCGGAGAGAATGGGAAGAATTTGATGCTGAAAGTTTACCGGGTCCCGGCCAAAGCAAAGTATCGTGACGATCATGATCACGGTGATGCCGCCCAACGCCAAACCGACAACACTCATCCCCATGACAGACCCGGCCGCAAAAGAAACGCGGAGAGCTTCATTTAAGGATTTACTGGCAGCGGTCGTTGTGCGCATATTGGCCTGAGTGGCGATGCGCATACCAAAGAATCCGGAAGAAGCCGAGCAAATGGCCCCAATACCGAAGGTGACGGCTTCCCACCGCAAAATCCCTTTATTGCCCAATAGAAGCAAAGTGGCGGCCACAAGGACAAAGGGTACCAAAACTTTGTATTCCCGGAAAAGAAAGGCCATGGCCCCTTCCGCCACATAACCGCCAATCTTCCTTAGCTTTTCGCTGCCAATCTCCTGCTTCATGATCCATTTCGACTTGAAAAATGCGAAAACGATGGCGAAAACACTTCCTAGCAACCCTATGGCTAAGGGCAATTGTATGTCGAGATCCATTATGCCTTTCCGGTAAACAACCTTTTGAGCAGTAAATATAGCCGCGCCTTGGGCTCTGCTTTAGATTTTTTATGATCTTAGTTTTTTTCTGCATTTCCAAACAAGGGACAATTGGTTTATCTCATCGGATTCGTGGATTATGGACTCCCTTAGCTGTAAAAGTTCCTCGAATTTTTGGAAAAATGGGCTTTTTAAGGTTGACAAAGGGGTTATACTAAGATGCCTATGAGATTTACCACGACATGGCTTGGAATGCTACTTCTGGAATTAGTGCAATGCGCATTTGCAACAACTCCGCCCAATGTAAATCTTGGGCGGGTAACAGACACCCCCCGGGCTCAGTATGAATTTAGCCCGGCAGCTGGCCTGATGGGCGCTAGCGCCGTCATTGGATTGCGGCTCTCCATGAATTATCATCCCGTAAATCTTGAACTGGCCACAGATCAGGTTATGGGCCGCACGGCAACCCTGTTTCCAGTGACTCTAAACGCGGTTTTAGACTTGGCAGACTCCAAGAAAACCGTGCCATATGGCATTATCGGCGGTGGCCTTTTCCTAACTGTACCGATAAATTCCGTAGGCGACCAGACCGTATCTTCCATTGGAGTCAATTTTGGAGGCGGCATTCGGTATTACATCAATTCAAGAATCGGCATACGCTTTGAAACCAAGCAGTTATTTACGCGTATCCACAATAAGGCCGACAATCGGCAGGAACTCTTGATTTTTCAATCCTCCAGCCTGGGAGTTTTATTTGCTTTCGGTTAACACCAAGCCTAAAGTCCATTCGAATCAATGGCTGCGACCGTTTTCGGTTTGTGTTTGTCTTATCACCCTTGGCATTCTCACCGGACATGCCGGAACCCGGAAAACAGCGCCAACCAAGGCGCCTGCCGAACACCCACTGGGCCGGGCTGCTGCGGAAACCGTCTATGTGCCGGTTAAAGCACCCGCCACACTGTTTCCAAGCGCTTCTGAAGCGACCAAGAACGAAGACCGCCCTGCGCGCACCGCATTTGTCCCAGGCCCAGCGCGTGATTTTGACCAATCCTATGGCCTATTCGCCGGGTTTTACAATGCCGAAGTCCTTGGCAGCAATCCTTACGCAAATTTCTACTGGGATGTGTTCCCAAAAGACCAGGCCTTTTTCTTTGAATTCACTTCCGGCGTCGGAACTGTGCAATCTTCATTTTCGAAAAGCGTGGTCGGAGGTGGCGTGTTCCCCCATAGCTTTATGATTACGGCGGAAGCCCTGGGCGGCTACACGTATTCGGACCTGGCCCATGGTACAGGCATAGCCGGGGGACTTTATCCCTATTTTACGGGTGGAATTACAGCGATCTACCAAGGAGGAGTGCCTAATATAGGTGGAGTCCTGGGCTTTGGAAATCGTATGAATATTCCATACGGACCCAAGAATGGCAGATGGGCATTGAACTATGGCTTGCGCGACCATATCTATTCCCAAAAAATTCGGAGTCAACCGTCCATGACTCAGAACTTTGTCGTATTGCTCGGAGTGCAGAAATACTATTAAAAGTTCACGAGGTACCCCATGAATCCTACTCGATACCTAACGACACTTTGTGCCGCTGCTTTGCTTACCGCCTGTCTCGAACCCGCCGATCAAATCATGGAACGCTATGGTGAGGGCAAACTCATTTTTGTGAAGGAGCCCAGCGTAGGCGGCACGAGTATGAACGACAACGTGGCGATGGCGAGCAATCCCAATGAATTTTATCCGGGTACGGACATTATTCTTCTGTCACCGATTTCTCCAACCGGAAAACTCACCAATTTGACCGAGCAATGGACCCGTGCCGTCGAGAATCACAACGATTGGGGCGCCGCGTTGGATCCGGAAGTTTCTTTCGATGGCACCAGAATTCTTTTTTCGATGCGCAAACCACGCACCCAGACTTCCCGGGATCAGCATTGGGGCATTTATGAAATGAATGTGGACGGAACGCATTTGGTCCAATTGACCAGTCCGGAAATCGGGGACGATGTGGATCCAGCCTATATCGATGCAACTCATATTGTTTTCGGATCCACGCGCAATCAGATTCTGGATGAATATGAACGTCGAGCTGTGCCCCAACTTTTTGTAGGCGAAATGGGTGGCGTAGGCGGAAACTTGGTGAACGTTCGCCAGATCACATTTAACCAAAGCCATGATCAGAATCCTTTTGTCCATTCCAGCGGCAAGATATTTTTCACGCGCTGGGATCATTTAGGCGACCCAAATAAGATGCCCTTGTTTACCGTAAATCCGGATGGCACCGGTCAGTTTGTTCTGTATGGCGCGGACGAAACCTTTACTGGCACGCAAACCAGCGGTTCGCGCACATTTTTGGAAGCGCGAGAATTGCATGATGGCGGACTGGTTGCTTCGCTGATGGACAGGGCTTCCCAGTTTGAAGGTGGAGCTATCAGTATCGTGGACCTATCAAAATTCACCTCCGCTCCCGAGGTTCTCACCTCCAGTTCTAGCCCCTACAACACAACCCGGAACGCGTCCAATGCATTGTTCAAAACGCCTTACCCCATCATGGACGGAGGCCGGGAAAAAATATTAGTAGCGGAATCCGCCCATGAAGCTGGGAATGATGTTAAAAAGGCATACGTAAATTACGATCTGTTCATAATGGATAAGGATGGCGAAAACCTGAAGCTCATACACGCCGATCCCTTAAACAACGATTACGACCCCATTGTAGTCGCGCCACGCGGTCCTGCCCCCAAGCCCTTTGCCATGAATCCTTCCATCACGGATGCGCTCAAGAACGGCGTAACCACTGGAAAATTCTTTGACGCAGATGTGTATAGCCGCCAAGACAATGACGGTCATTTGTCTGCCAAAGAACTCCTCAACGGCGGCACGGATAGGAGTAAGGGTTTGGCGAAATTTGTTCGCGTGATCGAAGCGGTGCCCATGTCCGCCCAATACCGTTCCATGGAAGGCGTAGGCCGCACCGAATTCGAGAAACAACACGTGATTGGATACGGAGATGTGCGAGCCGACGGCTCCCTCTCTTTGGAAGTGCCAGCGAATAAGGCCTTGCATTTGCAAACGCTGGATGAAAATGGGATGATGCTCGTCAACCAATTGCAATGGATCAACGTTATGCCTGGAGAAAAGCGCATGTGTACGGGGTGCCATGGCGCAAGAGAAAAAGATCAAGACATCAACTATTTCAAAATCGTGAATGATTCCGTGGTCTTCAAGCCCTCAGCGGGAAATCTACTCGCGGAAACCAAGAACTACCTCTCCGGTTTCTACAATGCCCAGAAAGTCACTGAACACCCATCCGCCCAGAAGGACACTCTGGATTTCATGAGTCTTTACTACCCCGGCAAAACCGCTACTGTACAAGCTATCCTAAATCGCCGCTGCAACTCCTGTCACGCTGTGGCGACTGCTAAAGATTCCGGAGGCAGCCTGGTTCTCGAAAATGTCCCGGATACAGCCTTGAACAACCACAGTAACGCCAATGTTTACGCCACCCTAACCAACGACAATGGCTATACCACCGCCAAAGCCGGAACCAAACTGCGTTACGCCACCCCGGACGGTGCCCGAGAAAGCCCGCTGGCGTGGGTTCTACTGAATAAACAGTTGACCGATAAAAACGAAACCTTATATCGACCTACCTCCTACAACCACAGCACCCTGTGGCAAAAGGATTCGACTGGACGCATAAACGCCTTTGCGAAAGAAAACGTCGACCTATTGTCCTTGATTGAATGGATGGATATGGGAACGCAATTCAACAATTCCAACTACACAAAATAACGCGTTCAAGGATTTGATTCTGTTGCTTCGTCCGCATTTTTTGGCCTTCGGTTTGACTATGGCTTTAAGCTTAACATCAGCTCCAGTATGGGCAGGTTCTGGCCCTAAACCGGGCTCGATAGCCCCGTCGTTCAGCCTTCCGGATCTCCTCAAAAACCGCGGTGAAATGAGCCTACGCCAACTACAAGGCAAAGTGGTCCTAGTCGATTTTTGGGCAAGCTGGTGCCCGCCCTGTAAAAAGTCGCTGCCGGAACTTGGCCAGATGCGCATTCGAAATCCAGCTCTGGTGATCGTGGCGATAAGCATTGATGAAAACCGCAGCAAGGCCGTGGATTTTCTAAAGAACTCCGACACATCGCTCGTCTATCTGCACGATGCCAAACACGAAGCCGCGGTAAAATTCGACCTCGGCGGAATGCCCTCAGCATTTCTCATCGACAACAAGGGAATGCTGCGCAACCGGTTTGACGGGTATGGTTCCGGAGAATTAAAATCCATGGAAACCGAGGCCAGGAAATTACTGGAGGAGAAACCATGAAAAAAAAGCTTTGGTGGAGAAGTAGGGCTACAGTCCGGATTGCAATAGGTGCGGGGGCGCTGCTCTTGTCCGCCTGCGCAGCTGTTAAGCCCTATGAGCGGGAGAAATTGGCGGATCCCATTATGGAGCCAGGTGGACAATTTTCCAAGCAAACCTTGGAACAAAAATTTTTCTCCACGCGTGAAGGAAGCATCGGCGGACCAACCGGTATAGGTGGCGGGTGTGGATGTTCGAAATGATTCGATGGAGCCGCAGCTCCTGTATGGTTTTTTTACTTGTGATCCTAACGACAGCCTTGCTATCACGGGCCGATCAAGTGGAATATACCACCTACTACTTTAAAGACAATCATGAAAATACCGTGGCCACATCTGCCTTCTCCTTGGCCAAAACCCTTTGGAAAAAAACCCAAATTCTGTTGGATGTCGAGCTTGATCAAACCACCGTGCCACCTTCCATTGATGGGGTCAGCGGGGCTTCACGACCGCAGCGGCAAAGCAAGTCCGACTTCATCAAGAATCGGGGGCAGATTATCGGCGGGCTGGAACAGGGTCTAGGCGACAACACCAAAGTTTCTGGCAGTTATTACTTCAGTCAAGAAGTGGACTACGCATCGCAATCCGTTATTGGCAGCTTGACTCAAGAGTTTCTCCAGAAAAACCTTACCGTTACGCTACGAGGTCAATATACTTTGGACTCCGTTGGCGAGATTTTGGGCGACGGAGCCATGCTGAATCGATTTAAGGAAACGCATCAAGCTTCCTTAACCATTTCGCAATTGCTTTCACCGACCACAGTTCTGCGTATGGGCGCGGATGGCATGCGCAACCATGGAATTTTGAGCGACCCTTACAGGAAAGTCTTGCTCGACCAAACTGATAATGTTTTGAATAAGGATACCCTAATCGAACGTCACCCCAACATGCGCTACCGCCAAGCAGCCTGGGCCGAGATAAGCAAATTCATGCCAGGTATGGATGGCTCGTTCATCATTACATACCGTTACTACTGGGATGATTGGAACTTAAAATCGAACACCCTATCACTCAAATTGAACAAATACATTACTCCCAACTGGATCCTAAGTCCAGAGTATCGCTATTACGTTCAGACGGGCGTCAATTTCGGAGACTATGCCAAAAACCAGCCGAATATTTTTGATGCCGTTGACTATAAACTCAGAGCGTTCACCAGCCATACCGTGGGCATGGGGGCAACATGCTTTTTGCGCGCCTTCGGAAAAAATCATCCCGATTGGGATTTCCTAACCAACACGTCCGTATCGCTTTTGTATTTCCACTATTTTAATGATACGGACGCCGACAATTTTACCGCCAACATCCTAGAAACGCGGATCAAGTTTGCCTTTTAACTGAGCGTCACACGCTACCTTTAAAGTGCGTGGGTTCTATTTTGACTCTATCCCACCAGCGCATCAGCCAGGCACAGCTACGTGCAATTGTTTGAGGATCCCTGCAAATCCTCCATCCGCAACCGGTTGCATTTCCAGAAGGTGCAAGAGGCCTCCGTGGAATTGTGCGGTAAAATTTTCTACCGGCAATTGAATAGACATTCCCGTGGCAGGCAGTCGGATGCCTAAGAGCAGAAGATCCAAGGTGTCTTTATGGGTGCCGGTAAAAGAAAAGTGGCCGGTAACTTTTCCATGGTTTTCTTCCAATACAACAAGATTGAAAGAAAAATCCGGAAAGGCGTGGCCCAATGCCTTGTGTAGCGTGAGCCATTCCTGCTTGCTAATCGGTTTGTGATCGGCGCCGAGGAATTGAAAATTGTCCTCCAGGCATTTTGCTGCCTTATCAAAATTGTGGGATTGAATCGCCTTGATACATTCTTTGAGAATCTTCGCTGAAGCCACTTTTCTCTCCTTTTAAAGGTTTAACACAAATGATGAACCAAAAATCGGGGCAAAGAAAACGAGCCCATACATAAAGTTTTCAATATTTAATGAACAGTATCCTCCTTTAGTGCGCGGTGTTTTTCCGTTGATAACTTAGGGAAAACTTTTTTTGAATTAATCTTCATTATCGGACCAGTTGTTATTACGCGACTGCTTTTTTTTCGACTGCAAGGATTTTGCCTTCTTTTTGCTGCGTTTCGCGGACTTGGGAGGCTTTGTCACCTTGCGCACCAAGGGCACTATATTCAGTTTTACAACCTTTTCGCGCAGCTTTTCCAGGCAAATACATTTGTTTAAAAACTGGCTGCGCTCCTGTTGGCACATCACCACAATTCCTGTTGGTAGATGGCGTAGGCGCACGGCGCTATCGGTTTTATTTACGTGTTGGCCGCCTTTGCCGCCCGAGCGGAAGGTTTCCACTTCACATTCATCAAGCAGTTTTTCGTCCGATTCCGGCAGTAGAATCCGAGGCATACCTTAAAGAGAGGAATGTTAATGCCTCTTGGCAAAGAAAGAAATGAAACAAGCCCCCTCGAGGGGGCCGGAGGTCTTTGCGCGGGGCTTAGGGAGCGACTACCTCGGAGGCGAAACCCTGCTTGCTATGCGAACCATCGCAAAACGGTTTTTTAGAACTTAGGCCGCAGCGGCATAGAAAGGCAGCCTTTCCAGGTTCCAGAGTGAAGGGTTTGCCTGCGGAATCATTGAGTGAAAAGTCCCCTTCAACTTTTAGGGGTCCATTTTTCAAGGGTGTCATTTGAGTCGACATATTCAATCCTTTGTTCAGGGAGTACCCTCCCAGGCCATAATAATACACTTTATTTGTTATAACAACAATAGTTATCACATTTAAATAGCTCCCGGCGACTTTTTATAAGTTCTAGCCAATTATGCCCTTTTCTCCCTATCGCCTCGTCATCTCCGACATCGACGGCACACTTCTGGATGATGAGGGCAACTTGCCTCAGATTAACCGGGACGCTTTGACCCATTGCCGCGATCTGGGCATTCAAACCTGCTTGGCCACGGGTAGGCGTTGGACCACTTGCGCCCGCCTTTTGGATAGGCTCAAACTTCACCACCTGATCGACTTTTGCATCCTGAACAATGGCATGCTCGTGCGCCAGGTCGCTACGGAGCGAATCCTGTTCAGACGCGAGTTTCCGCTTTCCCTAGTCCTCGCCGCAGCCGAATGGCTGAATGCTCTGGGCCTGGATCCCATCGTGCTCGGACACAATCCTGATGGACATACCAAGGATGTCTTTCATCGCAACGATGCTTTACTCAATGCCGATTTCATCGCCAAGAACGTCGGGCACACCCAGCGGGTAACCGAATGGAGCGAGCTTGCAAACGCGCATCTTGTTGAATTGGTTTTGATCGGAAAAAAAACAGATTTGGAAACCGCCGCTGTCGCCCTTGCGCCTCTCGAATTGGAAACCACCATACTGCGTAATTCTTTCTATGCAGAATACATGTTGGAAGGCACCCCCAAAGGGGTTTCCAAACTTTTAGGCGCTCGTGAACTGATTGCCCATTTGGGAATGGAGGTGCGGGACGTTATCGCACTTGGGGATTCCGACAATGACCTGACCTTGCTCCGTGGTATTCCCATGTCCATCGCCATGGCCAATGCTGACGCGACATTGAAAGCCGTTGCCAAAGAGACAACCAGCCTGAATACCGAAGGTGGTTTTGGACATGCTTTGTTCCGACTGCTGGGACAGCCTGGGTAACGGACCCACTATTCTAATCAAAGGAGTGCGCATGCTTATCGAAACGCTGACTCAAGAAGAAGCCCGAGTACTCGGCACCTTGGCGGAAAAAAGTTTGGCGACGCCGGACTATTATCCCCTGACTCTGAATTCTCTACGCACGGCCTGCAATCAAAAAAGCAATCGGGATCCGGTTACGGAGTATACCGATGAAACCGTTTCACTGGCATTGGCCGGCCTCAAACGCAAAGTTTTGGTCACCTTCATTCCTTACGGTTCGCAAGGAATTCTCTACAAATACCGGCACTTTTTGGAAGACCCTCGGTTCCATCTCAGCCAGGGCGAAATCGCTGTCCTAGCTGTGTTGCTGCTGCGCGGCAGGCAAACATTGAACGAGATAAAATTGCGGGCATCGAGCTTGTTACCCCTCGACTCTCTAGAAGCGACGGAAGCCTTGCTACAAAGCCTCGCCAACCGAGTCGAGCCCTTAACGGAATATCTACCGAAGCGGCCGGGCTGGAAGGAACCTCGCTGGATGGACAAACTGTGTCCCGAGCATGCAGAGATGGAATCGGGCTTTAAGGAACAGGAAGGCGCGGAAACTTCAGAGATTCACAAACCCACTCGACCACAAAACTCAGAGCTGGAAATGCTTCGGCTGGCGGTGGCAGATCTAACCGAAAAGTATGCAGCCCTCAAAGCGGACGTCGAAAAAATAAAATCCGAACTGTACTGACGCAGTTCCAAGCGGAACTGACGCTATTCCATTTTAAAAGCCCGTAAAGCTTCGGCCCGCAGCTTAAATTTCCATGTGGTTTTTGTGCACTTCACCGCCCGATTGGAATCCAGGGGTCGGATATCTCGCATCAATACTCCATTTCATTCAGGTGGATGGACTAGGGCTTTGTATACGCATCAACTGGGCCGAAGCCACGGATAGCAAACAGTACCCGAGAAAATACCAGAATCCATCGTGTAGTTGAGCCGTCAATCCCTCCGCTGCCCCGGCAGCCAAAAAGGCCAGCAGGATACCCATCACAAAAACATCCGCCATCGACCATTTTCCAATGAGGGCCACAAAGCGGAAGATGGGCAAGCGGAAGGGAGCCTTTGGAATTGCCAATACATACAGCAAGGATAAGCCCTTGGCCATCGGAACGACCACGCTAAAGAGAAGGATTAGAAAGGCAACCAATCGGTTACCGGTATCATAGAGATTACCTATGGTGCCCAGAATGCTGCGGGTTTGATGATAAATAGCCATCTTTCCTATAAAAGGCAGCACCGGGGAGATATCCAAAGTCAAGGCCGGGTGCGTTAGGCCCGGAAACAAACACGCAAAGGACGCTAAGATAAGAACCAGCGCCAGCACATTGAGGGATTTGTTTCGCATCGCTTTCAAATTAGCTAATCTTCGGATAGGAGAATACCAACATGCCAACCAAATCTTTAGTCACCTGCTCGATTTGCAAACGCCAACTGTCTCAAAGCAAATGTGTACCCAATCATGCCATTCGATCCGCCATGGTCGCCCATTTGAAAAAGGATCATGCAGATTGGAATCCGGATGGTTTTATCTGCCATGCCGACTTGAATCGCCTGCGCGCCGAATACGTGCAGCGCATGCTGGTATCCGGAAAAGGAAATCTTGCCCATCTCGAAGCGGATGTGGAGCAGAGCTTTAAGGATGACGCCATCATTTCAAGTTTATTAAAACAGGAAAGCAAGGAGCCGATTACCTTCGGCCAAAGGATGGCGGACGGCGTGGCCCGCTTCGGCGGGAGCTGGAGATTTCTCATTACCTTTGCATGCTTTCTGGCCCTGTGGATTTGTCTTAACGTGGCCATAATAGTCATCGCCCATGCGCAGGCCTTTGATCCCTATCCTTTTATTTTACTGAATCTTATTCTTTCCTGTCTCGCATCCGTGCAGGCTCCGATTATCATGATGAGCCAGAATCGTCAAGAAGCCCGCGACCGCACGCGCGCGGAGAATGATTACAAGGTGAATCTTAAAGCGGAGCTGGAAATCCGGAATCTACACGAGAAGTTTGATCATCTGCTGGAGCATCAGTGGCAGTATTTGATGGAGATCCAGCAGGTTCAGGTGGAGTTGATGGAGGAGTTGGCGGATAGGAAGAAGGGATGATGGAGTGGAAGAAGTACTGACCGTGAGACCTCCTGCAATTGTCCACGGCTATTTTATCCCCAACTCCCGCATCTCCGCCAATGAAGAAACCGAAACATGCATATCCCGCAGTAGCCCATCGCTGATACTGTAAATCCAGCCATGCACGGTTAAATCCTGCTGTTTGAACCAAGCCTTTTGCACCAACGTCGTATTGCACACATTGTACACCTGGGCCACCACATTCATTTCGCACAAGCGATCCGTGCGCTCGTCCGGATCCGTAATGGCTTTTAGCTCCTGCTCATTGATAGTACAAGTCCCGCACATTCCGCAGCCAATTGTCGATTAGGCCATGCGGCGAATCTTCCATCGCCGCGCGAATGCCACCGCAGCCATAATGGCCGCAGACAATGATATGCTTGACCTTCAAAACCGCGATGGCATACTGCATCACCGACAGGCAATTCATATCCGTGTGGATGACCAGGTTGGAAACATTGCGGTGCACGAAAAGCTCGCCCGGCAAAAGGCCCACGATTTCATTGGCGGGAACGCGGCTGTCGGAACAGCCTATCCATAAATAGCTGGGCGTTTGTTGTTTGGTTAATTTCTCGAAGAATTGGGCATCCGTTTTGAGGATGTTTTTGGCCCATTCGCGGTTGTTGTCGAAAAGGGAATTGAGTTCGTCCATGAATTAGAATGATAGCAAAGAGCGAAGGAGTTAATTTTATTTCCATGCAAACTATCGTCATTGAAAATCTGACCAAAACCTACCGGAACGGTGTCAAAGCCTTGGACGGGGTTTCCTTCCAAGTCAAGGAGGGGCAAATCTTTGGCCTGCTCGGGCCCAATGGGGCCGGTAAAAGCACCACGGTGCGTATTCTGACCACGCTTACCAAGGCCGATGGCGGCAAGGCGGAAGTGGCGGGCTGCGATGTCATGCAGAATCCCCAGCGCGTGCGCGAACGCATCGGCTATGTGGCACAGGCATCGGGAGTGGACAAATGGGGAACCGGGCGCGAGAACCTTATTTTACAAGCACAGCTTATGCGCGTAGAGCCCGCTGCCATTTCCGGGCGGGTGGACGAGCTACTCGACTGGGTCCGGCTTTCCGATGTGGCCGGCCGCATCGTCAAAACCTATTCGGGAGGGATGAAACGTCGCCTGGATTTGGCGATGGGACTGGTGAATAATCCCGCCGTGCTTTTTCTGGACGAGCCCACTACAGGCTTGGACCCGGAAACCCGCAAGGCGTTATGGAACGATCTCATTCGCCTACGCAAGGAGCGCAACTTGACCGTGCTATTGACCACCCATTATCTGGAAGAGGCGGATCATCTTTGCGATAGGTTGGCGATAGTCGATCATGGCAAGGTAGTGGCAGAAGGGGCACCAGCGATGCTTAAGACCAGTATCCGCGGGGATACCGTAACGGGTGGGATTCCCACCCTGGACGATGTTTACATGCACTATACGGGCCATCGCATGGACCAGGACGCTTCCGAAGGGCAAACATGATGCTTTTCCTCTCCGATACACTTCATCTTCTCCAGAGGCATATCCGCACCACCATCCGCATACCCATTTGGGTGGCCGTCACTTTGGTTCAGCCCGTCATTTGGCTCACCCTATATGGACAACTGTTCCGGAGAGTGGTGGAAATCCCTGGGTTTGGATCGGGAAGCTATATCCAATTCTTGACTCCGGGCGTGGTGGTCATGACCGCATTATTCGGCGCTTCTTGGTCCGGGATGGGAATTCTCGAAGACTTGACGGACGGGGTCATGGATAGGATGCTGGCCACGCCCGTAAGCCGTGCCGCTTTGATATTTGCCCGGGTACTGCATGCCGCCCTAACTGTGGCAACTCAGTCTTGCATCATCCTACTATTTGGCATGCTGCTCGGTGCAAGAATTGCCGGGGGTATACCAGGATTCCTGGCTATTTTGGTTTTGGGAGCTTTACTTGGGTCCGGTTTTTCCGCTCTCTCCAACGGCTTGGCCTTGATCACGAGGCGAGAGGAAAGCTTGATCGCCGTGATCAATTTCTTCGGGCTGCCGCTAACGTTTCTTTCTACAGCTTTTATGGCTTCGGATTTGATGCCGGGGTGGATTCGCGTCCTCTCCCGCGCCAACCCCGTGAACTGGGCTGTAGATGCTTCTCGTGATGCGATGCTGGGGAAGGAGTGGGGATATGTGGGGATGGCGGCTTTGATGCTGGCAGGATTTACACTGGTTTCCGTGGGGCTGGCAACGCAAGCCTTTAGGGCGTATCGACGCGCCACCTGAGGGTATGTTGGTCGGGTGGGGGTATGTGAATTTATTGGACTGGATTCTCGATGTTTAACACCTTCACTAAGAAGGCCCACCTGTCGGCCGCTTCCTCGATACTCTTGGTTATGGGTTTTCCGGCGCCATGACCCGCTTTGGTTTCGATGCGGATCAATATCGGCCCCGATGACGCGGCAGCGGCGGCTTGTAGGGCTGCCGTAAATTTGAAACTATGGCTCGGTACCACACGATCGTCGTGATCGGCCGTGGTGATCAGCACCGCTGGGTAATGGGTTCCGGGCTTTAAAGTATGCAGGGGTGAATAGTGTAATAGGGTTTTAAAATCTTCGGGATTTTCAGGACTGCCGTAATCGGATACCCACGCCCACCCGATGGTAAAGCGGTGGAAACGCAGCATGTCCAGTACCCCGACGGCAGGTAGCACAGCGGCAAATAGATCCGGCCGTTGATTCATGCACGCGGCCACGAGCAGTCCGCCATTGCTTCCGCCCCCAATGGCCAATCGCGCCGAGCGCGTGTACTTGCTTTTTATCAGCCATTCCGCCGCGGCGATAAAGTCCTCGAAACAATTTTGCTTTTTGGATCGGGATCCGGCTTGATGCCATTCTTCCCCGTACTCGCCGCCCCCGCGTATATTGGCCACCGCCAAGACCCCACCCATCTCCAGCCAGGGAAGGTTGGTGGTGGAGAAACTCGGTGTTAGTGAGATTCCGAATCCCCCGTAACCGTACAGATACGTAGGATTGTTTCCCTCCAATTTTATGCCGCGTTTGTGGACGAGAAAAATCGGAATGCGGGTTCCATCTTTGCTCGTTGCGAACACCTGTTCTGTTTCGAATTCCGCAGCATTGAAATCCAAAGTGGGTTTGCGATAGACCGCGCTAATACCGGTGATAAAATCGAATCGATACACGGCCGCGGGAAAAGTGAAGCCCGTGAACGTGAAATAGGTTTCCATATCCTCCCGCTCACCGGAGAATCCTCCGACCGTGCCCAGCCCCGGTAATTCCATCTCACCCAGTGAAGCCCCGGTAAAGGAATACATGCGAATTACGGAATGTGCGTCCTTCAGGTAACCGGCCACAAATCGGTTGCCCACTACGCTCACATCCTCCAAGGTATCCGTTGACAGAGGAATGATTTCCTGCCATCCACCCTGGTTCATTTTGTCAAAAGACATACCCACCACTCGGCCCCGTGGAGCCTCCCAATCAGTCAAAAACCAAAAGGTTTTTCCATCATCGCCAACAGGCGTAAACTTAGCCTTAAACTCCGGAACCAGTTCTTGCACAACTCCATTTGCATCGCGCAGGTCCTTCCAGAAAACCAGGTTCATGGGGTCGGTGCCTTTCCATACCAGTATGAAAAGAATCCATCCCTCTTCACTTAGATCGGCGGTAAACCCCCACTCCTCTTGGTCCGGACGGTGGTAGACGATTTTGTCCAGACTTTGTTCATCTCCAAGACGGTGGAAGCATAGCTTCTGAAATCGATTGATATCCTCCAGCTTGTTTTGGTCGCCGTCATAGCGCCCGTAATATATGCCGGAAGCGTCCTTGGCCCATACCGGTGAAGAAAATTTGATGCGCTCAAGCCTGTCAGAGAGGTCTTCGCCGGTTTGAATGCTCCGTATCCTCCAGGTTTCCCAGTCTGATCCGGATTTAGAAATACCATAAGCCAAGAATTCCCCATCTTCGCTCACGGAAAGCACAGTTAAGGAAACGGTTCCATCCTTAGACAGCGTATTTGGATCGATTAATACGCGCGGCTCATCATTTAATGAGGGTAACGTGTA
>JAYUHW010000200.1:0-2726 GCA_043766615.1 Fibrobacteria bacterium | reverse complement strand
GAGACCAACAGTTGGCCCATGGTGCCCAGTTCTTTTTCCCGGGCGATGGCTACCGAGGTGAGTAGCGCTGAAATCATAAGGAGAATGACGGCCATTAGTCCGGGCACAAAAAATAGGGCGCTGCGTTGTTCGGGATTGTAGAGAACCAGGCTACGTACGTCCAGCACTTTCGGTTGATCGACCTTGAGAACTTGCAAGGTGGCTCCAAGCAGCATGGGTTCCACGGCATTTCTGATCAAGGTTCCCATATTGGGATCCGAACCATCGACCAAAACCTGGAGGCGGGCACCGCCGGGCTGATGCAAAGCTTCCGAGAAGCCTGGGGGAAAGCGGATAAAGGCATGGATGCTGCGACTCTTAAGAATCTCGGAGGGATTGCCACCATTTGTTACGGTACGCACAACCTTGAAAAGTTGGCTGGCGTCGATTTTTTCGACTATAGTACGACTTTCTGGCGTGGGATTGGGCAACTCCACAACCACCGCGATATCCCGTGTATCCGTATTGAGCGCGTACCCGTAGAGGAACATCATCATCACCGGCATAATGAGCACGACCACCAAAGTTTGCCAATCGCGGAAGATATGGCGCACTTCCTTGAGGGAAATGGATCGCAGGCGGCGCAGGTTCATGCTGCTGCACTCGTCTTGGAAGGTGTTTCCATTAATTTTAAAAACAAGGCATGAAGCGTAGGACAATCGTATTTGCGTTTAAGCTCCCGTGGTGTGCCCATCGCCGCAATTCGGCCTTCGATCATGATGGACAAGCGATGACAGTATTCCACTTCGTCCATATAATGCGAGGTGATGAAAATGGTGGTGCCTTGTGCGGAGAGTTTGTGAATAAGATCCCAGAAATTTCTGCGACTGACGGGATCGACAGATCCTGTGGGTTCATCCAGAAAAAGAATTTCCGGTCGGTGGAGATTGGCGCATGCCAGGCTGAGTCGTTGCTGCCAGCCCCAGGGAAGCGCTCCGGTGATGCGATTGAGCAAGGGTGTAATGGCCAGAAACTCGGCCATCTCGTCGATCCGAGTGCGCAAATTGGATTTGTTCAAACCATAGAGTCCACCGTACAAACGTAAATTCTGGACTACGGTGAGATCCGGGTAGAGGGAAAATTTTTGCGACATGTATCCGATGCGGGTTCGGATTTGGGCACTTTCCTTGAGGATATCGAAACCGGCCACAGTACCTTTTCCGGAAGTGGGAAGGAGTAGGCCGCATAACATCCGGATGGCGGTGGTTTTCCCGGCTCCATTCGCACCTAAAAATCCAAAAATTTCACCTTTGGCAACGGCTACATCGATGTGATCGACGGCTAAAAAACTGCCGAACCGTTTGGTTAAGAGTGTGGCTTGAATGGAATACTCCATCATGCTTGCCGCGTTGCGGAGTGTTCATGCAATAGGGCAAAGAAACAATCCTCCAAAGTGGGCGGAATGATTGTGGCCTGCGCAGCTCCAGGCACGGAAGGCGCAAGCCTGGCCAGTGCGGCGGCGGTTTGCTGGGCGATATAGGATGGATCGCTGCTGTTCGCCTCCGAGGGCGCAGTGATTTTTTCCGCTGCATGCAACGCACCGCTTGACGGATACACCAACTCGAAACCTGGGGGAGGTGGGCGGTCACCGGGATAGGTTAAGGTGGTATGGCCAAAGGAATGCTCTGCGTCGGAATTCAATTCTCCTGCTTCGATGCGGTATAATCGATACGGATACTCGGCCAAAAGTTTGGATGGCGTGCTTTGGGCCAGAATGGCACCTTCATGGAGGAGAATGAGTTGATCACAAAGGGTGGCTTCGTCCATATAGGGTGTGGAAACAACTATGGTGATACTTTGTTTACGCAGCGATTTCAACATCGTCCAAAAGTCGCCGCGTGCCACCGGGTCCACGCCAACCGTTGGCTCATCCAAGAGCAATAACCGGGGCTGATGGATGAGGGTGCAGGCTAAGGCTAGCTTTTGTTTCATTCCGCCCGATAACAGTCCGGCTCGTCGCTGACGGAATGATTGTAACCCCGCAAAGTCCAGCAACTGTTCCATGCGTGCAATTTTTTCCTGACCGACAATGCCGAAAATATCGGCAAAAAAATCCAGGTTTTCGAGCACGGAAAGATCCTGGTACAGGGAAAAACGCTGCGGCATGTATCCAATGTGTGCGCGAATTTGGGTGAACTGCCGACCCAGATCGAAAGTCAGCATGGTGACCTTTCCACTATCTGGATCGGATAAAGTGGCCAGGATATTCATCAACGTGGATTTTCCGGCTCCATCTGCGCCGATGATTCCAAAAAGACAGGGATCGGGGACTACCATATCGAGGCCGCGGAGCGCTTTTTCCCCTGCATGGTTCTTGGCAAGGTCCTTTATTTCAATGGCGTTGGGCATGCGGGGTGGGGAAAGATTTATTTCCAAACTTCCACGGGCAGACCTCGCTTGAGCATGCCATCCTTATTGGCAGCTAATGCGCGGATACGGAATACCAATTCATTCCTGCTTTCGCGGGTTTGGATATTCTTTGGCGAAAACTCGGCTTCATCTCCAATCCAGCTGATGGTTGCAGGCAGAAAAACCGGACTGCTTTTTCCACCTTCCATATCGAGTCGTAAGCGAACCGCTTGGCCGTATTTAAGGCCGGCAAGCCAAGTTTGTGGAACGAAAAAATCCACCTGCAAGGTATCCTCGCGGCCAATTTCATACACGGGTTGACCCGGGGCCGCCACCTC
>JAYUHW010000199.1:0-2819 GCA_043766615.1 Fibrobacteria bacterium | reverse complement strand
GACGCGGTTCCGACCATGCCGCCCAATACATTATTGAACTCATGAGCCAAACCGCCTGCTAGGGTTCCTACCGTTTCCATGCGCTGCGAATGGAACAGTTGATGATTCAATTCCACCGTCCGGGTGACATCATCTATTCGGAGCGCCACTTCTCCACGGTTACGGCTGAACATGGTAAAAAGATTGGCCCGGTAGTACACGACGGATCCGTCCTTGCGCCGATACGGTTGCGGCTCAAAGTCCATTCCCGTACCCGTTTCCACCTGCATCACATTTTTAAGGGCATTGGCAATGAAATTATATTCCGGAACCAAATCCCAGAAAACATTCCCCAACGCATCATCTTCAGCGATGGTGAAAAATTCCTGCGCCTTGCCGTTCCAGGTGGTAACCGTACCCAATAGATCCATTCCGATAATTGCAGAAGGCATGGATTCGATCAAGGATCCCAGTTGATCTTTGAGGTCGCGAATGTGCTCAGACAGTTGGGTTTGGTCCAAGAGTGAACTGGCATAGCGGCACATATTTTGGAAAAGATCTTTTTGCTGGCGCGTCCAACTCCGATCGCTGTTAATCCTCTGTACACAAAAAACCGATATTCCCGACAACGTCGTTTCAATCGGGTAGGCCATGGCAGCGCGGCAATCGACACGGCTGGCTAGATCGAATTCGTCTTCCAACGCGGCGTGAAATTCTTCTTCCAAGGCGCTGAGTTCCGCATCGGGAACAATGGCCACGGCTTCCGGCCATTCGCAGGAAGTGGGCATACCTGGATGCTTCTTGGTTTTTTCCAGAAACTGGACAAAGGGTGCCGGTGGAGACGTGTCGACAAAATAAGGCAATGGTAATCGCTTGATGCCCCGGTCCACGGCCTCATTGGATACGGCCCAAGTTGATTTCGGTCCATCTCCAACAAGAATGCAGGACACGCGGTCTGCTTTTAATTCTATCAGCAATTCCTCGACAATCACATCCATCAGGTCATCGTCGTCCAATCGCATGGTAATGCGTTGAACAAAATCCATCAACCGCTTTTGATTCGAAAAATAAAGGGAATGCTCAAGATCGGCGATTTCCAATTTGGCGAAAACATCCATCAAGGTGGACAATTGTTTGCCTAGCCGCTCATTCTGAGCCTGCAATTGGCGACATTTTAGTTCGATTTCAGATTCCAATTGGCTGGCCATATGCGGTATCCCAACCGTTAAACTTAAAAAAGCACGCCCGCTATCCAAACCTTCTCCGATTTTATACTTGGTTTCCGCGCGCAATAGCTCCAACTCGACGACAAAGTCCTTATCAGCGGCCTTTTTTTTAGGTAATATCGAAGAAGATTCCTATTTTGATTGGCCCGTCAATGAAAATCACTTTGCTTTCCAATGAGTTCCCGCCCCTCGTATACGGAGGTGCCGGGGTGCATGTAGAGTACCTATCCAAGGCCTTGGCTACCATGCCTCAGCTTAAAAACCTGGTCGAGGTATTGTGTTTTGGAGATCAGCAATTCGCGGAGGGGACGCTTTCCGCGCAAGGCATTAAACCGGATTTCACTTTGCCGAGCCAAAACGCCAGATTTGCAAAAGTTATGGATACGTTGGCGCGCAATATCATGATGTCCGGCACGGTGACCCAATCGGAAATCGTGCATTGCCATACTTGGTATACGCATTTTGCCGGTTGCCTCCTACAAAAGCTTTTCAACATTCCTTTAGTTTTAACTACCCACTCCCTGGAACCCCATCGACCATGGAAGGTGGAGCAACTGGGTAGAGGTTACGATGTCTCCACTTGGCTGGAGCGCACAGCGTATCAAAGCGCCGACGGGGTGATAGCGGTTTCCAATTCAATGGCCAAGGATGTACAGGACTTGTACGGTGTAGAAAAGAATCGCATCCAGGTGATACCCAATGGCATCGACTTGGAAGAGTACCATCCCACTTATGATCCTGCATTGCTCGGCGCCTATGGTATCGATCCCGCAATGCCTTTTATCCTCTATGTCGGGCGCATTACCAGACAAAAAGGCGTCCTGCACCTCATTAAGGCCATCCAACATTTGCGCCCCGGCACCCAAGTGGTTCTCTGCGCAGGTGCACCGGATACGCCAGAAATAGGTGTGGAAATGAAAAACCAGGTCGAAGCGAGTCGACAGGATTCCGATCATGAAATCATCTGGATTCCCCAGATGTTGCCCAAAAGGGAAATCATTTCCCTGTATACCCATGCAGCCGTTTTCATTTGCCCCTCCGTTTACGAGCCCTTTGGGATTATCAACTTGGAAGCCATGGCCTGTGAGACTCCCGTAGTCGCATCAGCCGTAGGTGGCATAACCGAAGTGGTCCAACACGGCGAGACCGGACTGCTCGTCCCGTTCCAAGCCATAGGCCCGAATGATTTCGAGCCGAAAGATTCAGAAAAATTTTCCCGCGACCTTGCCGATGCCACCAATTCCCTTTTGGATAATGCGGACCTAAGACAATCGATGGCGAAAAAATCCAGAAAGCGTGTGGAAGATCATTTCGCATGGTCCCAAGTGGCCAAGCAGACTTACCATTTTTATCAGGAGTTGATCGAAAAACATGGTCGCCAGTAAAAAAAGTGTGAAAAAGAAGTCCGTAAAAAACGCCGTTATCCCACTTCCTGAAATTCAGACCATCCATGTCATTGTGGAAAATCTCCAGCCTATGGTTGAAGGCGGGCGCTTTCCCATCAAGGCCATACCAGGAGAAAGCATTGCTGTTACGGCTGATATTTATCGCGGTGGCCATGAAAAATGTGTAGCAACGCTCCTGTACCGTCGCGTTGGTCAGAATATCTGGCAG
>JAYUHW010000198.1:0-16463 GCA_043766615.1 Fibrobacteria bacterium | reverse complement strand
TATAATCAATCTACCCAAGTGTCCGAGAAGGCTTATTTTCTGGAGCAACTCATTGCCCTCAATACCACGCCGGATTTCGCATTAAGGAAGCCATCTTTTGAATACTACCGTGAATGGCATCACACGACCATCAGGGCCTTATTGGATATAGTGGATATCAACGAAAACCCAGGACAATTGGTCAAAATCATTTTTCCCCCTTTATCGTTGAAAAAGGTCAAAGCGTCACTCGTCTTGCTTAAGAAACTCAATCTCATCAAGAAGGATGAAAACGGAAACTGGAGGCCATCGGACCAGGGACTCCATTCGGGTGCCTACATGAAAGATGAGTTTGTCAAAAAATATCAGGTGGAATGCCTGGATATCGCGAAACTGGCGCTTCTAAATCATACCGATCTCGCACAGAACATCTCTACGGAATGCCTGAGCCTATCCGTTGCAGCCGTCAAAAAGATCGAATCCAAATTGCAGAAATTCAAATCGGATATCCGCGAAATTACACGCTCGGACACCAATAAGGCCGACCGGGTCTACCAGATGAACATTCAACTCTTTCCTCAATCCAAATAGGAAAACTCATGACCTTCCCAAAACTCAACTGCCGACTTTTCTTTTTCGCCTTCAGATATTCAATAATTCTTTTGGCCTTGATTAGCTTTTTGTCCTGCGTTGACGGAACCACAAGTGGAACTGAAACTGGAAAATCGATAAACCTGCGCGGCCGGGTAGTGGACAAAGACAATGTCGGAGTTCCTGGCGTGGTCGCAAAACTTTCACTTACGGGACTTGCCGATACCACAGATTCCGGCGGCCGGTATCTTATACAAAAGAATAACGCAGCAGCGATAAAATCCGGAACAGGAACGCTGGATACTCTAATCTTTACTCAAGGCGGTGGCAAAGTGGGGGCATTAGATATTGACCGATGGATCGATTCCTTGCCCGATATAAAGCTGACACAGCGGGGATTTACGGGTCAACTGTTGCCGACTGATTTGGAAATTGGAAAAATCGAAGCCGTGGTCAGCGGAACCGGAATAGCCAGCAATCACCCATTTGTTTCGGAGTTCTTTTACAATCGTCCGGTCAATGAATATAGCGGCTATATCTTTTTCCCCACCGGCGGAAAGGACATGAATTATTCCATCTATATCAATGTTTACGACAAAAACGGATTCGTGATCGGAAGAAGCGAATCCACCCTATTCAATGGGCTAGCCGGAAACTTGACCATTCCTCCTTTTGACCCTGGTGGAGCGCGCATACAAGCCATTATCAGGGGGGACACGGCCTTGGGTATAGGCGATACATTGAAACTCAGTGGGCTAAATTCCATGAGTCCACCAGGCACAAAGATCATCAATTATGCCTGGAAACTCCCCGGCGATGTTGATTTCAAAATCGTTGCCGGGGGGATGCTGAGTTACGTGATTCCCACGCTCGGCGACGCGGAGTTTATAGTGGTCTTGAAAATTGCAAATGACGCCCAGAATCAATCTCAGGATACATTAAGGGTTCGCATCATCTTACCAATTGAACAGCAATTACGGCATCCGATAAAAAAAGTTGCGGGGCCTACTGCGGTTTTAATGCGGCTCGATCCTCAGGTACTCGTGTTCAAAAATAAAATGTGGGTACTTGGGGGTATGGTCAACGGTAGCTATCAAAATGACGTATGGTCAAGCGGTGACGGAGTTTCATGGACTCTTGCCACAAAAATGGCGCCCATCGCAACCTTGTATCATGCAGGATTCGCTGATAGCCAATGGAGCATTGCAACAGCTTTGGTGTTTAAAGATACCCTTTGGTTGCTGGGCGGATCTCTCCAAGAGCGAAACGTTTATTTTTCCGAAAATGGTTCAAACTGGACAAGAGTTTCCACAGGCACTGCTTTTACACCGCGATATGGGCAGGTCGCTGCTGTATTTCAAAACAAGATAATCCTAATGGGGGGAAGAGATTCAACTAATAAGTTATTGGCGAACGCCTGGTATTCTGATAACGGCCAAGACTGGTCTTTATTGTACGATGGCCTCACGCCAGGAGACGGAATGGAATCCTTTATGTTTTTAGCCGAGTCCGAGCGGGGGATTCGATCACTATTGGTTTTTGACAAGAGGCTATGGAGAAATGTAATAAAGCAATATGGTGCTAATCACTACGCCGTTCGCATGTTCAATTCATTGGACGGAGTCAGTTGGGACTATGACAATCATAGCCCCGTGGAACTCGGATGTTGTGGTTTTGAGTTTGAAAATCCATTGGTCTTCAAAGAATATTTATTCGTTGGCAGATATGGATCCGCATATCTTCAATCCGGATCGACGAACTGGCATCCTTTTAGTGGATTCACCATGGAAACTCCGTCAATAAATAATCTTAGGATGCTGGACTATACCGGAAGAGTTGTGTTTAATGGACAAATCTGGTGGATCGGTGGAATGGGCGGTGAAGTCTGGAACTGGGGCAATTGAATCATCTCTGGTCCATGGCCAATGTTAAAGGTGATCAGGAAAATCGAACCCCTTTATCCGAAAATAGCCAGGTTCCTCGGACACTATATGCACAATCCGAACCCAAATGCCTTTCGGAAACCCCCATTTAGCTACCTAATGGCATCGTTTTTCAATAGCCCTATGTTGAGAGTGGTCATTTTCTCGACGATTTCCAACAGTCTCTTGCAGTTTTCAGATAGGGTTCTGGCCTGCTCAAGGGCCCCTCCCCCAGATAAATGAGATCCGTCCTCTTATCCTTATTCAAGGAGAAATAGGCTTGCGGGTGCTTCACCCCGTTGGTCACGATGGATCCCCGCATTAAGGGAACCACCTTCGACAACTGCTTTTCCAATACCTTCAACCGACGCTTTGACTCCGCGATTTCCGTCTTACGTCATATCTATTTTTTGGAACATCTTCACCGTTCGCTCATCCTAAAAAGCCATACACTTCCAGCTGCGGTTCAGGAAGTTTGTGCTCTTTTTCATGGCACAAACGATTGTGGTCTGCGCAAGACTGGAAGTCGCCCTTTCTTGAGGTCAGCTTTGAGAAAAAATTGGATAGATGTCGAAATCTATGCTGACTTTGGGCATCCCTTGGAGAAGAGATCGATCCAGATACTTGGGCCAAGGATGAAGACAAGGTGAGGCAAGGGCTCAAGTCCCAGGCAACAAAACCTCGAAGAAAACGAACCTGTCCTCGAAAGGTCCGGCATCCTGTTACCAAGTGGCCACGACTCATCCAGAACGAATATCAAGAAGGGGAAATCCAATTCGAAATCAGGAAATTATGATTTTCCGAAAGGCATTGATTCTAACTCCTCAATTACAGCCTCGCGCCTCCATTTTTCAAGCCGTTATCGTGTTGTTATTTGCCCCTAATATCGACGCACCATTCACACCAAGACACCCTGGACAAACCAGCCCTCGCACTTCCCCAGCAGGGTATTGGACCGCTCAATCCGAATTGGAAAATAATGTCCACTGGATGCTTACGTTTGACTGGATTGAGACCCGGTATAATTTCATAAGAAGGAATCCATTTATCGACTATAGTAGACTAGACTAGCCTAGCATGAATCACGGTGGGCAACGTTGAATTTAACTCTTGTCTCGGAAGAGAACTTCTAAATTAATCCCGTCGTCAAGACAGTCGCAAGCCAAATAAATAAGTCCGATAATGCGGCGTAGAGTGTATTTTAGGAGTCCACCTCCATATCGAAATTTTTCTATGTGCATGAAACTGCTCCGGCATGACAGCCAGAGTATATCCAAATCGATCTGCTTGGCCAGGAACCGAATTGACCGTGGGGAAAAACCAAGTAAATGGTAACTATCGTCGAAAGGGCAAATCCTCGAAGTGTACTTGGAGCCAAATAGCTTGAACAAGGAGTCCTTGAAGAAGTTTGGCAAAGAGTCTTCGTTGGGGAGTACAACGTAAAGAACGCCTCCTGGTGCGAGGTAACCCTTAAGGATTTCCATGAAATTTATTGGGTCACTTACGTGCTCCAGTACACTATCCATATAGATGAAATCGAAATGTCCCTTGGGATATGTCTCGGAGTTAAGGATGCCAAGCTGGAGTGTTATCCCAAGCCTTTTTTTCACTTGTTCGGCAAATTGGAGAGAGATATCTTGACCAAAGACCTCCCAGCCCATTTCACGCGCTACTTCAAGGCCATACCCTTCTCCTGCCCCCACTTCCAAGTAGCGTTGAACCGGCCGTCCCAGGGCATCCAGCGCCTTTTGGAATCGACGACGGGGGTTTTCCACATTTCGAATTCTGTGCCACTTAGGTGTGTACTCCTGGAAGTAGCCCTGGGAATACATGCGCGCCAGTATTTCCACAGGGAAATTAGGCATGGGATAGGCATAGATTAGCGAACAACAGAGACATTGTACTACGCGCGACTCACGGATCTCGGGTTGTTCGAGGGCCGAAAAAAGAGGGTTCAAGCGGGGTATGCCCATCGCCTTCCTCTCCCCAGCACCGCATACTGGACACGGACAATACTGAAAGTCGATTTTTTGGTGGGTTGTCACTTTATTCACAGTCAAGGTGTTGCACCTTTCTTGATGTTGACCTCATTGGCACCAACGGATTTCATTCCGGTAGGCAGCGAATGGGCCAGTATAGTATCTGTCATGGTTTCGATTCCGCAATACTTTGTCACAAAGGTACGAGCATTTTTTGCGAGGCGTGCGGCAAGCGGACGGTTGTAATAGAACTCACGAATAATCTGAGCAAGCTTCAGGGCGTCTCCTGGAGAGAACAGCATTCCCGTTTCACCATGGACTAGGATTTCCCGTGTAGAGGGAATGTCGGATGCTGCTATGGGGATGGCCATGAACATAGCCTCCAAAATAGATCTCGACAGAGCTTCGGTGAATGACGTATGAACAAACATATCGACCAGAGAATACCATTCGTTCATGTTTTCCTGGATGCCAGTAAAATGGATTCGCTCTTCTAAGCTAAAAGTTCTTACCGCCTGAATTAACCCCGATTTGAATACACCATCTCCGATCAGGTAGACTTCAATATCGCTAAGGTCGTATAGATGCGCTCCAAGCGACTGTATCAAAGTAATCTGCGATTTTAATGGATGGAAGCTGCCCACGCAGACAATTTTGAAAGTGGGTTTATTCAGACCGTGTTGATATGACAATTTACTCTTAACCGCTTCATTCACTTCCATGCCCTCGAAATCAATTGCGTTGAGTGAAGTAATCACTTTCGCAGAAGGAAGGGCGAAATAGCCAATTGCTTCCTGGCGCATACTTTCCGAAACAGTAAAAACTTTATCGAAGGCGCGATAAGCCAAGGCCGAAAAAAGGCGTTGTTGGCATCTTCTCAATCGGGTGACCAGAGTTTGATTACGAATGGATACATGCAGGGTAGAAATACGGATAAGGTTGGGTAGGCCTATTGCAGCGACCCACAAGAAAAAATCTGCCAGGTACATATGTGAATGGACAATTTCGAATTTTTGCAGTTTGATCAGACGGCGCAAATCAAGCAGTGTTTTTATTGGGTTCCGGCGAAAATCCATGCTATAGCAGCTTGCGCCCAATTCCTTTAGCTCTTCAAATCGCCTTGCATAGGCTCCGGGAGGATAAATTAGATGGCAATCGAAGCCTCTTTTTGCCAAGGCCTTGGTCAGCAAGTACGTGTTTTTCTCGGCCCCTCCGACGGCAGAGAAACTGATAATCTGCAAAATCTTTGGCCGGGCCGAGCCAGTTGCTATTGACTCAAGCATGCTCCATCCATCTCCACATAAGTGAGGCAAAACGCGACATGATTACCCGGTTCTGTTCCCACACGCCAAGGGCCAAGAGTATGGCGATTGGATAGGCAACGGCGAATAGGTACACGTGCCCCGAACGCAATGGCCAAACGACAACTCCTGTAGCAAGAAGAGTGGCAGTATTTCCTGCAAGGTACAAGAGGATCGATTTGAATTCGAGAAATGCAAAGACCTTTGTGCTATAGATCCAAAGAACCGCGATATACGGCACATGAACAAGGAGCATGCCCATCGGGTAACCTATATACCCGTAACGGTCGACAAGTAGCCATATCATAAGGATACTGGTCATGTTGAATAAAAGCTGCAGATAGATAGCTGACCCGATCTTCTTGGCGGCAAATACAAGTTGCGTCACGAATCCTTCTATAAGAATCAGCGGCATTGTGAGAATAAATATTCGAAAAAATCGAGCTGTAACATGTACGTCACTAGCGTGGAAGTTTCCTCTTTGGAAGGCAATATGCATCAAATCGTCACTGAACCCGTAGCTAAGTGGCGCAATGATGAAAATGACCAACAGCGCAGGTTTCAGATAGTTCAGAAAAAGAGCATTTAACTCTTTCTTTCGATTCTGGGAGTAAAGGTCAACGAAACTAATGCCTACCACATAACAAATTTTGGTGATTAAGAGCAACTGGATCAGGCCGATCATGGACAGGGCACAATTCATGGATGAATAGATGCCAACCTCAAAGCCTGAAATAAGGAAAGCTGTGGCCATATATAAAACAACTGTCGAGGACTGGCCTAGTAGGGTGATTGTGATATCTGCTTTGACTTTGCCCGGCAACTTCGGGCTGTTCATTAAAAGGTTCCATCCCACCCTTGATTTCAGCATTGACCAGAGAATGGTAAATTGAAGTAAGCTACCGATCAGGAAGGCATAAGCAATACTAATCGACCCCAAAAAAGGCCGAAGTCCCAAAAATACCCCCAAGACTGCAGCGCCTTTGAGTACTTCAGTAACGACTGTCGCAGAAAAAACCTTTTGGATTGCAAAAACATCAATCATCATTACGGTCATGACCATGGCAGGCAGAGAAAGGAGAGTCACGCGGATCAAACCCTGGTTTTCTGCTAATACCCTGCCATCGAATTTTGAGAGAATTTCCGCACTTTTAAACGGAAAGGCCACTAAAACTGCAGTCAAAGCGACACTAACTGAAAGGTAGATTCTCATTATTTTCACTAGGAAGCCACGCAATGCAGCAGTACCCTCGCAGTTCAGGAGATTTAAACTGTGTGGTACCACTACCGAAGAGTTGATACTACTTACCAATCCAAGCAAGGCCATAATAAAGGTTAGACACCAGAAATAAACATCAGTACTTCCCCCGGCTCCAAAGAAATAAACTATGGTGAGTTGTAAAATAAAGCCTAGGCCCTTAGCTGCAATGCTCATAAGGATTGTAATGGCGATGCTTTGCTTCAAGTTCTCCGTGGGCTTTTCAGACAAATAGGGCATAGATGCCTTCCAGGCCCGCGAACTGCACTCCTGTGTCACGGCAATATCCCAATATGTCGCGTATAGATTGCATATATCTTCTTATATCTTCAGCGGACTGGGTGTACGGGCTTGCATTCGCAACCAGTTCCATGGAGTGAAACATCATGTTTAGTACACGCGGATGCCCATGTTCATCATTTTTATTCACTGAATCAATCAGTTTCTTCATTACCTGAGTAGACGACCAGAAAGGTCTCAGCCAACAGTTCGTCATTACGGGTCGAAGGTTTTTTACCGAACTTCTGAGGTCAAACCGAGGTGCGATTGTGACGGGCACCTCCAATAGTCTACCAAAACCTCTTTTACTGATATCCGCGTCTGAAGGGAAATATGGCTGGGAAGGTGCGCCCAGAAAACTAAGTTCCTTGCCGTATCTATTTTTCCATACCATATGCGGTGTTACGCTTGTATCTACTTGGTACCCTAATTGAATTAAGGACCTGATGGTATTTTCATTTGCAGCGAATCGCCCTGCTCGGAAAAGTTTAGGATCCCGTCCAAATGCATTTTTGAACAAATTGGTAAGATTTTGAAGCTTGGCTCTTTCCACATCCGGAGAATAATCTGTCTGGAAATCGTCGCAAAGTGTACCCGGATAGTGGGTAAAGCGGCGCTGAGGCTCTAGATAATCAGCATGGAGGTGTGTTCCAAGTTCAAATTGTCCGGCAAGTTCAGCCATAGTGCGCACGCACTCTTTATTCTCAAGTACCTCGTTGGTGAGGAGGTAAGTTGGAATTGCTCTGAATTCGTCGAATAGCGGCTGAAGCAACTCCGGCACTGCATGGAGTACGGATTTAAAAGTCAATGGATTCGAAGTTGACCAATCAGGACTTCGGTCACATTCAGTATCAATGGTAATGCAGAGATATGAATCCATGACCCTAAAAGTAGTACGCGATAAAAATATTTTTGTCGAAGACAGTTGGGACAGTTCGCAAGTCTTGGCGGTAAACCCACGCGTAAATGCTGTTCCGGATTTTTACGCTTAACCGATTCTTCCAAGAAGTAAACCGATTCTGGTCAATAATGACATACCGGCTAGCGCCCATAGCCAGCATTAGTTGATTGAGGCTTTGTTCAGTAAAGCCTATTTCATGTGTGATGTCAAGATAGCGGGAGTACGCTCCAAAAATATTCGCCATGTTCGGAGTTCTGACCATAAGGCAGCCACCGGGTTTCAAGGCGTAGATGATTGGCTTTAGGAATGATTCCATATTCACTTTTGGAACATGTTCAATCACGTCAAACATGGAAATTTGATCATAATTGCATGTCTTGCCATCGAAAAAAATATCACCATTGGCATTGTAAAGTCTTGTTTTACCATCCAATATTTTGCGCGCTGCTGTGATTTGGCCAGGCGAAACATCAATTCCCTCGAGGTTTTCGAACCCCCGCTTGTACAAGTAATAAAGGAAAATACCCGCCCCGCAGCCGATGTCGATAATAGCAGCATTTTTATTAGTTGGCAAAAAAGGATCCAGGAAGGCAAAACTGGCCTTTTCATAGGCTATTTGGTCCAATTCCGGATTGGTAGCCTGATAAGCCTTTTCATAGGTTTTCCAATAATCCATGCTGCCCTGTCTTTGCGTTTAAATTTTTTCAGCCACTACAAGCATATCGGTCATTAGCGGACCACTGATCAGCTTCTGGAGCATCCATTTGATAACAATTGCGAACGAAACTTTTAAGCGGGTGGAAGACATGCTCTTCAGGATGGACCACTCTCCTAAGCATTTTCGAATGACCGAAACTTTGAAGCCATACCCGGCAAGTATGGGCTGGATATTTCGCGCGTTGTAGGTGTAAAGCTGAAGGGGGAGGTGTAGACACATTCGCTTTAGAGCTTCATTTGGAATGAGATTACAAATGATGGGATAATTGCGATTCCAACAAATTGTTTTGATCAGAAGCTTACCGCCGGGAGCCAAGGCATCACGGATTTTATTCAACAGAGTTTGATTGTCAGAGGTCAAATGGGTGAAAACGTTCATCAGGACAATCATGTCAAATTTTCCAAGCGACATTTCTTCGAAAAAACCCGTATGGCACTCTAATTCCCAACGCTTCCGGCAATACTGTGACGCGAAAAGCGATGGTTCTACCCCGACAACCTGAAAACCAGAATCCTTGGCAGCCTTTAGAAAAAGCCCGGTGCCGCATCCTATATCCAAGATACGACTGCCCATGGCTACCTGGGTCTGGATTAGTGGGATAACGTTTTTCCGGTAATAGGAAATTGTTTCCTTCTCTCGGGGAAGGTAGTTGTTGAAATAATATTCATCGCTGTATGCTTTGTTGAAATCGAGGACGGTCTTTGGATCGCAATAGATAAGTAGGCAACCGACACATTCACGAAGAGTATACTTGCTGTCACTATAAAGACTTGAGGAACCTTTTCCGCCACAATGTGGGCATTGCTCAATATTAATCTCAACCATCACGGGGTTAACCTCATTCTTACACGGAGAATCACAATCTGAACGTGACCAAAATTACGGGATTCAAGGGGCATCTGGATATTTATCCTTGTGTTCAAAAGGTATAAAACCGCCTGAATTTTAATTTAAACATATTTGGGCGTACCAGGTATCGGTGCAGCAAGTTCAATTTCTGCCATAGTATTATAGGTGGCTAATCCCATGATCAGGAAATAGAGTGTAAGTACGTTTCCAAAGGAGGGATCTGGAAGAAAGGATTCCTGTGTGAAACCCGTGAATACAATGCCCATTGTAAGAAAAGCCATGTATCGGAGATTTTTTCGATGCTTCCCGTGCTTCCAGCAGAAGAGGAACAGCGAGGCGCAAATTATTAGTAGCAGGAACAATCCTATCAATCCGGTTTCCACCCAATAATGGAGATAAAGATTGTGTGCAGCATTGGCATAAAAAGGTGCGTCTACAAGTTTATTGTAAAGAAATCGGAAATTTCCGAAACCAATTCCCAAGAAAAAATGGTCCCAGCTCTGGGTAATGATTTCCCAGGTTTTAAGCCAAATAATGAGTCTGTTACCAGCAGAAGCGTCAATGGTTATGGTCTGGGTTATGGCGAATGCATCGGATCCCCGATCAGTAAGTATGAGTCGGACAAATGCCATAAAACCAGCAATGGTAGGCACACCCCAGAGATACGTATTCCAGGAACGGCGGCTCAGGATGAGCAGACACATAAATAGGGCACCGGCAGTCTGTGCGGCCCTGGAACCAGAAATGAGAAGACAAATAAGGGAAATGACAATCGCCGCCACATGAATTCGTCTTCGGCGGTCAGACCAGGCGTAGAAGCCCGAGGCTAGTGCGATTAGGAAGTAGAGTCCGACATGAGCACGATTACCACTAAACACACCAGCAACACCGCTTAGCAGATGATCGGGGCTAATGACCATGAGAAGGATTTGGAGACAGCCTGCGGCCACAGCCCAAGCTAGGAAGGTATCCACTGCAAAGTCAAGGAGGGCGAAGGATTTAAGTAGCGGTGGGATGAAGAGAAATGCGAAATAGGCGAATATCCAATGCAGGGACGCTACAGCGAAGAAAAGTGGAACTTCAGTCTTGAAGCAACCGCTGGAAATTATCCAACTAATGAATATGGGAATGGCAAGAAAGGCACGAAAATTCAGAATTCGGATGGCGCTGCCGAGTTTAATCATCCCAACAACGAAAGCAAAAAAGAGAAAAAGGCAAAGAATCACATCCCGGCGAACCAAAATTTGGTACCAAGGGATAGTGTCCCGAGAATATATGGCAAATTCCATGCGCGAAACTGTCAATGTCCCAAACAAGAGAATGGTGATGCATTTGAGGAAAAACCTATCCATCGGGTTCGGCTTCCCACTAGGTATTCCCATGATTCCAGCTAGTTAGATTTCGACTGGACATATCGCATGAGCTGCCTACCGGGATCACTTGCAAATTCAGGATTACGCAGAATGTCGATCAAAACAATCAGGATGGATGAAAAAAACATTACAGGTAGTACGATCAGGGCTATGATGACTATGCGTTTGGGCTTGGCTTTGTAGTCTGGCCGATAAGTGGGATCAATAAAGGTGAGCGTTGGAGTGTTCTCCACCATGGAGATTTTAGTTTCCTGCAATTTAGGCAGCAACATTAGTAGGTAGCCCTCATTCTTCTTAATCTCGCTTTCGAGGAATTTGAATTGTTTTGTCAGGTACGGAATTGTGTCGTATGGGGCTGTAAAATTGAATTTGGTTCTGCCGACCGAAACCGATTTACCTTCCAAAATCTGCCGCTGTTTTCCATGTAAGTAGTCGATGACGTTCTTAAGCTGCTTTATTTTTATGGGTGTTCCAGAGTTATCTGTTTCCATAAGTTTCGCCTCAGAGCTTAGGTTCGTAAGCTCCTGATCAAGCTTTGCCAATTGCTCTAAGCCCATTCCCATTTGACTCTTGAAATCGGCCATGTTGAATCTTTTAAGTAGGAAGATTATGGAGTCAGCAATTCCGTTCAGGTCAGAATCGATTTGATCGGCTTGCGATTTTAAGAAACCGTATTCTACCCTAGCTTTGCTGGTTGCTAATTCGCGGTTTTTTGCGTCGACGTATGCAATAATTGAATCAGCTATTATTTTAACACTATCTTGCGACTGATATTCGAAATCGAGTTGAATGATCCCTTCGGAAAATATTGAGACTGTCAAGCTTTTCTGAAACTTCTTAATGGCTAAGTGTAGCCATTTGGTTTGGTACTTGTCCATTAGTCTAAACTTTTCGATCATGTCCACCGCGAGCTTGCGGCTCTGGAAAATGGCCATGACAGTAGATGCACCAGAATTTTCCGAACCGCCCAGTGGGTCTAGCATTTTCAAGCCCTTGGTCAACTGGGAGGGTAGTGAAGTTTTTTCCTTTGTCTTTATCTGAAACATGGCTCCAGTCACATAAGTTTTGGGCATTATCCATGCCACGACGGTAGCGACGATTAAACTACCTAGGAAGATCTTTATAAATAGGGTTTTGCGCGACCATAAAGAAACTAAAATTCGGACGAAGAATGAGTCATTGAAGGAGTCGTACATGTGTGTTCCAATGGTCGGGTGAAGCTATAGGCTTTTGAGTGAATTCAGGGCTTGGATTAGGTAGACCGTCGAAAATAAAACGGCGGCTACCGAGCTTGCGACAAACAATCCCTCTTTGAAGCTGGCATAGGCGGACCTCCGAACATAAATATGATCGCCTGGGTTTATGTGGCTGCTGGAAATATCCAGATCTTCGGCCATGCCGTCAACGCGAACGATCTTTACCTTACCCTGAAGTTGAGTTGAAGAGGAAAGTCCTGCTTCTGCAATGTAGTCGCGTACGCTTTGCCCAGGAATGTAGTTGTAAATGAATGGTTTACCTACCTCTCCTTCCACATAGACTTTGAGTTCGGGGCCCAAGAATTCAATGATGTCCCCATCCCGAGGTGTGTATTCAAGAAGCTTCTGGCCCACTAGAACCCTACCGGAATTAAGCCGCGCTGCGCGTAGATCGAAAGCTTTGGAAAAACCGGACAGTTCAGTGATGATTTCACCGAGAGGCCTGGGAACTCTTAGCTGGTAATAGTTGGAAATATTTCCCATGAGTATTTCGATTTTGGGTTGGGACATATTGATTTGGGGAACAAAAACTCGCTCACCTTGCTTCAGGTTGGGATTGTTAAGCAGGCTTCCTGAACGAAAGTATTCACCAAGATCGACTTCCACTTTTGAACCATCTTTCCTGAGGATTTTCACGAATGGCACCTGGGCCGTTTTCGAAAAGCCGCCAGCCTTGGTGATCAATTCGCTTAGGCGGTAATTTCCTGGGACAGTGAAGATGCCAGGGATATTAACTTCGCCCAAAACGGCAACCTTGATGTTTTTGAGTTGGCGAATGCTCACATATACCAGGTCTATGTTGAAATCCTTCTTTAAGGCAGCTTTGATCCTCAATTTCGCTTCGAGTAACGTGGCTCCATCCAGATTAATTGGTGGCAATCCTGGAAAATTGAGGTAATTCTCGGGATTAATCTTCAAAGTGTAATTTCTGCCTGCGTAGATTTGGAATTCATCTCCAGGACCGACAGAGTATTCGGCCTCGTCGACTGAAGTTTCCAGGGAAATCGGGGTAAGCTGGGAGGCTCCAACATCTTCCTGGCCTTCCATCGTGAGCATTCCCCTGATATCGGAACGATCTGTATTTAGTGGAATTTGGGCATTGGCGCATGTTAAAAAGGTAAACAAAAGCAGGTTTTTGCTGGTTTTTAGCTTTACGTTTAAGGAAGTACAATTAATCATGAATCGATATGTTCCTTGATTTTACATTTACCTGGTTCTTTTCGAGTTCATCAGTGCCAGCCGCCTCATTATATATCCGCGAATAGGCGATTGCAGTTTTACTAATGGAAAAATCTAAGGCATATCGGTATGCCGCTTCGACCATTCGGTAATAATGATTAGGTTCCATTTGGAATCTTTCGATTTTGCTTGCTAGGTCTACTGGATCCTCGGATTTAAAAAGTATCGCTCGTCTACCATGACCAGCTTTTTCGGCTAATACTGGATAGTCAGAGGTAAGTACAGGAACTCTGGAAAGAAAGCTCTCAAGGAGGATCAAGCTCGACCCTTCTCGCCGTGAAGGAATGACCACTAGGTCATACTTTCCTAATTCCTCAGCTATGCCAAGCTGCGCGGGATGAAATCGAATTTCCAATTTTACATCGCATTGGGAACGCAGTTTGTTCAGTTCAGGCCCGTCTCCGTAGAAGTCGCAGGAAAACTGAATTCCGCTCCGCCCCAGTATATTCAATGCTTCGATCAAGATATCCTGTCCCTTTTCTGGTCTGAAGCTTCCAATACAGATGAGTCGAAATGTTTTCCCCCTAGATGTTGACAACGTGTTTGATAAAAGATTTTTTTGCATCGGGCTGCCGTTTTCCACCAAGGTAGTTTTGCAGAGCATCAGGTAATGTTTTCTATAATATTTTCTTTGGAAGGGTGTGATGAAGACTGTTTTGGTGAAAAGGAATTGGGACAGAAAATTGGCAATGGTCGTAGCAAGTCCGAGGGGAATAGTAGAATGCTTAGTCGAAATTATTTTCAAACTTGGACGCATCAGTTTGAGGATTAGGCAAATCTTGTCACAGACATAAAGGTGTGAGTGGATTAGCTGTATTCCATGTAAGGACAGATATTGATTTAATTTGGAGGCTGCTTTCCAACCGTATTCTAGTGGAAGGCCTAATTTGGAGAATTTGAAATCTCCCAGCGACTCCAATTCAAGGGCCCGCACCTCCAATTTTCCACCGTGTCCAAGGAGAATAAGGTGAAAAATAAACTCCTTTGCCTTCAAAAATTCATCAATAAGGTTTAGGACTAGTATTTCCGCCCCACCGATCTCTAAATTGGGTAAAAAAATTGCTACTCTAATCCTGTCTTCCAAAGCTTCTCCGGCCAATGCTAATTCTTGTATGAATGCAATTTCAATGTACTAATATTGCTCCTTTGAACCATCCTAAAGGTCCAAATTGGCCGATTGCGCTGGAGCGTAAACTATCCCTTTTCACTTCTAAATTCATTACTTTGGAAACTATTTCCTACTAGAAAAAGGATATTAAACCAGTATTCAATCATTCACCATCTGCAACACCTTCTCCGCCCGCTTCCTATCCCCACCATTAAAATACACCGCAGCCACATTCTCAATCCCCCTCCGCCCCTGCTGACTCCCCAGCGCATACGCAGCCGAATACTCCTCCAACGCCCTATCGTACCGCCCCTGCCCAAAAAATATCATCCCCCGCTTCACACGGATCTCAGGCTTTTTAATTCCCAACCGAATCGCCTGCTCCAAAGTCAATAAAGCCAAAAAATCATCCCCATTTTTCTCATGGATCCCGGCTATCCGCATGAAATACTCCGTCCGCTTAGGATCAATCAGCAAGCCCTCCTCATAGGCCCGCACAGCCTTCCTATCATTCCCGCCCAGCTCATGCAATTGACCCAAATAAAAGTAGGCCTCCGCAGGTGGATTGGGAAGAATGAGCAACGCTTCCTCCATCACCTTTTGCGCACTTGCATAATCACGAATCCGCGTGTACGCTTCCGCCATAGCCAGGTGAATGTCTGCCTGATCCGGATCGAGCTTCAGCGCTGCCTCAAAATTCTGCAGCGCCTCTGGAATATCACCCCCCTGCAAAGCCAACTCCCCAAGCATTTGATACGCCCTAAGATTCGGTCCATCGATTTCAATCACACGCCTAAAGCAAGGAAACGCATCTCCCACCGCGCCCATAGTATAATAGACCTCGCCCAAAACCATCCAAGCCCGCGTAAACAAAGGCGATTCCTCCAAACTCCGCCGATACGCAACCACCGCCTTGTTATAACTCTTGGTCTGCACATGGCAATTCCCCAAATTAAACCAAGCAAAAGCCCGATTCACCAATATTTTCGACTTCTGCGCCGCTACCCTATACTGCTCCGCCGCCCCAACAAAATCCCCCGTCTCATAAAGCCGATTTCCACTAGCAAGCGGATCTTGCGTCTTCTCCTGACTCTTCTCCTGCCTCATCTCCTGACTTTTCCCCGGCGCCTTCCCCGCGGCGCCCTCTTCCGCTAATCCCAGCGTCCATCCACCCACCCCAACCAACACCATCATCACACCCCACAACCGTAACCCCATCAGCAGCGCACCGCTCCCACTCCCCTCCCCGAGACCTCTCCGGCCCGACAACGGAGTACCGACGTGTTCGTGGGCACGAGAGAGGGGCTTTGGGAGCCGGGTGGGCAAGCCGCAGGCTTGGCTGAGCGCGTTCGCAGGGACGTCCGCCGGGGATATTCTAAGCGCGAGTTCCGGAGGCTTGCCCACCCGGCTCACAAACCCCATGTTTAGCCCCACGCTCACAGCCTACTTCCCCTCGACCGCAAACCGAAACGTTTGTTTAAAGCGTTGCCGCACCGCCATCTTCTGCAAAGTTGCCGGTTTAAATCGCAATTGCCCCGCGGATTGAATAGCCGATGATGCAAACCCGTAACCTACCGGTTCCTCCTTCAGTACGGACACCTGTTCCACATTTCCGGATTCGTTGACCACAAAAGTAAGTTCGACCTGTCCGGAAATTTCTTCCCGTTTTGCCCGGGGCGGAAATTTGAGTGGAGGGCTGTTCAGGGGTTT
>JAYUHW010000197.1:0-18021 GCA_043766615.1 Fibrobacteria bacterium | reverse complement strand
ACGGCAAAGCTCTTCGTTCCTGTGGGTGGTTTTCCCCAAAAAAGTTGAGGAGATAAATTTTTACCATTGCATCCATATCCATTGAAAACCTGCTTTTCGGTGGCTTGTCCGCCAAGTTCATTACTCTTTAGGGTAAACGTTTGAGCCTGCAAGGAAATGGTTGCAAACATCGAGGCGATTAAGATTATTTTTTTCATTTTGTGATACCTGCTTGTTTTAAATATTTTACGCGTCCATCAAATGTCGGGTCATTTTCTAGCGGGTGGTGCACTTGACCAAAAAGATTCATTAACTCTAATGAGTGCTTGGTGCTTTTTTGCATTTCAATATTGAAGTGAACCAACCTAGCCCACATAACTGCTTTTAGTCTAGTTTTATTATCGTCCCACATTAGTGCCTCAACTAATAAACTGGATTCGGAAAATTGAAGCAATCTTGATTCAATTGTTACGACTTCCATCCAAGAAGCCGGATTAAAATATGAAATTTGTGTCTGCGCCGATACCCAGCCGAGTCCTTGTAGCGTTGCCAATTCTGCAGCGTTAAAATTGTATTCAACAAGTAGCTGTTCTGTTCTTGCAGCCATTATATAATCTATATACTTGGAGTTGTTTAGGTGATTGAATGGGTCGCAGTCTTGGTATTGAACTCTTGATTTGCTTTCCAAAATTTTACTATTTGTGTCCATAGTAGCCATTGCTCTCTTTGCTTAAAATCCGAATCCTATTTGCTTAATCGAATAACCTGGTCTTCCAGTAGACCAAGAATTGGGGGAATTTTTTCAACTATGAATTTCTTAGTTCGTTCAGATATCACAATTGTATCTATCATAGTGAGGGTAAATATAGATACTATACCGAACGGTATATTATGAAAATGGAAAAATATTATGCGTTCCTTCACTTCGAACTCGCTCCGAGAGGCACTCGCACCTTAACGGGCAACTTCTTGACAAGCCCCCCCTATTTTATATACCTTTCGGTATTATATTCTCCGGCCTCGCTTTACAGAAATGGCAGAACTGGTAGGATTTTGGAAGCATATGGGCAAAGCGGAAAAAACCAGACAATACATCGTGGAAATGACCGCGCCCATCTTCAACGTCAAGGGTTACGAAGGCACGTCCTTGAACGATATGATCTACGCCACGGGACTGACCAAAGGCAGTATTTACGGGAATTTCGAAAATAAGGATGCCGTGGCCTTGGCTGCCTTTGACCACAACTTCGAACGCGTGCGGAAAATCATCGGTCGGGAAATGGACAAGCATACTACCATCAAAGCCAAACTCCTTGTCTATGCGAGCGTTTATGACGACTTCCTGCGTAGCCCTTTCCCCGAAGGCGGATGCCCCATCCTGAACACCGCTATTGAGGCGGACGATACGCATGCCGCGCTCAAGGAAAAGGCGAAGACCGCCCTTCTCTCGTGGAAGAAATCAATCACCTCCCTCATCGAAGCCGGGATCGCGAAAAAGGAATTCCGAGCTAAGATAGACGCGGAGCAGATCGCCCTGACGATGATTGCGATGATAGAAGGCGGGATCATGATCGCGAAGCTGACCGGAAAAAGCGAACACCGGAAGGCCGTGATGCGATCCGTGAAAAAAATTATCCTGGACCTCGGATGAGTTTTTTTTGATAATAAATATACCGAACGGTATATAATGTGAGTGTTTACACAAACAAATCCGTTGTCATGACAACGGATTTGGAACCAAGAGTCGCCTTCGCTTTGATCATGGGGATTGTGATCACGGGAATCGTTCCCTTTCCCTTGATGGTTAAATGAGACGCGTGGTCGTGACAGGCATGGGTGCCCTGACGCCCATCGGCAACAATGTCCCGGATTACTGGGCCTCCCTGCTGCAAGGCGTGAGCGGATCCGCTCACGTCACCCGATTCGACGTCTCGAAATTCAAGACGCGATTCGCCTGCGAGCTCAAGGATTTCGATCCAGCCGCGCGCTTCGATAGAAAGGAAGTTAAGAAATACGATCTATTCACCCAGTACGCTCTGATTGCGGTTGAGGAGGCGGTTAAGCATGCGAACATCCGGTTTGAAAATCTCGACCGGAACCGTATCGGCGTGATTTGGGGCAGCGGTAACGGAGGCATCGGAACCTTCCAGGAGCAGGTATCTTCATTCGCGAAGGGAATCGGCGAGCCGAGGTTCAGTCCATATTTCATCCCAAGAATGATCGTCGATATTGCGTCCGGCGTGATTTCCATAAGGTACGGACTACGGGGCGTGAACTTCACCACGGTCTCTGCCTGTGCCACTTCCAACACGGCGATCCTGGAAGCGTTCAACCACATTCGCTGGGGCAAGGCGGACATGATCATCACCGGCGGTTCTGAAGCGGCCTTGGTGGAAAGCGTGTTCGGCGGGTTCGGCGCGGCCAAATCCTTGTCCACCCGCAATGAGTCGCCGGAGACCGCATCGCGGCCCTTCGATACCGGCAGGGATGGCTTCGTGATGGGTGAAGGGGCGGGAGCCCTTATCTTGGAGAGTCTGGAAAGCGCTCTGAAAAGGAACGCGCCCATCCTGGCCGAAATCGCGGGCGGTGGCATGGCTGCGGACGCCTATCACCTCACCGCTACGCATCCCGAAGGGGAGGGTGCCTATCTGGGCATGCGGCAAGCACTGGCTGAGGCTGGGATCGAACCCGCAGACATCGACTATATCAATGCCCATGCGACCTCCACGCCCACCGGCGACGACAGTGAGTTGAGGGCCATCGAAAGGGTATTCGGAATCCGACCGGGGCTAACCATCAGCTCGACCAAATCCATGACTGGCCATCTGCTGGGTGCGGCCGGGGCCGTGGAAGCCATCGCCTGCATCCAATCCGTCCAGGAAGATGCGATCCCACCCACCATTAACACTAGGCAGGTGGAGCCCGATTTCGCGGACAAGTTCGACTTCACCTTGGAGGCGGCGCAAAGGAAGCCCGTCCAGTACGCCATGAGCAATACGTTCGGTTTCGGCGGGCATGTCGCAATTTCGATATTCAGGAAATGGACTGGATAAGCCCTTAGAAACAAAAAGAACAAGCAAGGCCATAGAAAACTATGCTCATGTAGCGGCCAATCATATTTCCAAAATAACGAGTCCTTTTGACCTGAACCAAGGGGTGTCGTGTGCGGCGCGAATTACGTGAAGAGAAGACGCGCGCAATCCAAGAAAGTGAAGAAAAACGGTAAAAAGAATTTGATGGTACAGAGTAGCATGGCCCGCCGGGTCTTTTTCATTCCAATATCATTGAAAGCCTAGCCTTCCAACTTGAAGTCGTAGGTTACCACAAACCGGCTTGGTACCCTAGCGCCGTTCCTAACCAGAGGTTGAAACAGGCTCGCACGCGCAGCCTTTAAGGAGCTGGCATCGAACTCCTTTCCTGCTCCACGATTCACCACCGCTTCAGTCACCCGTCCCGCTGCGTCTATGGTGACCCAAACCAACACTTTGGCCTCCACGGATTGATCCTGCGCCCATTCTGGATACTCCGCCATGATTTGATGAAGGAATCCTGGAGGGCGATCGAGTTCCACCGGAGCGGCCGCCAAAGGTGGAGGTGCAACTTGGATCAGGCTGTCCGGCCTAGTCGCTAGAGTATTGCCCGTGGCAGATACCATATCTCCCTGTTCCGTTGCTTCGTTCTCGTGCAGACCGAATACAGGAGGTGGCGCCTCGACCGCCGCAAGGGGGGGAGGCGTCCACTCAGGTGGTGGTGCTGGCGGCTTGGGGGGCTCATTAATCTCCAATGGCTTGGGAGGCTGCATCTCTTCCTGCATTTCCAGGGTCTCTTCTACCGCCACAGCCGGAGTAGGCAGTTGGGCGGCTAGGTAGAATACCAGCCCAGCGAGGAACAGCAAACCTCCGGTCAAGGAGATGTCCTTGCCTCCAGGCCGCATGGTTTCCGGCATATGCAGAATCAAAGACCGTGGCTGTGCTTCACGAGAGGCTCGCGGGGGTTTCTTGGAAGTCGTCATGATCATGTTCCCGCCCGCGTGACCTTGAGAGCGTACTTTCGCACTCCCGCGCCACGGATGAGATCGATCACTTCGACAACCTCGCGGTACGGAAGATCCTGATCCGCGCCGATGAGCACTTGGTGTTCGCCGTCAACGGCAACGGCCAACTTAAGCATATCGACAATTTGAGATGAATCTCTGAGTTCGCCATCCAGAAACAAACGATGATTCTTATCTACCAGTAATCCCGAGGCCTTTGGCGCTTCGGTACCGGCATGCGCCGCCTTTGGAAGGTTCACGGGAATCGATTTTTGGTCCACCACCGAACTTGTGATCATAAAGATGATGAGAAGTACTAGAAAGATGTCCACGAGGGGTGTGATGTTGATGGATGACATGATTTCCTCGTCGGAGTTGTTGTTCATGGCAGCCATCAGTCCTCCCTTCCGGCGTTCAACATTGCGGCCTGCATGCTGCGGGCGACGATGAGGCCACGGACTTCGCGGGCGCCTTCGAGCACGCCCTTGCTCTTCTGCTTGAGGATGTTGAAGAAGACCACGGCGGGGATGGCGACCACCAAGCCGACGGCGGTGGCCACCAGGGCCTGGGAGATGGAAACCATTACCTCGGTGCTACCCTTGCCGCCAGAAGCTGCGAAGCGCTCGAAGGCCACGAGGATGCCGATGACGGTTCCGGTGAGGCCGAGGAAAGGGGCATTGGCACCCACGGTTCCGAGAAAGGAAAGGCCTTTATCAAGCTCGCGCTTTTCGGCGCTCTCTTGCACCTCGAATAATTTCTCAAGGGCTTGGGAGGAGAGGCCTTGGTTGGCGATTCCTGTACGAACTACGCGGCCTGCCACGGTGGCCTCGTCGTCGAGAGTCAGTTGCAAGGATGGGATTCGGGGGCTGGACATCTCCTGGGTGAGAAGGCGGATCCATTTTTGGGGCTTACCCTGGGCATTGGCATGGCTGCGAAAGCGCCAGATGAAAATGGCTAGGGAGGTTATCCCGAGCAGAATGAGCAGGCCCAGCAGGCCTTTTTCCATGATGAGCATGGCGGGAGCGAGGTTTTGTATCGTGTTGTTCATGGCTTGTCTCTTTTCCTTTTCTTACGGACGAGTCCGCGTTCTGTTTACCTGTGAAGAAGATATTCCCCGGAGCAGGCCGACTGGCTCTCGCGCCGCCGTATTGCCGTATCCGGGAGGTGAAATGCACTAGTTGTTCTGAATGGGTAGGTTTTACTTAGCCTGGTCCCGCAGCCATGCGTCCCGCAAGGCCGAAACGGGAATGGTATCCTGCAACGCACGAATGTTGATTGCAAAGCTGTCGGCGACGGCTCCGGCAAAGTAGCCCATACCGTTTTCAATATTAGTGTAGGGAAGAATATTCTGGGGACGGCTACTGCCTCCGCCCAGTCCACCGCCTCCTTCTGCACCGGTACCGATGAGGCCTTTGTAATACTCGTAATACAAAGGATCCACAGAATAAGCATGCAGCACGTTGCGACCGGTATATCCCCAAAACATATTAGCCAGCCGGAGGGTATCCGGATATCCAGCGATATCGGAATAGTAGGCCCCCTTGACATTCCTGGGTCTCACCGCCCCGCGTTGAAAGAACGCAACGCTGTCCACATCCATTCCCATGGATTCCAGAACGCCCTTGTGCATGGGATCGAGGATGCGCGCTTGGGTGGAGTCGAACCCTTCGGAGAGGATCACACCGCCGAAGTCGCGCTTGTCAATTTTCTGAGTAAAAAGGAAGGGCAGGGAATATCGTCGCAGGGTCAAACCGGAATTATCCGTAGACGGAGCCTGGTCGAAGATAAAGTAAAGGGTATCATCCTTACTCATGGGCCGAAAGACGGTCCGGCCTTCAAGGTAAGCGGCGAAATCCATTTCAGTCACTCCGCGTGATTCCAGCGATCTCACGCCGGGAATGGCATTGAGACTGTCATAGATGGATTTGCGATAGACCTCCTCCACCCGAGCGCGGGCGACTGTGACTGCAGGCAAACCTACCGAGAGACTAGGATGCAAGGCTTCGACGGGTATTTGTACCAGGGAGTCAAGAGCATAGGACGCAGGTACGCGAGTCTCGGCCGTCAGGGATTCCGTTCGCCAATCTAATCCGGCGGGGAATTCCTTGGAAGCGTTCCAGCGCAGCCGCGCATTGAGCAAATAGCGGGTTCCTCGTTTCACTCGGTATGCCGTGTCCACGGCGACCCAGGCTGCTGCCCTACCCGCCACCGGCCGGAAACGTAACGTATCCGCGGCCTCGGGATCGATGACGGAAAGTGAACTGGAAGCAGAATCAACGAACAGAATAGAAGGATCGGCTTTGCGGGCTAAAAGTAGGGGACGCTCCACCCATAGGGTATCCAGGGGGCGGTCGGCGATGAGCAGCATGGAGACCCACAGCTTAGGATCCTGGGGACCTTCGTCCGGTTGCATGTTCCAGGGGCCGTTGCAGGCAGTAAGGGTTAGCAGGAACAAGGCCGTGGCCAAGGCTCCAGGACCGGAGATTTTCGGAAAATTCATATTAGCCTCTTTAGGAAGTTGGTTTATCGGTTTGTTCTCAGAATTGGAATTCATAGCCCACCATTATTGGAAGTAAGGGTATCTGGTATGTTTCCTGCTTCTCGGGAGGATTTTTACTGGTATCGAAGTTGATCAGGAAGACGTTTTCATTGTCGGTGACATTGAGAACAGTCCAGTAAAGCCTCCAACTGCCCTCGCGGCCCCAATCGAGAACGGTCGCATCGAGGCGGAAATAATCCTTTCGGATGGCGTCATTGTGGCGGCCCTGGCGCAGGTAGGTATTGTCCTTTATGAAGGCCGGGGGGCCGGAGCCGTTGGCTCCATCGGCACCTTGGTCCGGTTCATGAATGGCATAATAGTCCTGGAAGGCTGTATAGGGCAGCCCGGTATGGTAATTCGCTTGCAGGCTTGTACGAATGAACCGGCCCTTCTTTCCCGCAGTCCAGAGGGCGTTCCCTTCCGCGCCTCTCCAGTTGACATTTAGCTTAGCCTTCACAGTATGGAGCTGATTCCAATCGGCCGAATGCGGATCAAAGGAATAGGTTCCGGTGGCATTTTTGTAATTGTCCTGCTGGAGTACAGCCTTAGAAAGACCCCAACTGACCTCTCCGTTCAAGGCACCTTCGTCTCTGGCAACGGTGAGTTCGGCGCCAGCGGAGTAGCCACCTTGTGTTGTGAATTCGTGTGAGATCTGATATCCCTCGGCCGTGCTGTCCTTGCCCTGGACTTCCGACTGAGTGCGGTTGGGGAAGTATAAGGGTAGATCCCGAATGTCTTTATAATAGGCCTCCAGCCCCAAACGCAGGTTAAGTGGGCCGAGATCGCTTCGCTCGGCACCTGCCGAGACCAAGGTCGAATGGGAGGGCTTGATCGTGCCTTTAGCTGGATACCAGAATTCGTTGAACGTTTCCTGATCCGTCCACCGGATACTCGAAATGAACTGGTGGTAGATGCCCGCATGTGCGTCCATACGCCAGACCTTGGAAGGGCGCCAGGTATAAGTGACCCGGGGATCCGATGCAGTTTCATCGAGCTCTGGATAGACATACCCACGTATCCCCGCAGTTACGGTATGCTTCGGGGAAATCACCCAGCGATCTTGGATATATCCCGCATACAAGTCCGCCGTGGTATTATCGAGAGTATGGACATTGAGAACTGGCTGGTCAATCCGCAATTTGGATCCATATCGGTTGAGCTCGCCTCCCAGGGTAACCTGGTGGCCCGCGCCAGCCTCCAGGGCAACTTCCTGGCGCAGGTTCCAGTCTTCCATGGAATTGGTGGCGTCGATGATGTCGCCTAAGCCCCATATCTGGGAAAACTTGGAGTAGGCAACGGTTCCCGAATAGGCCCATCGATCCGAGAGGCGGAGCTTGAGGTTGATGGGGATAGCAGTGTTGCCCCATTCGATCTTGACGGGGCCTAGGGACAACCGATCGCGCCCGTGATACGATGAGACTCGCAGGGTATCGCCGTCGTGGCCATAGGCTATGCTTCCCTGTGTATCGTAGAAGTAGTATGGCAGCTTGAGTTCGGTGATTCCTGCGCTCCGTCCGGCTTTCAAAGCTTCATCGATCCAGGTGCGGCGACCGGCCATGACCCAAGAGAAGTCGCCCTTGCGGCCGTCGGTCTCTAGGGAACCAGAAAGAGTGGTGATGCGCGCCGTTCCCTGGGCCCAGGTGTCCTTGGCTGCGCCGGTATCGTTGACGCCGCCGTTTTTGCTCTCCACAGCTAAAACCGAACTGAGCCGGTTGCCGTAACGCGGGCTGAAGCCTCCTTTGTAGAATTCCATGCCACCCACGCCGTCGGCGAGGAAGGTGGAAAAGATGCCGCCGAAGTGCATGGGCGAATACAATACGGCATTGTCGAACAGCACCAAGTTCTGATCGCTGGACGATCCCCGGACGTACAGTTTAGTGGAGAAGTCCGAGGAGGCAACCACACCCGGCAATGCCTGCACCGCCCGGATCACATCCGGCTCCGCGAGTCCTGGCATGCGCTTTATTTCCTGGGATGTGACTCGGGTCTGGCCTGAGACTCGCAGGGCTTTGCGTTTCGCTCTCACTTTAACTGTGCGACCCGCGGCTTCGCGGCCATCGTCGACCATTAGCGCGGAATCACGTCCTGGCGGCACTGGAGTGGAGACATTCATGGCTGAATCGCCAGCCTCCGGAGCGAGGTCGGGAAAGGATACCCCGGTGCCGGTCCTGGAAGACGAGAAAGTCAGCGGTGCCAACTCCAGTGTATCAAAGACACCTGGGTCGAACAAAGTGCAGGCTCGGTCCGCGCCATTAAGCAAGCAGAGTTCTTGGCGGGTGGGTGCGGCGCTATCTGTAGAGATGGCTCCGAACCAACGGCCCATGGAGTCCACGGAGATCTCCTTGCCTCCTAGGGATACTTTGGATCCCGCCGGTGCGGTCCCGTGAACGAATACCGAGCGGGCCGGGGTAGCCGCCGCGATGAGGGCTAGACCTAGACCTAGACCTAGGCCAAGACCTGGGTAAAAACGACTGAATTTTTTCATCCGATACCTTTCTGTTTGCGCTGATGTATGATGTGCAGCTGACTAAAGGAAATATACAGGTTACCGGTCACGTGCGTGTTCTGTGGTCCGTGAACTGTCGTTTTCACCCGTCAAAACGTTCGCAGAATACCTGGCTAGCACTGAATCAACATAGGTCGCGCCTATGTTAACTTGTGAGTTACTCTCGGGAGCGTCGAGATTTCTGAAGAAGTAAGCCTGGGTGAGGAGAGAAACGGAGACGAATAGGATTAAGATCATGATACCTTCCCGGACGGAGGACTGCGACGGGAATGCCGCAAGCGTGCATGTCCTGGTGTTCTGACCTGAATCTATCCTGCGGAATGTGGAGGCCGGGATTCCGGCCGGTGAACGGTCGGTTATGGACCTTGAATGGTAGATTTACGCCCCGGCAGGGCCGCGCACGGCAGAGCCGCGGGATCATTGATGTGAATTTCAGCTACCCAAGAGGTATCGGATAGGCCCGCAAGCAAGGACCATCGACCTGGGAAGCATTCCTGAAGACGGGCACGTATGTACTTGAGTCCGGTCTCATCCTCGCCGCGTTGCCATCGGGGCTTGAGCGCAGCTTGGTGCGAGAGCCGTAGGATCAAACCGTTTCCTTGCATGCGTTCCAGTAGGAAGCGGATTTCGTCATTACCTTCCGTGGCTTCATCCAACCCTATCTCCAGAAGGGTATGCATGACCATGGGCGGTATCAGCTCCTCGCCGTCCACACCCAGGGTATCCAGGGCCAACGTCCGGTGGCGTCTCAGCCCCATCACTTCGAGATGTGTGCGGCAGAGATTGATTTCCTCGTTCATGCTTACCATTCGCTCCGTTGTCATCTTGAGCATCATCCGCAGTTCAGTCGCCAGCGCGTTCACCAGGCGGGCAGCCATCTTAGGCTCCTTCTCTAGCCAATCGGTGATGGACCTGAGGGAGGTGAGCAGGAAGTGGGGCTGAATGTTTTTCTTCAACAGTTCTATCTCGAGGCGGGCCCCCTTAAGATGGGCTTCCTGGTACGCCAGGCTTTTGCGTGTGAGGCTGCGCGAAAGGCCAGCATTGAGGAACAGGATAAGGGCGGTCAGTCCCAACGGCCATGTGAACTGTAGCTCGAATACGACTCCCAGGGTGACGCCGACCAACATGCAGAGTAGGCCCAGGCTGGCCATTAGACTGTTCTCCTTTTTGCGATAAACGGCCCAGCCGGTTACTCCCAAACTCGCAAAGATGGCCGCGAAACCAATGATGGCGTTTGACACCTTTACGAATTGGAATAGGGTGGTGGGAATCAGATTGAAAATAAATCCTTGGCAAGGGAGAGTAGCCAACCCTGCAATTGCAGCCGTCACCCAATACCATTTACGCGCAAGCGATGAGAATTCACTGAAGAAAAAAAGAGGAAAGGAGCACATCATAATTGTATAGCCGAGGTATTGTAGACTGGAGAGCCACCTGGTAGCTTCGATTCCAACATTGAAGTACACTTCGACATAGCGGGGAGCGGTTTGCAAGACGCATCCCAGGCAGATGAGACTGAAAAGTGCGTAGGTCCGGTTAATGCGGGTGAGGAAGTTGGCGAAAAAATACACCCCGGTAACGCTAATGATACCTACCTGGAATATGAGGAGAGCCCATTGTCCATGAAAATCGTTTTGGAGGGGTTTCCAAGCTCCCAGCTTTACCTCTCCCAATCCTCCGCTCGCATTCCAGTAGTTGGAGACTCGGATGGCTAAGACGTGGACCCCCGGTTCGGTTAATCGATGGGAAAGTCGCACCGCTTGAAATACCTTGCCCGCGCGTTCCTCTTCGACGGTCCTGCCGATGCGGCCATTAGTGGCGATCAAGTTCCCGTCCCAGTAGATTTCTTGGGCGGTGGGGTAATGTATGATATGCATGTTTATGGGATTGAGGGAATCGGGTTGGGATATAATAACGATTCGGGCCCGGTACCAGCCTATTCCATTTCCGGGCATGCCATTCTCTACCCAAAAGGCACCCGGCTCATCGGCAATCACCCATTCTGCATCCGAAGTTTGCGGAAGTGCCCAAGCGGTATCATCCCCAAACTTGAGTTTCCAACTATCAATGAGGGTAACATCCCTGGAATTGATGTCCACTGAGAATTGTGCCCGTTCAACTTTTTCTGAAGGCACTTGCGCTTCCGCGAAAGTCGGTACAGCTAAGGCAATGGCCAGACTTAAGGTCAGTCTAAAGAAGAGCGCGGATCTGTACATGACCCTCATCTCACGCAATCAAGTTGCTTTCTTTCAGGAATCGTTCGAGTTGTGACCGCAGCAAGCTTTCGTCGATGGGCTTGAAGAGGTAGGCGAAGACCCCCAATGCGAACGCCTCGTCGCAGTAGCGAGTATCCGCGCTCACAATGATGGTCCGGTTGGCCGGCAGTTTGGCCTCCCGCAGCCACTCCAGGGAATTGAACCCTTCGAGATTGAGATCGAGGAAGATGAGGTCCGGTTGCTTGTCCACGGCCTCCAATGCGAGATCTGGATTGCCTATCCAATTCAGTTCCGCCGGTACCTTCCCCCATTCACCCAAGCTTTCCAGCAACTTTTCCAACAATTTCTGAAGCCTGCGGGCGGCGGGAGGTTCGTCTTCAATCAACAGGATTTTCATGAATTAAATCCTTTCTTTCAGTTCTTTGTATTTGGTTCGGCTGATTGGCACCAGCCGTCCGCCTTTCATCTCCATGGCATATTTGCCCGCGCCCTGGAGCACAATGCCCTTCATGGATCGTATGTCCGCGATATAGCTCTTGTGAATGCGCTCGAAATGCGGTGGAAGCAATCCCGCCAAGCTCTCGAGGGTTTTGGAGTGCAGTTCCATTCGCCCATCCAAGAGATGGATTTCCACATAGTCCCCAGCCCCCTGCAAGTACAGCACACTCTCTACCGGCACCAACTCCACCTTGCCGTGTTTGCGCACCGACAAGTATTTGGCAGGAGATAGGCCCGGACCCTTGATACTCGCTCGATCCAGGGCCCGCTTGAGCCTTTCCAGGTCGAAGGGCTTGGGCACAAAGTCCAATACTCCGTACTTGAATGCCTCGATGGCGCGATCGGAATTGGCGGAGACAACTATGGTCTGAAATGATCCGGCCGCGGCCAGCTTCAGAAGATCGTAGCCGTCTTCGCCGTTCAAGTTGAGATCCAGGAACAGGAGATCGATGGGCTTCTCAAATAGGTATTCCTCGGCGTCGGCGAGGCTTTCCTTGACGGCCATGCTCTCGACACGAACGCCGAGAATTTCGTGCACCATACGCTCCAGCCTGCGGGCGGTGACGCTTTCATCTTCGGCGATTAGTATGCGCATGTTATTTTCCCTTCAACCCATTTCATGTTTGATGTCTAAGGTGACCTCCCACCCAGTATCGACCGGACGGGAATCCAGACTCCAACGCCCCGGAAAGGCCTCTTCCAGGCGAGTGCGGACATAACGAAGCCCGGTACCGTCGCCCTGTTTTTTGTCCTTCTTCTCCCTGGGAACGCCATCGTTGAACAGGGAATAACGCACGCCCCCGGCAAGTTTCTGGCAGCTTAGGATAAAGCTCCCGGTGGCTTTGCCAAGATACCCATGGGTGAGTCCATTCTCGACCAGGGTATGCAGTACCATGGGCGGTATGCGTTCGTCTCCAAGGTCACCCACATAAGCGAGGGTGTAGGTCTTGTCCTGACGCAAGCCCATGACCTGTAGGTGGGTCCGACAAAGATCGATCTCCTCCTTGAGGAGGATGGTCTTCTGGGAGGAGATCCTCAGAAGCATGCTCAGCTCGTCGGCTAGGGCGTTAACCAACCGGACCGCAGTCTTGGGTTCCTCTTCCAGCCAAGCTATGATGGAGTTGAGGGAATTCAGAAGGAAGTGCGGCTGGATGTTTTTCTTGAGGAGTTCGATTTCCAGGCGAGCCGAACGCAGTTCCATTTCGCGATGCCTGGCCAAGCGTTCCGACATCTGCCGGTTCTGGGCTTGGGCCAGGAAAATCACATGCGCGGCTACGCCTGCGACCCAGGCCCAATCGATGCCGAATTCCCAGGTTACGAGAATGCCAACCAGCATGCTGAGAATACCCAGCAAAGCCAGGCCGCTGCCCGATTGCTTCTTCCAGACCGCCCAGCCGATGACCCAGATGGATATAGTCATGCTGAGGCCAACGAATGCATGATTAGCGGAAACGATGGGCGAGATCCAAGCCAACGGCGCGAACCCGGTGTACACAAAGCCCATGGGAGCGGCTACGGATAATCCTCCTATGAGGAGCGCGGGAAGCACCCACCGGTAGGGAAAGGACTCCGCGAAAATGAAATAGTCTGGAACCATACTGATAATGAAATACCAGGTAACTGATAAGGCTAACCAGACGGCCAGTTGCTGCCCGGCGCTTAAATCGATAAAAGATCCTAAATGCTCAAGTACGATGTAAGCGGCGCATGAAAGAACGAAAACCGAAAAGAGAATTGTATTGCGGCCATAACCGGATGCACGGTAGTTAAGGAAACGATAAACGGCACCGAATACTAAGATTCCTGCGAAGAAGTACATCACCATAATCTCGTGGATGGATCCCAGAAGCAAGCCTGTATATTCTCCCAGACTCACACTCATGGTGTTGGGATAGAAAAGGGGATGGTGCGACGACAACCGGATGGCCAGTACATGCCTGCCTGGACCGGTTAGCCGTTCGGGAATCTCGGTGAGTGAAATGTCCCCGGTACGCTCCTCGGCTTTCGAGGCGCCGACACGGCCTGTCCGTCCAATCAATTCGCCATCCCAGTAATACTCCTGCGGAGTGCTAGCCGGATGCAGAAGGCCAAGGGATTTTCCTGGACCCGGCTTGAGAGGAAGTTTGATCTCGATGCGGTACCAGGCGTAGTCCTTTCGCATGATGGTTTTCCTGCCTAACCCATGCTTGAGAATGAGGGAATCCCAATGAGCATCCGAGTATTCGGCTAGAGCCCAGGCGGCCGAGTCCCCGTAATGAAATTTCCAAATCCCGTTGAGGACCTGGGGCTTATCCCAGACTGATAGGGTTGGTCTGCCGACGGGTGCTGGGAGGTTCTCGGAGGCTTGGCAGGCGAAGGCCAAAATAACCGTCCCCAGGAACACGTTTAGGAGCATCCAGCGGGAAAATAATCGGCCATCCAGAAAATTCACGGAATTCATGTATTGACAATATAGACTCGGATGGGACGGATATCCGGTTGGCCATCGCCCAAATGCAGATCCTACAGTTCAAATGTTCAAGGAACAACCTGTCAGGGTAAATCAAGACCGATCACCCGCACGCAACGGATGATTGGCAAGTCTACGGCTTCCGATGGCGATGACAAGCGCAAAGGCTACCAGAACGGCACCCACTCTAAAGGTGATCTGCATGCCTGCGGCAATGGCATTAGGCCCTGCTGATTCGATGGCCGGGGTCTCACAAGCAAAAGCGAATACTGCGCCTAAGCCCGCAGCTCCAGATATAAGCCCAAGATTTCGGGATAGACTAAGTAATCCGGAAATGACACCACGTTGGTCTGAGGAGATATCCTTCATGATGGCGGTATTGTTGGCCGCTTGGAAAAGGGCGTAACTGGCAGTAATGCAAACAATGGGTGTGAGATAGCCGAATATGCCTAAGGTCAAGGGTACGAACGATTGCACTAAGCAGCCGAATCCGATTCCGATGAGCCCAACGAGAGTCATGCTGTGAGCGCCGAAACGGTCCACAATGCGGCCCGCCGGCCAGCCGGTCAGCGCGGAAGCAAGCGGTCCTACGGATAAGGAAAACCCTACAATACCCGCTTTGAGCCCAAGCGCGTAGAATAGATAAAAAGGCCCAACCACCAATGTTGACATCATCACGGCCGAGACGAGCGTGCTCATGGCGAGGCCCGCGCTGAGGTGCGGGATGCGAAACATCGACAAACGGATTAATGGCGATTTGGCTTTCGCCTCGACCTGAATAAATAGGGCAATTCCAAAGGCTACGAAAAACAACAGAACCAAGTTGAGTGCACCGAATTGGCCTTTGCCGATTGTCATTGAAAGCGCATAGGCCGCGAGGGTAAAAGCAAGCACCAACATACCTTTAATATCGAAGCGGACCGCGGTCTCCTTCGCTTTCCGCTCATCAAGAACCAGGAAGCGATGCGCGAGGTAAAAATTTATAATCCCCAGCGGAACATTAATAAGGAAGAGGGACCGCCAACCTAGGCTCGTGATTAGCAGTCCGCCCAAAGATGGGCCTAAGGTCGTGCCGATTGCGGACATCGTTCCGAGTAAGCCCATAGCGCTTCCTATTTTTTCTTTCGGCACCGTTTCGCCAACGCTGGCCAGGGTCAGGGCCATCATGATAGCCGCGCCGAGGCCCTGCGCCGCCCGGGCGGCAATCAGGAACCAAAGACTAGGGGCAATGCCGCAGAGCAGCGAAGTCACGGTAAACAATACGATACCGGCCAAGAGCAACCGGCGGCGGCCGATGATGTCGCCGAACCGTCCTACACCGACGATTAAGGCTGTAATGGCAAGGAGATACGCGAGCACCACCCACTGGACCGCTTGGAAAGATGCGGAAAACATATGCGCCAAGGTAGGCAAACCCGCATTGGCGATACTGGTGTCCAGGGAAGGCATTAACATGGAAAGGGAGAGGCTGGCAAGCGCTCCCCGGACTGACCCGCTTCTCTCCTTAGTAGATGGCTGCACCTAGCCGTTCCTCCGGACCGGCGGATTTATAAAAACCCGAAACTGCTTCTGAACGGTAGGTATAAGACCCCAAACCATTACAGTGACCATAAGGGGGGCAACAATCAAGGTACGCTGCCAGACCGTCCACCCAACTGTCAAGGGGAAGAGCACGTAAAGAACGGCCGTGATGACCGGGTATGTGCCAAGCAAGACAAGGAAGGCGAAGCGTGGCCTTGAGAAACGTGTGGGAGAGAGTGATTCAGTCATATTTTCCTCCGGTTAAGTCTGGCTTCAAAATGAAACCAGCTTTTTTTATCAGCTTCCAATTAGGAGCTTTCTGAAGTATAAGGCGAAATTTGGCATAGCGGAAGACGCGCCATATGCATTTTATCCATGCATTTGACGCTATATTAGTTAGATTCAGTGTATGTCTAACCCTGATTTGAATCTGCTTCTGACCCTGGATGCTGTACTTGCTGAAGGGAGTGTTGCGCGCGCGGCAAAACGATTGCGGCTAAGTCCATCCGCCATGAGCCGGGCACTTGCGCGATTGAGGGAGACGACCGGTGATCCACTTTTGGTCAGGGCCGGACGAGGTCTCGTTCCCACTCCAAGAGCCATTGAACTCCGCGACCAAGTCGGTCAACTCGTACTGGACGCCCAAAAGGTCCTCCGCCCATCCGAGACATTCAATCCCAAACAGCTTACAAGGACCTTTACGATTCGTACCCGAGAAGGTTTTGTCGAAAACTTCGGACCGGCGCTCATTTCGCGGATCTCCAAGGAGGCCCCCAGCGTGCGTCTCTACTTTCTTCAGAAACCGAACAAGGAAAGCGAATCGCTTCGCGACGGAACCGTCGATTTGGAGACCGGCGTGGTGGAGATGACGACAAGTCCCGAGGTTCATACGCAAGCGCTGTTCAAGGATCGTTACATAGGCGTAGTGCGAATGGGACATCCACTCTGTAAGGGCAAAATCACGACGGCTCGATACGCAGAGGGCAGGCACATCTGCGTATCGCTACAAGGACGTGAAAAGGGTCCCTTTGATGAGGCCATCATGCTTTTGGGGCTGGTAAATGAGAACGCGGCCATTGTCGGCGGGTTTTCCTCTGCTTTGGCCTTGGCCCGGGCTACGGATTTAATTGCCAATGTACCAGAACGGCATACCGGGTATCTACGCGCAGGAATGCACAGCTTTCCTCTTTCATTTCCTATTCCTGAGTTCACGGTATCAATGCTTTGGCACCCGCGGTTGAATACCGATCCCGCACATCGGTGGTTGCGTAGCTGCGTTAAAGATGCTTGCGCAAAGGGACCCACAGATTCATGAATCTCGGCCTCTTCCCGCCACTCGAACTCAAAATGAACACATTGTTGGCATTACAAAATGAAGCCGCCGCCATGCAATGAAAACCGTCAAGATTGCCAAATTTAAAAACCAGAAATGATGGTTTCCCTTTCCCCAAATTAATTGGGGCTGAACGGACATTTTGACCTGACCCAGGGGGGGGCACTTCGGTCTGAGCGGTTATCGCTCGCTAGCTAGGCATACCAGGTGTTAGGTCGCACGCTCTATCAGCTTAAAAAGCCCTTTATGCTCTGCTCACCGATTCCACTATATTTCACCTGCTCCCATTTGGCCTCCTAGAAATGCCACTTCCGAAAGTAGAAGAGGCAGCCGGTAAAATTGCTTGAGATTTTTCCAACCTTCACTTTTTTGCTGACCGGCCTGAGTGGTTTGCTGATTTCCCAGGTTCGCAGGAATTAGCCTAAACACATCGATTTCGTTGATTCCGCTAAAATATAGGAGGTTTTCTTTTAACGACTTGTCGAGTGGTTTCTCCATAATATTAATAGTATTTAAATACTATCACTAAAAAGGAGTCCTCCATGCTTACTTCAACCTCAGAATTACCTTCAACCCACAAGACCCCCTTCCAGATCCGTAGTTTCTATTCCTGGGTCTACAATCAGAGGTACCCAGTTGCTTTCCTGCTCTTCAATTTCTTAGTGGTCACAGCTCAAGCCCAAACAGGCTTTGCCACTTCCGAGATCACCAATCCCATCCGAAACCTTGTCACCATTGCCAATGCCGCCATTGCCGGTCTCGCCATTTTGGCGGTTATCTATTATGCTATCCGCTGGATTGGAGGTGATGAAGGGGCAGCCAAGAAGATTATCGGCGTCATTGTCGTGGCGGTCATTGCCTTGGGTGCCGCCAACTTCCTTGGATTTGTTACGGGTAAGGCCGAGTTTGACACATTCACTGGCTAGTAAGTGAAGAACCGTATATGA